>NZ_CP126170.1:157500-515000 GCF_033170385.1 Xanthomonas rydalmerensis | reverse complement strand
CGCCGATCTCGCTTGCCCAGCAACAGCAGGCCGCGAACACCGACAACTGGCAGGTGGTGCGGATCCAATCCGGGCAGACCCTGGGTTCGGTGTTCGAGCAACTCGGCCTTCCGGCCACGGTGATGCAGCGGGTGCTGGACCATCCGGGCACCCACGACGCGCTGACCAAGCTGCGCCCGGGCGCGGAGATCGGCTTCGACCTGGCCGACGGCGGCGACCTGCGCGCCCTGCGTTTCGACCGCGACGCCACCCACCGGGTGGAGCTGTCGCTGCTGGGCGACGACATCAAGGAAAAGGTGATCGAGCGCGAGACCAGCACGCGCACCGTGGTCACCAGCGGCGAGATCACCAGTTCGCTGTACGTGGCCGCGCGCAAGGCCGGGCTGTCGCCGTCGGCGATCGCCACGATGACCGACGAGATCTTCAAGTACGACATCGACTTCGACAAGGACCTGCAGCCGGGCGACCGCTTCAGCGTGGTCATGGACGAGACCTGGCGCGAAGGCGAGCGCATCGACACCGGCAAGATCCTGGCGGCGACGTTCACCACCCGCGGCAAGACCTACAGCGGCTTCCGCTTCGAGCGCGGCGGCAAGCCGGCCGAATACTTCGACGTGACCGGGCGGCCGCTGAAGAAAAGCTTCATCCGCATGCCGGTGTCCTACAGCCGCATCAGCTCCACCTTCGGCGCGCGCAAGCACCCGGTGCTGGGCACCATGCGCATGCACAAGGGCATCGACTACGCGGCGCCGACCGGCACGCCGATCATGGCGGCCGGCGATGCGCGTGTGCAGTTCGTCGGCACCCAGCGCGGCTACGGCAACGTGGTGATCCTGGACCACGGTAAGGGCTACAGCACCCTGTACGGGCACATGTCGCGCTTCGGCGGCGTCAAGGTGGGCCAGCGCATCAACCAGGGCACGGTGATCGGCTTCGTCGGCATGACCGGCATGGCCACCGGTCCGCACCTGCACTACGAATTCCGCGTGGACGGGGTGCAGCGCAATCCGGCCTCGGTGACGATGCCGCCGCCGACCCCGCTGGCCGGCGCCGAACTGGCCGCGTTCCGCGCGCAGACCTCGCCGGCGCTGGCGCGCATCCAGCGCGTGGAGAAATTGATCTACGCCGATGCCGACGAGCCGGGGGCGAAGAAGAAGAAGGTCGTCGCCTCGTCCAAGGCCGCCGCCTCGCACGACGCCGGCTGAGCGCCAGCGACCGGTTCCGCCGCGCCGCGCATTGACGGGCGGCGGTACCTGGCCCACGCTGCGGCGCCGACCGCCGCCTGGTGCCTTGCATGCCCTCGCCTTCCGCCGTTTCCGACGACGCCCTGTTCCTCGGCCTGATGTCCGGCACCAGCGCCGACGGCATCGACGCCGCGCTGGTGCGCTTCGACCATGACGGACGCCCACAGCTGCACCTGGGTCGCACCTACGCCTGGGCACCGCAGCAGCGCGCCGCGCTGATCGCGCTGGGCGAAGGCGGCGACATCGCCTCGCTGGACGCGCTGGGGAAGCTCGACGCCGAGGTCGCGATCGCCTTCGCCGAGGCGGCGCTGCGCCTGCTCGACGACGCCGGCGTGGCGCCGGCCGCAGTCCGCGCGATCGGTTCGCACGGGCAGACCGTGCGCCACCGCCCGCTGGCCGACCCCGCCTTTACCTGGCAACTCGGCGACGGCAACCGCATCGCGGAGTTGACCGGCATCGCCACGGTCTGCGATTTCCGCCGCCGCGACGTCGCCGCCGGCGGCCATGGCGCACCGCTGATGCCGGCCTTCCATGCCGCGATGCTGGGGGCGGCGCACGAGGACCGGGCCGTGCTCAATCTCGGCGGCATCGGCAACCTGACCCTGCTGCCGGCGCACGGCGCCGTGCGCGGCTTCGACACCGGCCCGGCCAACGCGCTGCTCGATGCCTGGTGCCAGCGCCATCGCGGCCAGCCCTACGATGCCGGCGGCGCGTTCGCCGCCAGCGGCGCGGTCGACGCCGACCTGCTGCAGCGCCTGCTGGCCGATCCCTGGTTCGCGTTGCCGCCGCCCAAGAGCACCGGGCGCGAGCAGTTCCACCTGCGCTGGCTGGAGGCCTGCCTGGAGGCGATGGCGCCTGCGCCGGCCGCGGTACAGGCGACGCTGCTGGAACTCACCGCGGTCACCGTCGCCGACGCGCTGCAGACACAGCAGCCGGCGACCCGGCAACTGCTGCTGTGCGGCGGCGGCGTGCACAACCCGCTGTTGCTGGCGCGGCTGCAGGCGCGGCTGCCGGACGTGCAGGTGCAATCGAGCCAGGCGCGGGGCCTGGACCCGGACTACATCGAAGCGATGGGCTTCGCCTGGCTGGCCCGGCAGACCCTGGCCGGACTGCCGGGCAACCTGCCGTCGGTCACCGGCGCACGCGGTCCGCGCATCCTCGGCGCGATCCACCCCGCCTGAGCGACGCGTCGAAGGTCAGAAGCCGCTGCCGGACGGCAGCGCGCGCAAGGCCGCGATCGCCTCCGACAGCGCATCCACCTCGCGGTGCTCGAACCCGCTGCGCACGTCGTGCTCGCTGGAGAACAGGCCTTGCTCGATCAAGGCCAGCACCGCCTGGCGTTGGGTCCAGCCACGCGCGACGGCGATGCGGCGGATGCGTTCGAGCAGGAACGGGTCGATATCGCGCAACACAAGGTCGCTCATGCGGACTCCCGGGCAACGGCGCACGGATGCGCCGTTACCCATCATCCGTGCCTCAGGGCGCCCTTTCAATCGCCGGACGCGGTGGCCTGTGGCGTCTGTTCGCGGATCCGCGGCCACAGCCAGGCCAGCAGCAGCAGGGTCGGGATCACGGTGAAGGCGCTGAGCACGAAGAAGGTGCTGTAGGACGTGGCTTCGACGATGTAGCCGGAGACGCCGCCGACGAACTTGCCCGGCAGGTTGGCCAGCGACACCAGCAGCGCGTACTGGGTGGCGGTGAAGTTGCGGTCGGTCAGCGAGGACATGAAGGCGACCAGCACGGTGCCGGCGAAGCCCTGGAACAGGTTGTCGGCGCTGAGCGCGGCGTAGAACGACCAGAGCTGGCCGGGGTTGTGCGCCATCAGCAGGAACGCCAGGTTGGACAGCGCCACGCCCAGCGCGGCGACGAGCAACATGCGCCGGAAGCCGAAGGCGGCCACCGCCAGACCACCGGCGAAGGCGCCGGCGATGCCCATCCAGACCCCGAACAGCTTGGAGACGGTGGCGATGTCGGCCTTGTCGAAGCCCGAGTCCAGGTAGAACGGGCCGGACATCACGCCGATCACCTGGTCGGGGAACTTGAACAGGCCCACGAACAGCAACAGCGCCAGCCCCAGCGCCAGGCCGTTGCTGGAAAAGAAGCTGGAGATCGGCTGCCAGAACGCGCCGACCACGTCGATTCTGCGCACCACCGTCGAGGCCGGCACCTCCGGCTCGCGGCACAGCAGGGTGGTGAGGATCGGCAGCAGCATCAGCCCAGCCATGACCAGATAGGCCACGGTCCAGTCGCCGTACTGCGCCAGATACAGCGCGCCGGCGCCGGCCAGGATCAGGCCGATGCGATAACCGAAGGTGTAGGTCGCGGCGAGCGCAGCCTGCGCCGACAACGGCGCGATCTCGATGCGATAGGCGTCCACCACCGAGTCCTGGGTGGCGCCGGCGAAAGAGGCGATCAGCACCCACAGCACCAGTGCGCCCACACTCAGTTCGGGGCGGGTGAACGCCAGCGCCACCAGGCCGATGGCCACGCCCAACTGCGAGACCAGCAGCCACGAGCGGCGCCGGCCGAGGAAGCCGAGCAGCGGGAAGCGGTAGCGGTCCAGCAGCGGCGCCCACAGGAACTTGAGCAGGTAGAAGAAGCTGGCCAGGCTGATCAGGCCGATGCTGCCCAGGTCCAGGCCGACGTCGCGCAGGCGCGTGGACAGGGTCTGCGAGGCGATCAGCAGGAACGGCAAGCCGCTGCCGAAACCCAGCAGCGCCATCGTCGCCGCCGACGGCGTGGCGAAGGCGCGCTTGATCCCGGCCCAGCCCTTGTAGGACACCGGCGCCGTGGAAGCACCGCCGCTCATTCGCGGTAGTCCACCGTGAACGGCGCATGGTCGGAGAAGCGCTGCGCGGTATAGATGGAACAGCCCTGCAGGCGCTCGCGCAACGCGGGAGTGACGAACTGGTAGTCGATGCGCCAACCGACGTCATTGGCGCGCGCCGCGCCGCGGTTGCTCCACCAGGTGTAGTCCTGGCCCTCCGGATGCAGCGCGCGGTAGGCGTCCACCCAGCCGCGGCCGCTGGCCGGGTCGGCGTCGTCGGCGCGATCGGCGCACAGGCCGTTGAGCCAGTCGCGCTCGGCGGGCAGGCAGCCGGAGTTCTTCTGGTTCGACTTCCAGTTCTTGATGTCCAACGCCGAGCGCACGATGTTCCAGTCGCCGCACAGCACGTAGTCGCGGCCGCTGTGCAGCCACTCCACCAGGATCGGCCGCAGCCAGTCCATGACCTGGAACTTGTAGCCCTGGCGCAGCTCGCCGGAGGACCCCGAGGGAATGTAGAAGGACACCACGCTCAGGTTGCCGAAGCGCGCCTCGATGTAGCGGCCTTCCTCGTCGAACTCGGGCCAGCCCAGTGCGGTCCGCACCTCGTCCGGCTCACGCTTGCTGTAGATGGCCACGCCGCTATAGCCCTTCTTGGTGCTGGCGTCGCGGAACCAGACCCGGTAGCCGTCCGGCAGGAACGCCGGCCCGGCCAACTGATGCTCCTGCGCCTTGGTCTCCTGCACGCACAGCACGTCCGCCTGCTGGGTGGCGAACCACTCGAAAAAGCCCTTGGTGGCGGCCGACCGCAGGCCGTTGGCGTTGAAGCTGATGATGCGCATAGAGCCGGGATTCGGGATGGAGGGATTGGGGATTCGTGGAAGCGTACCCCATGCGTGGACGCTGCACGCTCGCGACCAGCTATGCTTTTACGAATCCCGTCATCCCCAATCCCGAATCCCGGCCCCCCAATGACCGACTACCGGCAACGTTTCCTGCAACTGGCCCTGGACGCGGAGGCGCTGCGCTTCGGCGAGTTCACGCTGAAGTCCGGGCGCCTCAGCCCTTACTTCTTCAATGCCGGGCGCTTCGATTCCGGCGCCAGCATGGCGCGACTGGCGGCGTGCTACGCGGATGCGGCCGATGCCGCCGGGCTCGACTTCGACCTGCTGTTCGGCCCGGCCTACAAGGGCATTCCGCTGGCCACGGCAGTGGCCTGCGAGTACGCGCGGCGCGAGCGCGACCTGCCGCTGGCGTTCAACCGCAAGGAGGCCAAGGCGCACGGCGAAGGCGGCAGCCTGATCGGCGCGTCGCTGGCCGGCCGCCGGGTGCTGATCGTGGACGACGTGATCACCGCCGGTACCGCGATCCGCGAGGCGCTGGGCATCATCCGGGCCGCCGGCGGCGAGCCGGCCGCGATCCTGGTCGCGCTGGACCGCCAGGAGATCGCCGCCGAGCACGACCGCCGCTCCGCGGCGCAGGCGGTGGCCGCCGAAGCCGGCGTTCCTGTGGTCTCGGTCGCGCATCTTGGCGACCTGCTTGCATTCATCGACGGAAACGCAGACCTTGTCGGCTTCCGCGAACCGCTGCTGGCCTACCGGGCCCGCTACGGTTGCGCTTCGTCTGGCTGACAGCAGGGGGCTGCCACGATGCCGATCCGACCACGCAATCGCGTCCTGCCGGCCGTGCTGGCGCTGCTGGCCTTGCCGGTCGCGGCGCAACAGGCATCGGCACCGTCCAAGAAGCTGTACTGCTGGAACCAGGGCGGCCAACGCACCTGCAGCGATGCGCTGCCGCCGGAGGCGGTGAACCAGGCACGCGACGAGTTCAACGCGACCAGCGGCATGCGCAGCGCCGAGGTCGGGCGTGCGCTGAATGCCGAGGAACGCGCCGCGGCCGCCGCCGACGCCGCGCAGCAACGCGCCGACCAGGCCGCGCTGGAGACGCGCAAGCGCACCGACCAGGCGATGCTGCTGTCGTACCAGACCGAGGACGAACTGCGCCGGGTGTTCGCCGAGCGCATCGGCATCGTCGACAACAACATCCAGACCGCGCGCTACAACGTGGAGAGCCTGCGCCAGGGCCTGATCGGCCTGCTGTCCGGCGCCGGCGCGCGCGAGCTGGCCGGGCAGAGCGTGCCGGCCAAGACCGCCGTCGATGTGCAGCAGCGGCACCGCGCCTTGCTGTGGCAGTTGCGCATGCAGAAGAACTTCGAACAGCAGCGGCTCGGCCTGGATCAGGAAATCGAGGACGTGCTGCAGCGCTATCGCGCGGCCCGAGGCAGCGGCCCGGCACAGTCCGCGACCACCGCCGGCGGCTGAGCCGGCGCGCGGCCCGGCGCCCGGACGATCCCGGGCGCGGGCGAGCGACTCAGAAGGTCGGCGTCACCGCCGGCAACAGCGCCTGCAACTGGGCGCGGAACAGCGCCTTGATCCGCTCCAGCGCCGCCGTGTTGTCGGCTTCGAAGCGCAGCACCAGCACCGGCGTGGTGTTGGAAGCGCGCACCAGGCCCCAGCCGTCGGGGAAATCGGCGCGCAAGCCGTCGATGGTCAGCAGCCGCGCGCCGGCGAACGGCGAGCCGTCCTGCTGCGCCCGCGCGACCAGGTCGGCGACCAGCGCATGCGCGTCCTGCCCGTCCACCGGCAGCTTGATCTCCGGCGTGGCCACGCTGTCGGGCAGTTCGGCCAGCACGTCCGACGGCGATTCCTCGCGCTGGGCCAGGATCTCCAGCAGCCGCGCCGCCGCGTACAGGCCGTCGTCGAAGCCGTACCAGCGCTCCTTGAAGAAGAAGTGGCCGCTCATCTCGCCGGCCAGTTCGGCGTCGGTCTCGCGCATCTTCGCCTTGATCAGCGAGTGCCCGGTCTTCCACACCAGCGGGCTGCCGCCGTTGCGCAGCACGTAATCGGACAGCTTGCCGGTGCACTTGACGTCGTAGATCACCAGCGCGCCGGGATTGCGTTGCAGCACGTCGGCGGCGAACAGCATCAGCAGGCGGTCCGGATAGATCACCGTGCCCTCCTTGGTGACCACGCCGAGGCGGTCGGCGTCGCCGTCGAAGGCCACGCCCAGGTCGGCGTCGAAGCGCCGCACCGTCTGCACCAGATCCTCCAGGTTGCGCGGCTCGCTGGGGTCGGGATGGTGGTTGGGGAAGGTGCCGTCGACGTCGCAGTACAGCGGCACGACCTCGGCACCGATGGCCTCGAGCAGCCGTGGCGCCAGCTCGCCGCCGACGCCGTTGCCGGCATCGGCCACCACTTTGAGCGGGCGGTCCAGCTGCACGTCGTCGGCGATGCGCTGGATGTAGTCGTCGCCGACGTCGCGCTGCTGCAGCCGGCCCGGCTCGTCGGCCACCGGCAGGCGGCCGGCGCTGATCCGCGCGTGCAGGTCGGCGATGGCGGCGCCGGACAGGGTCTCGCCGCCGACCACGATCTTGAAGCCGTTGTAGTCGGCCGGGTTGTGGCTGCCGGTCACCGCAACGCAGCTGCCGGCACGCAGGTGGTAGGCGGCGAAGTACACCACCGGGGTCGGCGCCAGGCCGATGTCGGTGACATGGCAGCCGGCGCGGCGCAGACCCTCGATCAGCGCGGCCGACAATTCCGGCCCGGACAGGCGGCCATCACGACCGACCACCACCTCGTTGAGTCCCTGCTCCTGCATCACCGCACCGATCGCCTGGCCGATCAGCGCCGCGACCTGCGGGCTGAGGTCGCGGCCGACCACGCCACGGATGTCGTAGGCGCGGAAGATCTCCGGCGCCACCGTGAACGCCGGCACCGGCTTGGCCGGCGCCGCCTCCTCGGTGGCGGACGGCGGCGGCGGCGGCTCCTGGCGTTGCAGGCTCTGCTGCAGGGTGTGTTCTTCGGCGGCCGCCGCGCCGGCGCGGCGCGCCCGCGGCTGCGGCAGGCGCCCGCGCGCGGCCAACAACAGCAGCGCGCCCAGCACCAGGCACAGGCCGGCGACCAGCAGGCAAGGCAGCGCGCCCAATCCCAGCGGACCGGCTTCGGTATCCGGCAGCGAGGCGACCATGCGCAGGCCGCTGTCGCCGACCGGGCGCGACATCGCGTCGGCGCGATCGTGCAGCGCAGTGTCGCCAGCGGCGATCACGTCGTAGCTGCCCTGGCGCAGGGCCAGGTAGCCGGTGCCCGGCACCGATGCCTGCGCGACCGGGTCGGTCAGCAACGCCAGCGGCAGGCGCAGGTAGACCACCCCGGCGCTGCCCCCCAGCGAAACCGGCGAGGCCAGGCCCAGCCGGGGGCCGCCGCCGTCGCGGATCACCGCGCTGGCGAGCTTGCCGGTCATCAGCGCCTTCTCCAGCAGCGCCAGGCGGCCGTAGCCGAAGTGCGCCGCATCGGTGTAGCCCGGTTCCAGATCGGCCGGCAGCACCTGTGCGTCCTCGGCCTGCGCCCAGTCCGCACGCAGGGCCTGGGCGGCGGCCGCGGCGTCGCCGCGGCTCAGCGCTGCCTGCACGGCCGGCTGCTGCAGGCGCTCGGACAGGCGCTTGCCCACGCCCGCCAGCGCCTGCTGGGTCTGCGTCACCGCGGCATCGCGCGCCTGCTCCAGCGTGGCGGCGGCTTGCTCGGCCCGCCATTGCTCGACCCCGCTCCAGCCGAACCAGACCACCAACAGCACCAGCAGCACCGTCAGCAGAGGCGCCACCTTGCGCAAACCGTGCGGCACCGGCCGCGCTTGTGTTGCCTCG
This sequence comes from Xanthomonas rydalmerensis, assembly GCF_033170385.1. Taxonomy (NCBI): domain Bacteria; kingdom Pseudomonadati; phylum Pseudomonadota; class Gammaproteobacteria; order Lysobacterales; family Lysobacteraceae; genus Xanthomonas; species Xanthomonas rydalmerensis. The sequence goes on along the minus strand of NZ_CP126170.1, from coordinate 506,293 downwards.
CTCATGCAGACGATCCCCTGTCAGCGCACTCCGGTATGGCCGAATCCACCCGTTCCCCTGGCGCTGTCGGCGAAAGTATCCACCACCTGCAGGGCGACGCGCACGACCGGCATCACCACCAGTTGCGCGATGCGGTCGCCGGGGGCGATGGTGAAGTCCTCGCGGCCGCGGTTCCAGACGCTGATCAGCAGCGGCCCCTGGTAGTCGGCGTCGATCAGGCCGGTGCCGTTGCCGAGCACGATGCCGTGGCGGTGGCCCAGGCCCGAGCGCGGCAGCACCACCGCGCACAGCTGCGGATCGGCGATGTAGATGGACAGTCCGCTGGGGATCAGCGCGGTGTCGCCCGGCGCCAGGGTCAGCGGCGCCTCGGTGGCCGCACGCAGGTCGAGCCCGGCGCTGGCTTCGGTGGCGTAGTCGGGCAGCGGCCAGCTGTCGCCGAAGCGCGGATCCAGCAGCTTCACCTGCAGTGGATAGGGCGTGGGAGTGCTCATGCGTGCAGCCTCTGCGCGATCAGGTCCAGCAATTGTTCGGCCAGCTGCGTCTTGGAGACCGCCGGGAAGTCGCGTTCGCCATCCTGCCAATAGGCGGTGGCCGCGTTCTGGTCGCTCTCGAAGCCGTTGCCGGCCACCCCCACCCGGTTGGCCACGATCAGGTCCAGGTGCTTGTCGGCGAGTTTGCCACGGGCGTAGCGCTCGATGTCGTGGGTCTCGGCGGCGAAGCCGACCACCAGCTTCAGCGCCTGGGTCTGCGCGGCGACCTCGGCCAGGATGTCCGGGGTACGGGTCAGTTCCAGGGTCAGGGTCTCGCCGCTCTTCTTGATCTTCTGCACCGCCACCTGCTTGGGCGTGTAATCGGCGACCGCGGCGGTGCCGATGTAGATGTCCGCCGGCAGCGCGCCGAGCACCGCCTCGCGCATCTGCGCGGCCGAGCGCACGTCGATGCGCTGCACGCCGGCGGGCGTAGGCAAATGCACCGGACCGCTGACCAGCACCACCTCGGCCCCCAGCCGGGCGGCGGCCGCGGCCAGCGCGTAGCCCATCTTGCCGCTGCTGCGGTTGCCCAGGTAGCGCACCGGATCCAGGTCTTCGTAGGTGGGGCCGGCGCTGATCACCATGCGCAGGCCGCGCAGGGCGCTCGTGCCAGTGGCAGTGCCGGAACGCGACGGGACGGCGGCCGCGGCCGGGGCGGCCGACACGGCGCTCTGGTCCGTATGCCCCGCCAGCGCGGCAACGATCTGCTCGGGTTCGGCCAGGCGGCCCGGGCCGGACTCGCCTTCGGCCAGCGGGCCATCGTTCGGGCCGACCACCTGTGCGCCGCGCTGGCGCAGGGTGGCGACGTTGGCCTGGGTGGCCGGGTGCAGCCACATGCGGTGGTTCATTGCCGGGCACACCGTCAACGGCGCGGTGCTGGCCAGGCACAGCGTGCCCACCAGGTCGTCGGCCAGCCCGTGCGCCAGGCGCGCCAGCAGGTCGGCGGTGGCCGGCGCCACCACCACGTGCTCGGCCCAGCGCGCCAGTTCCAGGTGGCCCATCGCCTGCTCGGCGCCGCTGTCCCACAGCGTGGTGCGGGTGAGATGGCCGGACAGCGCCTGGAAGCTCAGTGGGGTGACGAACTGCTGCGCGCCGGCGGTCATCGCCACCTGCACCTCCGCGCCGGCGTCGCGCAGGCGCCGCACCAGTTCCAGCGCCTTGTAGGCGGCGATTCCCCCGCCGACGCACAACAGCACACGTCGCCCCTGCAGGGGCCTTTCCAAAATCGGGGTCACGTCGGGAATGTCCTACCCATACAAGGACGATTAGCTTACCCGATGGTTTTTGGCGGCCTGATACCGTTGCGCCATGTCGGCCGGCACCCTGGCGATATGCACATCTCCGACTGGCCCTGCGAAGAACGTCCCCGGGAAAAGCTGCTGGCACGCGGTCCCCGGGCCCTTTCCGACGCCGAACTGCTGGCGATCTTTCTCGGCTCCGGCCTGCCCGGCAGCGACGCGGTGCGCACCTCGCGCGACCTGCTGCAGCGGCATGGGCCGCTGCGCACGCTGCTGGACCGAACACCCGGCGACCTGGTGCGCCTGCCCGGGCTGGGGCCGGCGCGCGCCTGCCAGCTGTCGGCGGCGCTGGAACTGGGCCAGCGCCACCTGGCCGCGGAACTGCAGCGCGGCGACACCCTCAGCAACCCGGTCAGCGCCGGCCGCTACTTCGCGCAGCGCCTGCGGTCGCGGCCGTACGAGGTGTTCGCCGCGCTGTTCCTGGACACCCGGCACCGCTGGCTGGCCTTCGAGGAACTGTTCCAGGGCACCCTGGACGGCGCCGAGGTGCACCCGCGCGAGGTGGTCCGGCGCGCGCTCACGCTCAATGCCGCCGCGGTGATCATCGGCCACAACCACCCGTCCGGAAACCCGGAGCCCTCCCCCGCCGACCGCGCCGTCACCGAGCGGCTGAAGCAGGCGCTGGACCTGATCGACGTGCGCCTGCTCGACCACTTCATCGTCGGCGACGGCGTGCCGGTCTCGATGGCGTCGCGCGGCTGGGCCTGAGCCGCCGCGATGCGGGGCGAACCGTGCTGGCGTGGCGCCCGTCCCGGCGCAGCCAGCCGGGATTCCGCAAGGCAGGCGACCGGTCCAGGCGCCGATGCGCGCCGGGCGCCGCGTCACGGCTGAGGTCGGGCTGAACCCGGGGCGGGCCGGGAGGCGGCGGGTCGGGTAAAATCGCCGGTTCCGCGCTTCAAGCAGAGATCTCGTGAAATCCCAACTCCGCGCCCTGATCGGTCAAGGCATCGAAGCCTTGCGCGCCAATGGCACCCTGCCGGCCGACACCCTGCCGCCGGACTTCGTGGTCGAGCGGCCCAAGACCCGCGAGCACGGCGACTTCGCCACCAATGCGGCGATGCTGCTGGCCAAGGCCGCGCGCACCAATCCGCGCGCCCTCGCCCAGCAGTTGGTGGACGCGCTGCCGGCCAACGACGACGTGAGCAAGGTCGAGATCGCCGGCCCCGGCTTCATCAATTTCCACCTCGGTCCCGGCGCCTACCAGCGCGAGGTGCTGTCGGTGCTCAAGCAGGGCGAGGACTACGGCCGCAGCCTGGTCGGCAACGGCCGCACCGTGGGCGTGGAGTACGTCTCGGCCAACCCGACCGGGCCGCTGCACGTCGGCCACGGCCGCGCCGCGGCCATCGGCGACTGCCTGGCGCGTCTGCTCGAGGCCAACGGCTGGAACGCCAAGCGCGAGTTCTACTACAACGACGGCGGCAACCAGATCGAGAACCTGGCGCGCTCGGTGCAGGCGCGCGCCCTGGGCAAGACCCCGGACAGCCCCGACTGGCCGGAGGAAGGCTACCGCGGCGACTACATCCAGGACGTGGCCGACGCCTACATGGCCGGCGCCGCTGTGGACCTGGAAGGCCACGTGGTCACCGGCGCCAAGGATCCGCAGGACCTCGATGCGATCCGCCGCTTCGCCGTGGCCTATCTGCGCAACGAGCAGAACCACGACCTGGCCGCGTTCGGGGTGGATTTCGACATCTACTTCCTGGAAAGCTCGCTGTACCGCGACGGCAAGGTCGAGGAGGCGGTGCAGAAGCTGATCACCTCCGGCCACACCTACGAGGACGGCGGCGCGCTGTGGCTGAAATCCACCGATTTCGGCGACGACAAGGACCGCGTGATGCGCAAGTCCGACGGCAGCTACACCTACTTCGTGCCGGACGTGGCCTACCACCTGAGCAAGTGGCAGCGCGGCTACGTGCGCGCCATCACCGAGCTGGGCGCCGACCACCATGGCTCGCTGGCGCGGGTGCGCGCCGGCCTGCAGGCGATGGACCTGGGCATCCCCAAGGGCTGGCCGGAATACGTGCTGCACCAGATGGTCACGGTGATGCGCGGCGGCGAGGAAGTGAAGCTGTCCAAGCGTGCCGGCAGCTACCTGACCCTGCGCGACCTGATCGAGGAAGCCGGCCGCGACGCCACGCGCTGGTTCCTGATCGCGCGCAAGCCCGATTCGCAGCTCACCTTCGACATCGACCTGGCGCGCCAGCAGAGCAACGACAACCCGGTGTTCTACGTGCAGTACGCGCATGCCCGGGTGTGCAGCCTGCTGCGCCAGGCGCAGGAGAAGAAGCTGGACTACGACCAGGCCGACGGCCAGGCGCAACTGAACCGGCTGAACGACGCGACCTCGCTGGAACTGATGCAGGAACTCTCGCGCTACCCGGAAGTGGTGGAGAATGCGGGGCATGCGCTGGAGCCGCATCTGATCGCGCAATACCTGCGCGAACTGGCCACGGCCTTCCACACCTGGTACCACGGCACCCCGGTGCTGGTGGACGACGCTGGCGAACGCAACGCCAAGCTGACCCTGGCGGTGGCGGCGCAGCAAGTACTGGCGAACGGTCTGAATCTCCTGGGCGTCTCGGCCCCGGAAAAAATGTGAGTGGAGAAGCGGTAAATGGCAGCACGACGCGGTAAGACACAGGCCCGGCGCAACACCGGCAACGGCACGCCCGGATGGGTGTGGCTGATCGCCGGCGCGGCGATCGCCGCGGTGGTGTTCCTCGGCGCGCCGGGCCTGTTCAAGAAGGATGGCGACTTCCTGCGCGTGGGCGGCCCGCGCGCCAATCCGGATGCGCAACCGGCGCCGGTGGCCGATGCCGATGTCGATGCGGCCCCGGATCTGCCCAAGCCCGCCGCCAACGCGGCCGGCAGCACCAAGCCGGAGGCGAAGAAGGACGCGCAGACCCAGTACGACTTCTACACCCTGCTGCCCGGCAAGGAAGTGCAGATGTCCGACGCCGAACTGGCTGCCAGCGCGCGCGCCGAGGCGATTCGCAAGGCCAAGGCACAGGCTGCCGCCGGCACGGCCGCGCCGGGCACCACTCCGGCTGCGGTCGCCACGGCGCCCACCGCGACGGCGGCCAATCCGACCCCGCTGCCGGAGACGCCGACTGCGACCGCCAGCGCCGCCCCCGCCGCCGCCAAGCCGGCGACCGCCACCGCAACGCCGGCCACGACCACCGCCCCAGCGGCGGCGGCCGCAACCGCGGCCGCGGCGCCCGACAACGCACGCTACATCCTGCAGGCCGGCTCGTTCGGCGCCTCCGGCGACGCCGAGTCGACCAAGGCCAAGCTGGCGATGCTGGGCCTGTCGGCACGCGTGGAATCGGCGCAGATCAGCGGCAAGACCGTCTACCGCGTGCGCATGGGACCCTACGGCACCGCCAGCGAACTGGCCGAGGCCAAGCAGAAGTTGAACGGCAGCGGGCTGTCGGCGATCGCGATCAAGGCGCAGTGAGGCCGGGATTCGGGAGTCGGGAATGGGAGGAGCGGGTTCCGTGCCGCTCTCACCTTCGCGTGCGTGCGTCGTCATCACCGATATTGGGCCGCGCCGGTCCTGAGATGACGCTGTCGTTCGATGGCAGCGGCCTGCTGGCGACTGCGGGTAAGGCGCAGTGAAGCCGGGATTGGGGAATCGGGATTCGGGAATGGGAGGAGCGGTTTCCGTGCCGCTTTCACCTTTGCGGTGCATGCGTCGTCACCACTGATATTGGGCCGTGCCGGTCCTGTGATGACGCTGTCGTTCGATGGCAGGGACCTGCTGGCGACTGCGGGCCAGGCGCAGTAAGGCCGGAAGCAATAGGGGAAGAGGGGAAGCGAGCGCTGCCCCGTTCCCTGCGACAAGTAAGGCGCATCACGGCGCTTGGGATCTGCAGCTGTCGCGCTGGAACTGGCCGCAATCAATCATCCAAGCTGACTTCCCTCGCAGGCATACGCCGCCGTCGACGCCCGCGACCGCGTTTTGCTTTTACCATTCCCGATTCCCCACTCCCCATTCCCGGCCCCACCATGACTCAGACTGCCCTGATCACCGGCGCCACCTCCGGTTTCGGCGCTGCCGCCGTGCGCCGCTTCGTCGATGCCGGCTGGCGCGTGATCGCCACCGGCCGCCGCGCCGAGCGCCTGCAGCCGCTGCTGGACGCCTTCGGCGCCGAGCGCGTGCACATCGCCGCCTTCGACATCCGCGATGCCGACGCCCTGGACGCGATGCTGGCGGCACTGCCCGAAGCCTTTCGCGGCATCGACCTGCTGGTCAACAACGCCGGCCTGGCGCAGGGCACCGCGCCGGCGCAGGCCGCGCAACTGGACGACTGGCGCACGATGATCGACACCAACATCACCGCGCTGGTGACGCTGACCCATCGCCTGCTGCCGATGCTGATCCAGCGCCGCGGCGCGATCATCAACATCAGTTCCGTCGCCGCGCTGTACCCCTACCCCGGCGGCAACACCTACGGCGGCACCAAGGCCTTCGTCAGCCAGTTCTCGCTGGGCCTGCGCTCGGACCTGCACGGCACCGGCGTGCGCGTGACCGCGATCGAACCGGGCATGGCCGAGACCGAGTTCACCCTGGTCCGTACCCATGGCGACCAGAAGGCCTCGGACACGCTCTACCAGGGCGCGCAGCCGATGACCGCCGAGGACATCGCCGAACAGATCTTCTGGGTGGCGACGCTGCCGCCGCATCTGAACATCAATCGGCTGGAAATCATGCCGGTGACGCAGTCCTTCGCCGGCTTCCAGGTCGCACGGCAACCGGCCTGAACGGCCGCGGGGCCGCCACGCGCGGCCCCACGACACCTCCAACTTCTCCCGCCATCGTGGCGAAGGCCCTCGGCAGCCTGCATGGCGAAGGCAGCACTTGTGGCATCGCCACACGGCGATTCCGACAACCCTTAACGAAATGATATAACATCACTTTTGTGGAGTCGCGTTCGTGGATCGGACCGTGCACCACCCGCTCGCCTGCAGCCGCGCCGCTGCCGCCAGCTTCCACTCCACTTTCTTTCGCAGACACCATGAAGATCGATTCCCGTGCCCTCGCCGTGCTGGCTGGACTCGCGGCCGGCGACGGCGCCGCGCAGACGACCACCGACACCACCACCACCCTCGGCACCGTGGAAGCGCGGCGCCATAGCGCCGCTTCGCTGTCCACGCGCAACATCCTCAGCTCGGTCGACGTGCTCGGCAGCGAGCAGATCGGCGACAAGAACGTCATGAACAGCTGGGAGCTGCTCGGGCAGATGCCCGGCATGCAACTCACCGAAACCCGGCAGGGCGCCGAGTCCGGCAAGGTCACCTTCCGCGCCTTCAACGGCGAGGGCTACCTCAACGGCATCAAGGTGCTGATCGACGGCGTGCCGAGCAACGTCAACAGCGGCAACCAGCGCTTCATCGACATGATCTTCCCGCTGGAGATCGCCTACATCGAAGTGGTGCGCGGCACCAACGACCCGCGCTACGGCCTGCACAACATCGGCGGCAATTTCAACATCGCCACCCGCCAGGGCGGCAACTACCAGGACCTGCGGCTGAGTGGCGGCAGCTTCGCCACGCGCGAACTGCAGTATGCCGCCGGCCATGAGGCCGATGGCCTTGCGCAGAACTACTTCGTCGGCGTGCAGGCCGCGCACGGCTATCGTGCGCACGACAGCTCGCGCAAGTACACCCTCGGCGGCAAGTGGTTCTACGGCGAGGAGGACGATGCCGCACGCATCGGCCTGATCACCCGCGTCTACCACCACGAGGCCGACGAACCGGGCTTCCTCACTGCCACCGAACTGGCCCAGGACCGCGAACAGTCGCCGCCGAAGAACGCCAACGACGGCGACGACCGCGACATGCGCCAGGCCAGCGTGCACGCCGACTTCAGGCTCGGCGACGGCCTGCAGCTGCGCAACACGCTGTACCTCAACCGCTACCAGGACGACCGCCGGGTCACCTTCACCAGCTACCCGCTGGGCAACGCACCGCGCCAGCGCCGGCAGTGGGACGAAACCCAGACCGGGCTGCTCAGCACCGTCACCTGGCAGGCCAGCGACCTGCTGAGCGTGGAAGCAGGCCTCAACGCCGAGCACCAGGACAACCGCTACCGACGCGCGCGCTACGCGTACAGCGTGCCGACCGATTTCGATCGCGCCCCGGCACGCGTGCAGAACGACGACCGCTACAGCCTGGACAATCTCGGTCTGTACCTGCAGGCGGTGATCCAACCGAGCGATGCGCTGAAGATCGTCCCCGCGTACCGCGTCGACCGCTTCTCCGGCGACACCGCGCTGCCCGGCGGTATCCATGCGCCACTGCAGCGCTATGGCTGGATCGACCAGCCCAAGCTCAGCGTGATCTATGCGCTGACCCCGCAACTGAGTGTGTATGCCAACTGGGGCCGCACCTTCCAGATCCTCACCGGCTCCACCGCCCCGGCCTACCTGACGCCCGGGCAAAGCGCATTCCGGCCCTCGATCAATACCGGCAAGGAGCTGGGCCTGAAGCTGCAGCCGGTCGCCGGCACCGAGGCGCGCGTGGCGGTCTGGCGTCAGGATGCCACCGACGAGGTGGCCAACATGCCCAGCACCGGCACCACGGTCGGGCTTGGCCAGACCCGCCGGCAAGGCGTGGACCTGCAACTGAGCTCGCAACTGGGCGAGCGCTGGACGCTGTGGCTGTCGCACGCGATCCAGGAAGCCAAGGTGGTCAGCGCCTTCACCGCGACCGGCGAACCGCTGCGCGGACGCGAGGTGTTCTCCACACCGCGCTACATCAGCAACGCCGGCGTCGACTACCGGCCCAACGCACGCTGGAAGTTCGGGCTGCAGGCGCGCGCACAGGGCGACTACTACATCGACGAGCGTAATGCGCAGGGCAAGTACGGCGGCTTCCGCGTGGTCGACGCCAGCGTGCGCTACCAGCTCGGCCCGCGCACCAGCCTCGACCTGCAGGTGAAGAACCTCACCGACAGCCGCTACGCCTACGTCTGGTACGACAACTTCTTCTGGGGCGGCAACGACCAGCCGATGTTCTCGCCAGCACCCGGGCGTTCGGCCTATCTCGGGTTCGAACTGCGGTTGTAACGGCGTCATGCGGCCAAGGCGGGCCGCGCAGTCGTCCGAAGCGGCGTCCGCCGCGTGTGTGGTACGGTTCCAGGCGTCGCCAGCCTTTGCGCAAGCCTCCCTCGTTCACAGGAGTGCCTTGCGATGCTCTCTCCCTCTTTGCTCGACCACGTCGCCTTCCCTTTGCGGGAGACGCCACGATGACCGACTTCGTCACCGACGCGGCGCAGCTGCAGGACTGCGTGGGCCGCCTGCCCGGTCCGCGCGACCTGAAGGTGATCGACCACCTGGACGCGCACGCGTTGCGTTGGCTGGCCGCCAGTCCCTTGCTGTTCGCCGGCGTCGCCAGCCAGCGCCTGGCGCTGAGCGCGGGCAGCGGCGCGCCAGGCTTCGCGCGCGGCGACACTCCGCATTTGCTGTCGATCCCGCTGCAGGCGCTGGATGCGGCCCACGCGCATGTCGGCGCCGGCTTCGGCTCGCTGTTCCTGGTGCCCGGCCTGGGCGAGACCCTGCGGATCAATGGCCGCATCGCCGGCGACGACGGCACGCGCGTGTTCGTCGCGGTCGAGGAATGCTATCTGCACTGCGCCAAGGCCCTGCTCCGCGCCGACTGGTGGCACGCCGAGGCGCAGACCGGCGCCACGCCGGCGGAAACGCCGGAGGGATTGCTCGCCAGCTGCCGGCTGCTGATCCTGGCAACTGCCGATGCCGAGGGCCGCGTCGATGTCAGTCCGCGCGGCGATCGCGCCGGGGCCTTGCTGCAAGCCCACCGCGACGCCTGGTGGTTTGCCGACCGGCCGGGCAACCGCCGCGTCGACAGCCTCGGCAACCTGCTGGCGCGGCCGCAAATCGCGCTGCTGGCGCTACGCCCCGGCAGCGCGCGCTGCGTGCGCATCGAAGGTCTCGCCCGCCCCAGCACCGATGAGGCGATCCGCAACGCGCTCGCCGTCGATGGACGCGTTCCGCATCTGGCGGTACGGGTGCTGCCGGCGCTCCTCGAAGACACGCACAGCCCGGCGCTGGGTCGCTTCGACCGTTGGCCGCCCGCCGCCATCGCACACGACCTGGATCCGCCGGCGATCTTCCGCGACCACGTCAGGCTCAGCGGCGCGCGTGGTGCCCAGGCCGCGCTGATGCGCGCGGCGGTCTCGGTGCCCGGCGTGGTCCGCACGGGGCTGCAGGCCGATTACAAGAAGAACATGTACTGAGCGTGCGACCCAGCTGGCTCACCCGGCTGCGCCGATCGCGCCGGGTGCGCTGAGGTGATGCACGGCATAGCGCTGTGCCTCGTCGTCTGCCGGCGGCAGTTCGCGCCACAGGCGGAAATGCAGGAGTGTCCATCCCTGCGGTTCATAACCGCTCACCGTGGCCAGCACGCGTTCGTCGGGCGCGTGCGCGTCGGCGGGGTCGTTCCCCAAGGCAGGCGAAGCTGCCTGAAGCACGCGCGTGGCGTAGCGCGCCGTGCGCAGCGCCGCGGACGACCATGCCGTGCCGACCATCCACGTCTGCACCGCCGGGCGGCCGAAGGCGTCGCACAGCGCGGCGAACGCGGGCCCGGCGAGGAAGGCATGCATCGCCGCGGCATCGCGCCACAGGTAGAACGGCGCATACAGGTTCTGCCGGCCGGGCAGGAGCGGATCGGTGCGATCGGCGACCAGGTAGGCCTTGAACTGCAGCCCCGGCAGCGTGTCGAGCAGCGGCCCCTTGTCGGCGATGCGGCGGCGGATGATGGCCATGTCGTAGTCCGCCGGCAACGCGATGCTGTACTGCATGGCGATCATGCCGGCGCTCCGCTGGCCGTGATGCCGGCGCGGCCGCCGCCGAAGGACCAGTCCTGCGCCGCGGTGGTGACGATGTTGACCATCACGTCCTCCGGCGCGATCCCCGGCGCGATCGCCAGCAACTCGACCAGGCGCCGGTAGAACGCCTGCTTGCAGGCGGCGCTGCGTTCGCGGCCGGCGGTGATGGCGATCAGCACGAAGCCATCCGAGCGCGGCCCGCCCAGGTAATGGCGGTCGAACACCAGTTCGTCCGGGTCGTGCTGATGGATGACCTGGAAGCAGTCGCCGGCGGGCACCTCGAAGGCCTCGTGCATGGCCTGGTAGAGGCTGGCCGACAGCGCGCGCAGGTAGGCGGGCGCGTGGCCGCGCAGCAGCGAGATGCGGGCGTACGGCATCAGCGCGTCTCCGTCATGGCCGGCGCCGCCGCCGCGGCTGTGCGCAGCAACGGCAGTGCGGACGCCGCGCACGGCCAACCGGCGTAGAACGCCAGGTGGGTGATGGCTTCGGCCAGGGTGTCGCGGTCCAGGCCGTTGTCCAGCGCGCGGGCCAGGTGCAGCGGCAACTGCTCCAGGCGGGACAGCGCCACCAGCGCCGCCACGGTGACCAGGCTGCGTTCGCGTGGCGACAGCCCGGGGCGCTGCCACATCTCGGCGAACAACACCTCGTCGGTGAGGCGGGCGAAGGCCGGCGCGATGTCGCCGAACGCGGCCTGCGGGGAAGGAAACGGCGTAACAGGGTCGGACATCGGAGGTCTCGCAGTGGGAACGGGCACAGCCTAGTCGCGCAAGACCTTCCGAAAAATCGGAAAATATCGAACCGACCATTCGGAAAAACAGGATCGACCGATGCGCCCCGTGACTTTCGACCTCGATGCACTGCGCAGCTTCGTCGCCGGCGTGGAACTGGGCAGCTTCGCGAGGGCGGCCGACCGCCGCGGGCGCTCCACCTCGGCGATCAGCGCGCAGCTGAAGAAGCTGGAGGAGCAGGCCGGGCAACCGGTGCTGCGTCGCCAGGGCCGCGGCCTGGCCCTGACCGAGGCCGGCGAAGCGCTGCTGGGTTACGCGCGGCGGCTGCTCGAGCTCAACGACGAAGCGGTCGTGGCGCTGCAGGACACGGCGCTGCAAGGCTGGGTGCGGTTGGGCCTGCAGGAGGATTTCGGCGAGCACATGCTGCCGGACGTGCTCGGGCGCTTCGCCCGTGCCCACCCGCAGGTGCGGATCGAAGCACGCATCGCCCGCCACCAGGAACTGCTGGCGCGGGTGGAGGCCGGACAACTGGATCTGGCGCTGGCCTGGGAGTCCGGCGCGGCCTCGGCGCATCGGCAAGCGCAAGCCGCGTGGCCGTTGCGCTGGATCGCCGCCGCCGAGCGCAGCAGCCTGCCCGCGACCGCCAGCTGGAGCGGTGAAGCGCCGCTGCCGCTGGTGATGCTGGAAGCACCCTGCCTGCTGCGCACGGCCGCGACCACCGCACTGGACCGTGCCGGCATCCCGTGGCGCATCGCCTTCACCAGCGCCAGCCTCGGCGGCGTGTGGGCCGCGGTGCGCGCCGGATTGGGCATCACCCTGCGCACGCCGGCCGGGGTGCCGGCCGGACTGGCCCTGCTCCCGCCCGGCGCCGGCGGCCTGCCGACGCTGCCGGCGCTGGGGCTGGGCCTGCATCGCGCGGTCGCCGTGCCGCCACCGGCGGTGGCGCGGCTGGCGGAGATCCTGCAACAGCGCCTGCAGGCGGCGCATGCGGCGCTGGTCGGGGATGGGCGAGCGACGGCGGCATGACACGCCGCGCCGATGGTGTGGCGCGCGACCTGCCACCGCGCGCCACACCCAACGGCAGCGCCTGCAGCAGTACCGGGATTACTTGCAGGGCAACATCTTGCCGATCAGTCCGCCGCCGCTGCTGATCGAGGTCTTGACGACGCTGTCGTCGCTCTTGATTTCCACGTCCCTGAACATCTCGTCGTTGCGCGCAACCGTGTAGTCCTGGCGCTCGTAATGGTCCACCTGGGCGGCATCGCCGTAGCTGCTGCCCACATACACATCGCGCGACTTGGCCTGGTTGAACTCGAACTGCATGGCCAGGATGTAACGGCCTGGCAGCATGTCGGTGAACTGGAACGCGCCCTTGCCGTCGGTCTGGGTTTCCACCCGGGTGTTGTAGGCCTGATCGGACATGGTCACCGCTTCCTTGCTGCGGTCCGACTTCTTGCGCAGGGCGACCCATTGTTCGAAGTACGGGGTTGCCGGGAACAGCATGACCTTGCGGTTGTCGGCCAGATACATGCCTTTGTCGTGATAGGCACAGGCCACGCCGGTGATGGTCGCATGGCCCTTGGCCAGCGCGGCCTCGGCTGCCGCCTTGTCGAACGGCAGGCTGGGCGAGGTCTGGCGGATCTTCGGCGTGCTGTCCACGGTTGGCGACGTGCGCACCTGTGCGGCGCTCTGGCCGGCGGCGGCCAGTCCGCAGCTAAGCAGCAGGACCCAGCCACGGCGTGTGATCGTCGGCATTGCATTCCCCTATTCGTCCATGAAGGCGCGCACGCTAGCACGATCCACCGCGGCGCTACAGGGGTGTGCCGCACGGGTCGGCCACCGTGCGTTCAGCCACGCGCCGCCGCCGCGACCGGCGCGCTGCGCCGCTCGCGCAGGCGCAGGAACGGCTGCTCCACTGCGTAGTGCAGGACGGCCGCGAACAGCAGCGCCACGCCGGCATAGGCAGCGAAGGCGAGCGGCCCACGCCCGTCCAGTTGCGCACCGAACCACGCCTGGGTCAGATGGAACGCGGCCTTGTGGCTCAGGTACAGGCTGTAGGACACCGCGGCCAGCCAGGCCGCACCCGGCACCCGACAACGCCCCAGCCATCCCTGCGTGGAGGCGCCGGCGCCGACCAGCAGCGCCAGCCCCAACGACAGCACCGGCCAGCCGATCGCGTTGCCGAGCAGGCCGGTGCGGTCGCGGGACAGCCACATCGCCAGCGCGCAGACCACGATGCCGGCAAGCGCCAGGGCGTTGGCGTGGCGCTGCAGCCGTTGCCAGTGTTGCGGCCGGAAGGTCTTCAGCACCGCCAGCGCCACGCCGGCCAGCAGGCCGTCCAGGCGGTTCCAGGTGGGGTAGTAGAGATCCTCGATGAACCAGTTGCGCTGCAGTCCGGCGCCGATGCGATCCAGCGCGCTGTCGTGCAGCCAGATGGCGCTGCGCAGGGCGACGCCGGCCAGCACCACGACCACGCACAGCGCCACGAAACGCGGCGCCGACGGCCGCCGCAGCATCCACGCCGCCAGCAGCGGGAACACCAGGTAGAAATGCTCTTCCACGCACAGCGACCAGGCATGCGAGAACGCCTGCTGGTTGGCGTAGTCGATGCCCAGGTTGAGGGTGAAACTGGCGAACAGCCACCACGGCGCGATCCCGGGCGCTTCGCGGAAACCGGGCCAGGCCAGGTACAGCGCCAGCACCACCGCGTACGCCGGCAGGATGCGGTAGGCCCGGCGGCGGTAGAACTGGCCGTAGTGCAGCCGCTCGCCACGGGCCAGCGGCGCCAGCACCTGGCCGCCGATCAAAAAGCCGCTGAGCACGAAGAACAGGTCCACGCCCATCCAGCCGTAGCGCGACAGCCACTGCCAGTCCGGCCCCAGCCCACCGACCACGAAGGAATGGAACAGCATCACCCAGACGATGGCGATGGCGCGCAGCAGGTCGAGACCGGGATAGCGCATCGTAGGAAGGCGGCGGTGGGGAGCGCGCAGCTTACTGGCTGCGTTGGCGGTTGCGGCCGCGGCCGTCCACGGGCGTCCGCACGATCGCATCGCGCCTAGAAACGCAGCCGCTGCGCTATGCGACCAACCCCATGCTCGCGTGCGCGGACGTACCCTCACCCCAACCCCTCTCCCGGGGGGAGAGGGGCTTGAGCGGATCGCGCTGTCAGCCCAGCGGTTCGTCCGACAGGTAGGTGTAGCCGGTCAGACCGGCCTCGAGCGCGTCGGCCAGTTCCGTCGCCTGCGCGGCCGGCAGCTGCGCGGCGGCCACGCGTTCGGCGTAGGCGGCGCGCAGGTCGTCCAGGCGGTAGCCGACATAGTCCAGCATCACGTCGGTGGTGTCGCCGCGGCGCTGCTGGGCGATACGGTAGCCGTCGCCCTCCACCGCCACTTCCACCGCATCGGTGTCGCCGAACAGGTTGTGGATGTCGCCGAGGATCTCCTGATACGCGCCGACCAGGAAGAAGCCGATGCGGTAGCTCTCGCCCGGGCGCAGCGCGTGCAACGGCAGCGAGCTGTCCAGGCTTTCGTTCTCGACGTAGGTCTTGACCATGCCGTCGGAATCGCAGGTCATGTCGCAGACCACGCCGCGCCGCGCCGGTGCCTCGTTCAGGCGCTCGATCGGCACGATCGGGAACACCTGGTCGATCGCCCATACGTCGGGAATCGATTCGAACACGCTGAAGTTGACGAAGTACTTGTCGACCAGGCGCTCGTTGAGCTCGTCCAGCACCGGGCGGTGGCTCTTTTCCTCGTGGCTCAGCCGCGCGCGCACGCCGTGGGCGATGGCATAGAACAGGTCGTCGATGCGCGCGCGATGGGTCAGGTCGATCTGGCCCAGGGCGTAGCCGCTGAGGCCTTCGGCGTGGAAATGCTGCGCCTCCTGGAACAGTTCCACCGCCGGGCGCTGGTCCAACTCGGCATGGATCTCGCGCAGGTGACGGATCGCCGCCGGCTCGTCGTCGTGCGCGTCCGGCACGCGGCCTTCCGGCGCCTGCTCCACCTCCGACACATTGGCGATCAGCACCGCATGGTGCGCGGTCATCGCGCGCCCGCACTCGGTGACGATGCGCGGCGGCGCCAGGCCGTGCTCCTCACAGGCGCTGGCCAGCGGCTGCACGATGTTGCTGGCGTAGGAGTGCAGGCCGTAGTTGATCGAGCAGTAGCTGCGCGAGCGGGTGCCTTCGTAATCGATGCCCAGGCCGCCGCCGACGTCGACGTGGCTGATCTTGGCGCCCAGCTTGGACAGTTCGACGAAATAGCGGGTGGCCTCGCGCATGCCGTTGGCGATGTCGCGCACGTTGGAGATCTGCGAGCCCATGTGGAAGTGCAGCAGGTTCAGCGCGTCGGCGTACTCGGCGTACTCGGTGTCGCGCAGGGTCTTCCACAGGTCCAGCACCTGCCGCGGCGACAGCCCGAACTTGGCCTTGTCGCCGCCGCTGTTCTGCCACTTGCCGGCACCCAGCGAGGCCAGGCGCATGCGCACGCCCAGGCCCGGCTTCACGTCCAGCGCGCGCGCTTCCTCCAGCACCAGCTTCAGCTCCGACGGCTTCTCGATGACGATGAAGGTCTGCAGGCCGAGCTTGCGCCCGATCAGCGCCAGGCGGATGTATTCGCGGTCCTTGTAGCCGTTGCACACGATCAGCCCGCCCTGCCGCGACAGCGCCAGCACCGCCATCAGTTCCGGCTTGCTGCCCGCCTCCAGGCCGAAGCCCTCGCCCTGGTGGCTGGCCAGGGTGCCGGCCACGCCGCGATGCTGGTTGACCTTGATCGGGTACACCGCGGTGTAGCCGCCGGTGTAGTCCCAGTCCGCCTGGGCCTGGGCGAAGGCGCTCTGCAGCTTGCCCAGGCGCTCGCCGAGGATGTCCGGGAAGCGCACCAGCATCGGCAGCTTGGCCCCGGCCGCGCGCGCGGCGTCCACCACCTCCGGCAGCGCGATCGCCACGCCGTCGGCGCCCTGGGGCCGCACCACCACCCGGCCGGCCGCGTCCACGTCGAAGTACCCGTCGGCCCAGTGCGGGATCGAGTAGGTCTTGCGGGCTTGGTCGAGGGACCAATCGCTCATCGTGGCGGCTCGGCTGACGGAAAAAGGGCGTGGATTGTAACCCCTGCTACGCGTGGGGTCCGTTACAATCCGCGCCGTTCCGACGCCCTCGGCTCCTGGTGGAGCCGGGCCGGGTTCGCGGGCGCCTGGCGTGGCCTGCGCCTCGCCCTCATCCGGAGAGGGCGCGGTCACAGTCCCGCGTGGCCTGGCTGCGCGAGGCTGCGCACGAGCCTCATCCGGCGAGAGTGTGGTAACAGCGTCGCGTGGCTTGGCTGCACGAGGCTGCGCCCGACCCTCATCCGGCGCTTCGCGCCACCTTCTCCCGGTGGGAGAAGGAATCGCCGCTTCATTTCTTGCTTTCCTAGGACATCTGCATGAGCGTCAACGACAACTGGTACATCGAACACTTCCAGCCCACCGGCTCGGCCATCGGCTACCGCATCACCGGCAAGCTGGACGAGGTGCAGTCGCCGTTCCAGAAGATCGAGATCTACGACACCACCGACTGGGGCAAGCTGATGGTGATCGACGGCGCGGTGATGCTGACCACGCGCGACAACTTCTTCTACCACGAGATGATCAGCCACCCGGCGCTGTTCACCCACGCCGCGCCCAAGCGCGTGGTGATCATCGGCGGCGGCGACTGCGGCACCCTGCGCGAAGTGCTCAAGCACCCGGGCGTGGAAAGCGCCACCCAGTGCGACATCGACGAGCAGGTCACGCGCATGGCCGAGAAGTACTTCCCGGAGCTGTGCGAATCCAACGGCGACCCGCGCGCCGAGTTGCTGTTCGACGACGGCGTGGCCTACATGGCCAACTGCCCGGCCGGCAGCGTGGACATCG
This sequence comes from Xanthomonas rydalmerensis, assembly GCF_033170385.1. Taxonomy (NCBI): domain Bacteria; kingdom Pseudomonadati; phylum Pseudomonadota; class Gammaproteobacteria; order Lysobacterales; family Lysobacteraceae; genus Xanthomonas; species Xanthomonas rydalmerensis. The sequence continues at coordinate 489,000 of NZ_CP126170.1, read as the reverse complement.
TCATCGTCGACTCCACCGACCCGGTCGGCCCGGCCGAAGGCCTGTTCAACAAGGCCTTCTACGAGAGCTGCTTCAAGGCGCTGAAGGACGACGGCATCCTGGTGCAGCAGTCCGAATCGCCACTGGCGCTGCTGGACCTGATCAAGGAAATGCGCGCGGAGATGGGCAAGGTCGGCTTCGCCAGCTTCCACACCGTGCCGTTCCCGCAGCCGTGCTACCCGACCGGCTGGTGGAGCGTGACCATGGCGCGCAAGCAGGGCGGTTTCGACTTCCGCCAGAACGACGCCGCGGCCAAGCCGTTCGCCACCCGCTACTACAGCGCGCACCTGCACACCGGCACCCAGGTGCTGCCGCCGTTCGTGGCCGAGGCGCTGGGCGGCTGATCGCCGCCGCCGGCATCGGCGCGCGCATTCGGGCGTGCGCCGATACCGCTGCCGACCCGCCGCGCGGCCGGCAAACCAGCCAAAGTCGCCATCGTGGCCTGCATGCACACGTTCCTGCGCTGGCTCAATGCCATCGCACGCGATCACGCCCCGTACGCTCCTCCTGGCATCGCAGGGGTGCGACAGCTGACTCCCACAGGTGCGGCACCAGCCTTGTCGGAAGACTGCACTGTAGGAGGGACTTCAGTCCCGACGACGGAGAGTGCCAGTCGGCTTTCGGCTTCGCTTGGCGCGGTTGCATCACAGTCGACTCCCGCAGGGCTTGCGGCGAACTCGCCGGGTGCGCTGCGGGGGGGACTTCAGTCACGACGCATTACGCCATCGGAAAGCGCGCCACCTCGCGTGTCGCGGCGGCATGACAGTTGATTCCCACACGGACGGAACACGAACATGTCAGCGCCGACGCGCGGGGGCGCCGGATCGAAGAACCGCATAGCGCACTACAGCGCGTCGGCATCCAGTTCGCCGGTGCGGATCCGCACCACGGTGCCCAGGTCGTAGACGAACACCTTGCCGTCGCCGATCTTGCCGGTGGCGGCGGCCTTGACGATGGCCTCGACCACGCGCTCGACCTGGTCTTCGCTGACCGCCACTTCCAGCTTCACCTTCGGCAGGAAATCGACCACGTACTCGGCGCCGCGGTACAGCTCGGTGTGGCCCTTCTGCCGGCCGAAGCCCTTGACCTCGGTGACAGTGATGCCGGCCACGCCCTGCGCGGCGAGCGCTTCGCGCACGTCGTCGAGCTTGAACGGCTTGATCACGGCCATGATCATCTTCATGCGGCGTTCTCCAATCACAATGGCCTCAGGATAGCGCGGTTGCGCGATCGGCGGCCGTCGGGTTCAATGATCGCGCGCCCCCAACGCCGGAATTTTCCGACAGCGCGCCGCGTCCGATCCCGATGGTCCCGACCTTTCCGGTGCCGCACTCTGACGCCACCTGCCGGAGCACAGCCATGATCGACCTCAACCATCTCGACGACCTCGCCCGCCGCCTCAGCGACCTGGTGCCGCCGGGCCTGCGCCAATCCCGCGACGAACTGCAGAGCACCTTCAAGAGCGCGCTGCAGGCCGGGCTGGGCAAGCTCGACCTGGTCACCCGCGAGGAGTTCGAAGTGCAGCGCGCAGTGCTGCTGCGCACGCGCGAGAAGCTCGAAGCGCTGGAGCGCAGCGTCGCCGCGCTGGAAGCGGCGCGCAGCGGCCAGACGCCCAGCGCCAACGCCTGATCCACCCGCCACCATGAGCCTGGCGCTGGTGCACAGCCGTGCCCGCGCGGGGGTGCTAGCGCCTCCGGTTCGGGTCGAAGTCCATCTGTCCGGCGGCCTGCCGGCCACGCAGATCGTCGGCCTGCCCGAGGCGGCGGTGCGCGAGTCGCGCGATCGCGTGCGCGCCGCCCTGCTCTGCGCGCAGTACGAATTCCCCGCACGTCGGATCACCGTCAACCTGGCCCCGGCCGACCTGCCCAAGGAGGGCGGCCGCTTCGACCTGCCGATCGCGCTGGGCATCCTCGCCGCCGCTGGCCAGCTCGACCCGCAGGTGCTCGGCCAGTACGAATTCCTCGGCGAACTGGCCCTGACCGGCGAACTGCGCCCGGTCGACGGTGTCCTGCCGGCCGCGCTGGCCGCCGCCCAGGCCGGCCGCACCCTGATCGTCCCGGCCGACAACGGCGCCGAGGCCGCACTGGCGCAACACGTGCAGGCCTTCACCGCGCGCACCCTGCTGGAGGTCTGCGCGCTGCTCAACGGCAGCAAGACCCTGCCCGCCGCAACGGCGCCGCCCGCGGTCGCCGCACCCTTTCCCGACCTGAGCGACGTGCGCGGCCAGGCGCAGGCGCGGCGCGCCCTGGAGATCGCCGCGGCCGGGCATCACCACCTGCTGCTGATCGGCAGCCCGGGCTGCGGCAAGACCCTGCTGGCCTCGCGCCTGCCCGGGATCCTGCCCGAGGCCAGCGAGGCCGAGGCGCTGGAGAGCGCGGCCATCGCCTCGGTCAGCGGCCGCGGCGTGGATCCGTCGCGCTGGCGGCAACGCCCGTACCGCGCACCGCACCACACCGCCAGTGCGGTGTCGCTGGTCGGCGGCGGCACCCATCCGCGTCCGGGCGAGATCTCGCTGGCGCACCACGGCGTGTTGTTCCTGGACGAACTGCCGGAGTGGAACCGGCATGCGCTGGAAGTGCTGCGCGAGCCGCTGGAGTCGGGCCAGGTGACCGTGTCGCGCGCGGCGCGCACCGCCGAGTTTCCCGCGCGCTTCCAGTTGGTGGCGGCGATGAATCCCTGCCCCTGCGGCTGGGCCGGCGACCCCAGCGGCCGCTGCCGCTGCAGCGAGGACGCGGTGCGGCGCTACCGCGCGCGCATCTCCGGCCCGCTGCTGGACCGCATCGACCTGCACGTGGAAGTGCCACGACTCCCGCCACAGGCGCTGCGCGCCGATGCGACGCCCGGCGAAGCCAGCGCCGTCGTGCGCGAGCGCGTGGAGCTGGCCCGGCAACGCCAGCAGGCGCGTGCCGGCCGGCCCAACGGCCAGCTCGGCCACAGCGAAACCCTGCGCGACTGCCGCCTGCAGCCACGCGACGAGGCGCTGCTGGAACAGGCCATCGAACGTCTGCGGCTGTCGGCGCGTTCGTTGCATCGGATCCTGCGCGTAGCCCGCACCATCGCCGACCTGGACGCAAGCGAGCGCATCGCCACCGCGCACCTGACCGAGGCCATCGCTTACCGGCAGTTGGACCGGGGCGAGCCCGCACAGGCGCCGGTGGCCCGCAGCGCGTAAGGCATCCGGGACACGGTTGCATCGCTGCCGGCTGGGTACGGCGGATGTCTGCCCAATTCGCCGCACGACCTGGCGTGGGCACGCCTTGCGGACAGGTGATCGGCGGCATCGCGCATGCGCGCCCGGATGTCGATCGCCTGGGACGCTTTTTTACACTTGCTTCCGCCGCATCGTTCAGGACTGGCGGTCGCGCAATCGGTCCACTGAGCGCCGGCCATCGCCGCTCGGCACGATGCCACGGCTACTGAGGGCCACAGCCCCCTCAGATACAGATGTTCCAGGCGGATTTCTCCGCCTGGAACACAACCACGGCAATGCGTCGGGTCGATCAGGGCAGCGAGGTGTAGGGCTGCCGCCACGGATTGACTTCGACGTAGCTGCGGCCGGTCACGGCGGCGCCGTTGAGGGTGCCGACCACTTGCGACGCGCCTTCCCAATACGTGCGGTGCCCGGTCCAGAGCATCTCCTGGTCGTCGACCAGCGGCGTGATGAGCAGGTTGCCTTCCGGCAGGATCACGTTCCACTTCGACTCGTAGGTGTAGCCGGAGTTCGGACTCGTCCAGGTCGCCAGCCGCTGCAGGTCCATCTGGTCGCCGGACACCGGGGTCGCCACGCCCTTGGACACGCGCGTGCCGAACTTGTTGGTGATGGCGCCGGTGTTGGGATCCTGCAGGTAATACAGCATGTACTGGGTGTCGTTATCCATCTGGATGGCGAACCAGTTCCAGCCGCCGCCGAAGAACGAGCCGTTTTCGTCCGACGCCATGCCCTTCACGAACCACTGGCGATCCTGCCACGACGTGCCGATGATCTTGATCGGCACGCCGTTGTCGTAGACCGTGCCTTCGGTATCCAGCGCCGTGGACGAGTAGTAGGCGGAGGTCTTGGCGATGGGCCGGTAGTCCACCACGCCATTGCCGTTATGCAGCACGAACGGCAAGTCGCTGCTGGTCTTGAGGTCGATGGCGAAGCGTCCATCGCCGAGGGCGCCCTTGATCGTGTAATTCTGCTGCGAACCGCTGATCGACCAGTCCTTGTTGGTGAAATCGAACGATCCCTTCCGATCGGGAATCTGCTCGGTGACGACGCGCTCTTCCACCTTGTGCAGCTTGTTGTTGACGTCGGTCACCGCGAAGTGCCAGGAGTAGGTGGCAGGTCCGGAGCCGATCGGCCACAACTGGAACACGGTGACTTCGTAACCGAACTCGCGCTTGGCACCGCTCGGGTCCACGCCATACAGGTGGCCGACGAAATACCACCATTCCAACTGGCTGTGGTGCGGACCTTCGTCGCGCGGCAATTGTATCGGTGCAGGCTCTTCGAACACCTGCGCGGCCGCGGGTGCGGACGAGAAGCCGCACGCGATGACCATGGCAGCGGCGAGCCAGCCGCGGAAGCGGCTGAACGTTCTGGTGGATAGACGCATTGTGATCCCCTGAAAAGTGATGACGGATGTCATGCTGGCTGGATGCGATTGGACGACTTCAAGGCAGGACGCGCGCACCCCATTCCACGCCCCACGGATTCATTTCGGCGAACGCCTTGCCGGTGATCGATTTCCCCGCCACGGTGCCGACCACCTTGGCCGGACCCTCGAAATAGAACTTCTGCGTGGCCGGCGCATACAGCTCGGCGTCCTGCAGCATCGGCGTGATGGTGATGGCGCCGTCCGGCAAGGTGACCTTCCATTGCGCCGGATAGGTGTAGCCGGTATTGGGACTCGTCCAGCTGCCGATCCGTTGGAGCTTGAGCGCACTGGGATCGAGCGGCGTGTAGTGCCCGTCGGCGGTCTTGACGGCGAGCGCCTGATCGACCGTGCCGTCGCCCTTGATGAAGAAACTGATGTTGTATTGGCTGTTGTCGTCCAGCGACACGCCGAACCAGGTCCATCCGCTTTTGGCATCGCCGGGAATACCGTTGGCCCACTCGTGGTCGTACCAGGAGGTTCCGGTGACCTTGACCGGCACGCCGTGATCCCACACCGTGCCGCTGGTTGCATTAACGTTGAAGGAGTAATACGGCGAGATGAATTCACCGTAGGTTTCCACGCCATTGGTGCCGTTCAACGTGGGTTTCTGCAGCGCCTGCGTGCCGAGATCGATGGCGTAATCCATGTCCACAGGCGCGGCCTTGGCATAGTAACTCCCCATCGAACCGCCCATCTGGAAGCCGGCCACATCCAGATCGAAACGATCGGTCGAGGTGGTGAATGGCCCGGTCACTACCTGCTTCTTGAAGCGAAAGTCGCCGCGGTCCAGATCCGAGATCGCGAAATGCGCATCGTAGATCGGCGGGGTATTGGCGACGCCGACAATCTGGAATACCACCAATTCGTACGCGTATGAGTGTTTTCCCCCAGAAGGATCGGTCCCGTCCAGGAAACCGGTCATATACCACCATTCGGCGGGCTGGCGATGGGAAGCTTCGTCGTGCGGGAGCGAGATACTTGTTTCGATGGGTGGAAATGTCCCGATCGCCTGCGCTGCCGCCACCGGCGCAAGCACTGTCGCAGAAAACGCGAGAGCGGCGATCGCGAAAGCATGCACGAGCCCGTGCATCCGAATCATTTTCATGACGGAATCCCCTGACTGGTATTGAGTAAGTAGCAACTGCAGCTGATGAAATGCGTGGAACACGACGTCGCCTTGTGCAGTGCAGCGATATCGTGTTCGACGAACATCTATTCCCGCCTTTTCGGCTGTCAATGCTTCATCTTTAAATACTTCGATCCTGTAACGGACGTCTCATCGTGACAGTGCGCGACGCTTCAATCGATGCTCGCGATCGTCCGATTTATAACCAGTTTCTGACAGGCGCACCGAGGCAATGCGCAACTCGCAAAAAGATTGCCCATACTCTTCGCTCGCAATAAGAACGGACCTGCCGCGCATAAAAATCCGCCGGTCACGCTTCCTGTCTAAATAATCGTCCAGCGCAAGTTGTTCCACGCCGCGGTATTCGTGAGCAGAGGCTCAAAGCATCCGATCGGCCGCGGCCACCGCATCGGCGATCAACGCGTTGCAACGGCGCGCATGGGTGAAGGTCATGCCGTGCGACGCCCCGGCCAGCACCTCATGGCGCGCCTGCGGCAGCCAGGCCGCCAGCGCGGCGGCGTTGTCGCGGTACTGGGCCGGGCTACGTTCGCCGGCGACCAGCAACACCGGCATCGCCAGGGTGGCGGCCTGCTCGGGCCGGTACGCCGGGAGTGCATCGCCGATCTGCGGCACCAGGGTCTGCGCGTTGTCGCGCACCATCTGCCGGAAACTCGCGCTGCTGCGCGCCCAGGCGCCGGGCTGGCTGACCGAATCGACGAAGCATTCCAGGCCCGCCTCGACCTGGCCGCTCTGCAGCAGCGCGATCGCCTTCGCGCGGACCGCCTGCACCTCGGCTGGCAGGCCCTGCGGCTGCGGGCCGCCGGGATCGAACAGGGTCAGGCTCGCGATGGCATCCGGCCGCAGCAGCGCCGCCTGCCAGGCCACGGCGGCGCCGCGAGAATGGCCGACCAGATGCACCGGTCGCGCTTCCTCGGCGATGAAGGCGGCGAGCTGCTGCGCATGCCAGCGCCAGCCGAACGCATGTCGCGACGCCGAGGGCAGCCGCGGGTAGTACTGGCCCAGGCTCAGTGCGCTGAGCTGGAAGCGATCGGCCAGGCCGCGCAGTTGCGGCGACCAGTAGCGGTAGTCGCACAGCGCCCCGTGCACCAGCAATACCGGCGCGCCCTCGCCCACCCGCAGATAGGCCAGCGCATCATCCGCGCCGAGCCGGCGCACCGCAGGCTTGGGCAAGGGCGTCCGCGGACTGGTCATGCCCCTGCGCTTCTCGACGGAACAGACCTGGCGCGCGGGCGAAAGCCGTCAGTGTCGGCGTCCGTGCTGCGATATCGGGCAACACGCGCGGACACGGGAAGCAACAAGATGGGTGCAGGCATGCGCATACGATAGCGGTGTTGCAGACGCAGGCGTGGCGACGCTGGCCCGCCTGTCGGCCCAGCAACCGGATCGTCAGGCCGATGCTCGGTGGAACCCGGTGCGGCGCCCTCCGCTCGCGACCTGCCAGCCGGGCAATGCCAGTTCCGGCGCTTCTGGGTCGAGGCAGTCATCGCGGCCAGCGGGGAAGACACGCGGCGTCGGCGATCGGTCGCCGGAAACCGCCATGCGAGCAGGGCATGCAGTGCGGTACTGAGTTGGCGCGCCCGGAGGGATTCGAACCCCCGACCAATGGCTTCGGAAGCCACTACTCTATCCGGCTGAGCTACGGGCGCAACGGACGCGCATTCTAACGACATTCGCGGGCCGCGTCTCCCCCACGCGCCCTGGCCAGCGATGCGCCTTCCCGGACCGGCCGCTGAGCTCGCCGCACCCCGCTGCGCCTGGCATCGCGCCAAGCCTGGCGACCAGGCCCTCGGCGCTGAAAGCGCGCGCAGCGTCGTCTGCCTGCATGATCGGCGCAACGGCGGACGCCAGCCCGGCGCCCACTCGGCCCCACCATCGCCAGCCCCAGGCGCGGCAGCGCACGCCACCGCAGCATCATCGCGTGCTGCCCGCCCACACGGCACGGCTGCTACCCTTGCGCGATGGGTTACGAACGCTACGAAACGCCTGCCGCGCTGCCGCCGCGCGCGCGCCTGGGCCAGTACTGGAAGCTGCTGCGCGGCGACCGGCCGATCGGCGTGCTGCTGCTGCTGTGGCCGACCTGGTGGGCGCTGTGGCTGGCCGCCGATGGGGTGCCGCCGCTGTGGACCCTGTGCGTGTTCACCGCCGGGGTGTGGCTGACCCGCTCGGCCGGCTGCGTGATCAACGACTACGCCGACCGCTGGCTGGACCCGCAGGTCGAGCGCACCCGCAGCCGGCCGCTGGCCACCGGCGCCGTCAGCGGCCGCGAGGCGCTGGCGGTGTTCGCGGTGCTGATGCTGGTGGCGTTCGCGCTGGTGCTGACGATGAACGCGCTGACCATCGGCCTGAGCGTGGTCGGGCTGTTCCTGGCCGCCAGCTATCCCTACCTGAAGCGCTACACCTACCTGCCGCAGGTCTACCTGGGCATGGCCTTCGGCTGGGGCATCCCGATGGCGTTCGCGGCGATCCGCGGCGAAGTGCCGGCGCTGGGCTGGCTGCTGTACGCGGTCAATATCCTGTGGGCCACCGCGTACGACACCTGGTATGCGATGGTCGATCGCGAGGACGACCTGCGCGCCGGCTCCAAGTCCACCGCCATCCTGTTCGGCGAACTGGACCTGGTCATCCAGGGCGTGCTGTACGCGCTGATGTTCGTCGCGCTCGCCTTCGTCGGCCACCGCGCCACCCTGGGCGTGTGGTACTGGGCCGGCCTGGGCGTGGCGGCACTGCTGGTGGCCGCCGAGTTCCGCATGGCCCGGCACCGCGAACGCGCGGCGTGCTTCCGCGCCTTCCTGCACAACAACTGGGTCGGCCTGGCGATCTTCGCCGGCATCGCCGCGGCGCTGGCGTTGCGCGCGGCCTAGGGCCTGTCGTCGCCCACGCGCAGCGCGCTCTGAAACTCGACCCTGCACGGGCCGACTCTCGCGCCAGGCCGTCGCGAGTCAGCAGCGATGCGCCGTGCCGGCCGCGGCCTCGCAAAACGCTGGCTCGCCCCGACGCGCAATGCCGACATCGTGACGCCCAGGCAGCGCCCATCTCCAGCCACGCCAGCGGTTCGCCCCACGCAGGACCGGAGAACGACGCGGCATCCGGCCGCGCCTCATCGCACCGGCACGTTCTAGCGCTTGCCGTCCTGCGCTGGCGCATCCGCGGCCGGCGCGCGGGTCAACAGCGCGAATGCCCGCTGCTGTTCCTGCACGTCCTGCAGCCCGCTGATCCGCAGGCTATCGCCCGGCAACGGCGCCATGATCGTGGCCACGGTCAGCACCCGGCCGTCGGCCAACAGCGCGATCGGCTTGCCGACATTCTGCTCGGTGGCCTGGGTCAGACGTTGGCCGTGTCCAGGAAAGCGCAGATCCAGCGCCGGCTGCCCATCGCCGTTGTCGGCGGGCGCCACGGTCGCCGCATTCTCGACGACCAGCAGCGGCTGCGGCGCCAGGTACACCGGCTGCCCGTGGTAGTCGGCCTGGGCATAGTCGGGCGCGGGTGTGTGGCTGACCAGGCGCCATTCCATCTTCGCCTTGACCGGGCTGGCATCGGCGGCGTCCGGCGCCTTGCCGTCTCCACACCCGGTGGCACCGAAGACACACAGCGCCATCGACAGACCCAAAGCCATCCAGCGCATCGCAAGCTCCTTTCGTTGAGGTCGTCACGATCATAAAGCCGCGTGCGTCTGCCGACCGTTCATACGCACAGGCACAAGCGCCTGGCGGAGACCGCCGCTGCAGCGCGTCGGCCGATACGCGCGCAACGCGGCGCGTACCGGTTGTCTTGCACGGCACGCAAAGCGTCCCGCCCCGGGCGCCTTCCAGCTGAGCCCAGCCGCCTGCACACACGCGCGACAGAGGCGCCACGCTCACGGCACCCGCGCCACCACCCAGGCATCGACCCGGGCGACGCCGGCACGCCGCAGTGCCTGTGCCGCGGCGTGCAGGGTCGCGCCGGTGGTCATCACGTCGTCGACCAGCGCCACATGCGCCGGCAGCACCGCTGACGCCGACGCCGGCACCGCGAACGCACCGCGCAGATTGCGCCGGCGCGCGCGGGCATCCAGTTCGGATTGTGCAGCGGTCGCGCGCACTCGCTGCAGCTCCAGGCACAGCGGCAGCGCCAACGCGCGCGCCAATGGCCGCGCCAGTTCCAGCGCCTGGTCGTAGCCACGCTGGCGCAGCCGCGCCGGATGCAGCGGCACCGGCAGCAGCGCCTGCGGCCGCGGCAGCGCCGCGCAGCGTGCCTGCAGCAGCGCGGCGAGCAACCGCCCGGCCGCCAGGTCCTGGTGGAACTTGAAGCGACGCAATAGGCCATCGACCGGCGCGGCGTACACGCAGGCGCTGGCGACCCGCTCCAGCGGCGGCGGCCGGCGTTGGCACACGCCGCAGACCTGCTCGGCATCCAGCGCCGGCAACGGCAGCGCACAGCGGCAGCAGGCCGCCGCATTCCAGGGCACGCCTTCGCGACAGGCCGCACACAGGTCCAGGCCCGGCACGCCAGGCTCCCCGCAGACCAGGCAGCGTTCCGGCAGCAGGCGGCGCTGCAGCCACCGCCAGCCACCGTCAACCAAACCAAGCATCGTGAAGTTGACAGGACTTTGCATGCTCACCAGACTGCCCGCTTTCCCAGCCGCTGACCGTCAGGAAACCCCCATGTCCGCTGTCGTCCGACACGACTGGCAACGCCAGGAATTGCTTGCCCTGTTCGATCTGCCGTTCCCGGAACTGCTGCACCGCGCCGCCGCCGTGCACCGCGAACACTTCGATCCGGCACAGGTGCAGGTGTCCACCCTGCTGTCGGTGAAGACCGGCGGCTGCCCGGAAGACTGCGCGTACTGCCCGCAGGCGCAGCGCTACGCCACCGGCGTGGAAGCGCAGAAGCTGATGAGCACCGAGGCGGTGCTGGACAAGGCGCGCCAGGCCAAGGCCGCCGGCGCCTCGCGGTTCTGCATGGGCGCGGCCTGGCGCTCGCCCAAGGACCGCGACATCCCGAAGGTGGCGGAGATGATCCGCGAGGTGAAGGCGCTGGGCCTGGAGACCTGCGCCACCCTGGGCATGCTCGACGGCACCCAGGCGCAGGCGCTGAAGGCGGCCGGGCTGGACTACTACAACCACAATCTGGACACCGCGCCGGATTTCTACGACTCGATCATCCACACCCGCCAGTACCAGGACCGCCTGGACACGCTGACCCACGTCCGTGACGCCGGCCTGAAGACCTGCTGCGGCGGCATCGTCGGCATGGGCGAGTCGCGCGACCAGCGCGCCGGCCTGCTGCAAGCGCTGGCCAACCTGCCGGTGCATCCGGACTCGGTGCCGATCAACCGCCTGGTGCAGGTCGCCGGCACCCCGCTGCACGGCACGGTCGAGCTGGACCCGTTCGAGTTCGTGCGCACGATTGCCGTTGCCCGCATCGCGATGCCGCGGGCGATGGTGCGGCTGTCGGCCGGGCGCGAGAGCATGAGCGACGAACTGCAGGCGCTGTGCTTCTGCGCCGGCGCCAACTCGATCTTCTACGGCGAGAAGCTGCTGACCACCGGCAACCCGGACACCGAGCGCGACCAGGCGCTGTTCGCGCGGCTGGGGCTGCGGCCGATGCAGGTGACGGTGGATGCCGACGCGCACGACCACCCCGGCACCGTGCACGCGGACATCACCGCCCAGCCCACGCCGGCGATCGCCGCCGCCCTGGTCTGAGCCCAGGGCGCGCGTCCGTCCGCCGATCCGGCCGTCCATCGCCGGCGGCGCCCGGCCCGGCCGGGGACGCGCTACGCTAACCGGCCCGTTGCCCGTCCCGCGCCCATGGCCCGTCCCGACCTGCACGACCGCATCCAGTCCGCACGCGCCTTGCGCGAAGCGCAGGGGCGCCTGCGCGTGCGCCGCAGCGTCGGCCGCCGCGACGGCGTGCGCCTTGAGCTAGACGGCCGCTGGCTGACCGGCTTCTGCAGCAACGACTACCTGGGCTTGGCCCAGCAGTTCGAAGTGGTCGCGGCGCTGCAGGACGCGGCCGCGCGCGAGGGCGCCGGCGCCACCGCCTCGCACCTGGTGTGCGGCCACCACGCGCTGCACGAGGCGCTGGAACGCGAGATCGCCGACTGGCTCGGCTATCCGCAGGCGCTGCTGTTCGGCAGCGGCTTCATTGCCAACCTGGCGGTGCAGCAGGCGCTGCTGAGCGAGGAAGAAGACGTGTGCGTGCAGGACCGGCTCAACCACGCCAGCCTGCTCGACGCCAGCCGCCTGGCCGGCTGCCGCCTGCGCCGCTATCCGCACCTGGATGCCGAAGGCGCGATGCGCCAACTGAAGCACGCCGCCGACGGCGCGGCGATGCTGGCCACCGATGGCGTGTTCAGCATGGACGGCGACGTCGCCCCGCTGCGCTCGCTGGCGCTGGTGGCGCGCACGCAGCAGGCGCTGCTGTACGTGGACGACGCGCATGGCGTCGGCGTGGTCGGCCCGCATGGGCGCGGCAGCGTCGCCGAGGCCGGCCTGGGTGTGGACGACGTTCCGCTACAACTGGTGACCCTGGGCAAGGCGCTGGGCGGCTACGGCGCCGCAGTGGTCGGCGATGCGGCGCTGATCCGGCACCTGGCCGAAACCGCGCGGCCGTATCTGTACACCACCGCGCTGCCACCGGCGCAGGCCGCCGCGTCGCTGGCGGCAGTCAAGCTGGCGCGGCGCGACCAGTGGCGGCGCGAACGCCTGGTCGAACTGATCGCCCTGTTCCGTGGCGGCGCACGCCGTCATGGCCTGGAACTGATGGCTTCGGACACGCCGATCCAGCCGCTGCTGTGCGGCGAGGAGCGCACCGCGATGGCGTGGTCGACGGCGCTGGAACAGGCCGGCTACCTGGTCTCGGCGATCCGTCCACCGACCGTGCCGGAAGGCAAATCGCGGCTGCGCGTGACCCTGTCGGCCCTGCACACGCCGGCGCAGGTGCAGGCGCTGCTGGATGCGCTGGCGCTGGCCCGTGATCGCGTGGCCGCGCATCCGCCCGGCGTGCCGGCGTGAGCGCACCCGACCTCGCCGCGCGACGCGCGGTGTGGGACGCGCTGGCCGAGCTGTACCTGGACACCGCGGTCGACGCGCACCATCCGCAGATCGCCGCCGTGCTCGCCGCCTCGCCGTTCGCCACCGACGCGTTGAGGCAGATGCTGCGCGACGACGTGCATCCGCGGCTGGCGCCGAACCTGCTGACGCCGGCCGGCGCTTGGCAGGGCATCGACGGCGACTGGCTGAGCGCGGCGATCCAGCGCCGCAGCGGCGTGCGCCGCTGGTCGGCCTGGCGCACCCGCGACTATCCCCGCCGGCAGTGGCAGCTGCTGCTGCCACAGGTGCTGGCGCAGCGCGCGGCGCACTGACGCGGCAGCCGACGCCGCCTTTCCTGTTCCTTTGCGACGACGGACGACGATGCATATCGACACCCTGGGACAAGGCCCCGACCTGGTCCTGCTGCACGGCTGGGCACTGAACGGCGGCATCTTCGCACCATTGGTCGAGCGCCTGTCGGCGCAGTACCGCCTGCACCTGGTGGACCTGCCCGGGCACGGCCACAGCCGCGGCGACGACACGCCGCTGGCGCTGCCGCACGTGGTCAGCGCGATCGCCGCGGCCACGCCGCCGGCAGTGTGGTTGGGCTGGTCGCTGGGCGGACTGTTCGCGCTGCACGCCGCCGCCACGCAGCCGCAGGTACGCGGCCTGGCGATGCTTGCGGCGACACCGCGCTTCGTGCGCGGCAGCGATTGGCCGCACGCGGTAGAGCCGCAGGTATTCGAACAGTTCGGCCGCGATCTCGCCGAGGACTACCGCGGCACCCTCGACCGCTTCCTGGCACTGGACACGCTCGGCTCGGCGCACGCCCGCGCCGAACTGCGCACCCTGCGCGACGCGCTCGACGCCCGCGGCGCACCCGACCCGCACGTGCTGCAGGACGGCCTGACCCTGCTGGAACGCACCGACCTGCGCCGCGCCCTGCCCGGCCTGCGCGTGCCCAGCCTGTGGATCGGCGGCCAACGCGACCGCCTGGTCCCGCCCGCGGGCATGGAGGCTGCCGCGGCGCTAGCGCCGAACGCGCGCGCACTGATCGTCGCCGGCGGCGGCCACGCCCCGTTCCTCGGCCATGCCGACGCCGTCGCCGAAGCGCTGCGCGACTTTCTGGCGGCGCTGGACTAGCGGCGTCGCGCCGCGTGGACGATCCACGGCCGTGCCGTGGGAGCGGCGTCGGTCGCGGCGCATGTTCGGCCAATCGCGTCGCGGCTGAAGTCAATCCCATAAAAAGCCGAAATCGGAATTCTTCCGGGACCGCGGGGCGATTGCGATTGCACTGTGGGAGGGACTTCAGTCCCGACGACTGGACCTGGCGGCCTCCATTCCTCTCACCCAGACAGTCCTGCAACGCGCGGACGCATGGCATCCCGATCGCGTCCGAAGACGGTGGACTTCCCCACTCCGTTCGTCGCGACCGCATGACGGTCGACTCCCACACTGCATCACGCACCCCGTACCGACGTCAGAAAGACGCAAGCGGCTCCATCATGGAACTCAACTGTCATGCAGCCGCGACAAGCGACGCCGAAAGCCCGCTGACACCCTCCGTCGTCGGGACTGAAGTCCCTCCCACAAGGATGCCCACCCCATCCCTGCGAGAGCGGCTTCAGGACACCTCGACCCCGAAAACTCGATCTGCATCTTTCGCAACCGACTGATCCGTCTGGCGCGCACTTCTTTAAGTCGAGGTTTTTAGAGGTGCCCTTCAGTCGCGACGCATGGCAGCCGCGCGCAGCGCAGCGAAAGCCGCTCCGGCACAGGTCTTGCGCGCTCAACCGTCCTGCCGTCGCGCTGCGACGCTGGCCGCCGCAACGCCGATGTCCGATCATTGCGACTTCTTCGAAACGGAGTGCACGCATGGACCTGGGAATCGCCGGCAAGTGGGCGCTGGTCTGCGCCGCGAGCAAGGGGCTGGGACTGGGCTGCGCGCAGGCGCTGGCCCGCGAAGGCGTCCACGTGACGATCGTGGCGCGCGGCCAGGCCGGGCTGGATGCGGCCGCGGCGCAGTTGCGCGCGCTCGACGGCGGTGGCGAGGTGGTCGCGGTGGCCGCGGACATCGCCACCGAATCCGGACGCGCCGCCGCACTGGCCGCCTGCCCACAGGTCGACATCCTGATCAACAACGCCGGCGGTCCGCCGCCCGGCGATTTCCGCGAGTGGGAACGCGAGGATTGGTTGCGCGCGCTCGACGCCAACATGCTGGCGCCGATCGCATTGATCCGCGCCACCGTCGATGCGATGCAGGCGCGCGGCTTCGGCCGCATCGTCAACATCACCTCGGCCGCGGTGAAGGCGCCGATCGACAGCCTGGGCCTGTCCAACGGGGCGCGCGCCGGCCTCACCGGCTTCGTCGCCGGACTGGCGCGGCGCACGGTGGCGCACAACGTCACCATCAACAACCTGCTGCCGGGGCAGTTCGACACCGATCGCCTGCGCGGCAACATCGCCCACGCCGCACAGCGCGAGGGTGTCGACCCCGCCGCACTGGCCGAACGCAAGCGCCGGCAGATTCCGGCCGGGCGCTTCGGCACCGCGGAGGAGTTCGGCGCGGCCTGCGCCTTCCTGTGCAGCGCGCAAGCCGGTTACCTGAGTGGACAGAACCTGTTGCTGGACGGCGGCAGCTATCCGGGGACGTTCTGAAAAGCCGGGATTGGGGATTCGGGATTGGGGATTCGTAAGCCGAGATTGGCGGCGCGTGCGCAGAACGCGGCGATGCAGACGCCACAACTGGCCGCAGCGCGGCGCGGCCGGCGATAATGCGCGGATGGATCCTTCCGCGTTCGACTCCCAGCACATCCGCCGCGCGTTCGCGCGCGCCGCCGCCAGTTACGACGCCGCCGCGGCGCTACAGCGCGAGGTGCAGGGGCGCTTGCTGGAATCGCTGGACTACCTCGGCGACCGCGTCCCGCAGGTGGTGCTGGACGTGGGCAGCGGCCCGGCGCATGCCGCCGCGGCGATGAAGAAGCGCTGGCCGCGCGCGCAGGTGATCGCGCTCGACCAGGCCCTGCCGATGCTACAACAGGCCAAGCGCCAGGCCGGCTGGTGGAAGCCGTTCGGTCGCGTCTGCGCCGATGCGCGCGCGCTGCCGCTGGCCGAGCACAGCGTCGATGTGATCTTCAGCAATCTGTGCCTGCAGTGGGTCGAGGACCTGCCGGCGGTGTTCGCCGGGTTCCGCCGCGTGCTCAAGCCCGGCGGGCTGCTGCTGTGTTCCAGCTTCGGCCCGGACACGCTGATCGAACTGCGCGAGGCATTCGCCCAGGCCGACCGGACCACGCCGCATGTGAGTCGCTTCGCGCCGATCGCGCAGTTCGGCGATGCACTGATGCTGTCGGGCTTCCGCGATCCGGTGCTGGACCGCGACGTGTTCAACCTGACCTACCCGGACCTCGCCGCGTTGATGCGCGAACTGCGCGCGATCGGCGCCACCAACGCGCTGCAGGCGCGCCGCCATACCCTCACCGGCCGTGGCCGGTTCGCTGCCGCCACCGCCGCCTACGAGCCGCTGCGCGGCGCCGACGGTACCCTGCCCAGCACCTGGGAAGTGATCTACGCGCACGCCTGGGCACCGCCGCCGGGTGCGCCGATCCGCGAGGGCGGCGGCGAGATCGCCGCGGTGCCTCTGTCAGCGATCCCGATCCGCCGCCGCGGCGACTGAGCCGGGCCGCACCCGGAACAGCACCCGCCCCTGGTAGGGCACGCCGAGCGCCTGCGCGTGCATACCCTGCATGGCGATGCGTTCGGCCACCTGCGGCCAGGCCACCTCCTTGCACACCCACACGCGGCCGGCACGTGGTTGCCGCAGCAGCGTCGCCAGGTCGGCGTCGTACTCGGGACCGAAGCGCGGCGCGTCGGGCAATGGCTCCAGGCGGATCTTGCGCACCTGCGCGCCCAGTTCCAGGCGCAGGCCGTAGCGCGCCATGTCTTCGACGAACACCACCTCGCGCACCGGTGCGCCGGCACGCTGGGCGATCGCCTGCGCCCAGGCGCCGGCGTCCTTGTGTGTGGGCAGCAGCGCCAGCGCCAGCTTGAGCGCCAGCAACAACGCGCACCACGCCAGCAGCCACGGCCAGCGCCACGGCACGCGCCCCTCCTGCGCGCGCTGCCATGCCGCCAGCAGCGCCAGCGGTACGAACAGCGGCAGCACGTACAGCGGCAGCCGCGAGCGCGACAGGCACAGCACCAGCAGCGGCACCAGCAGCCACAGCGTCAGCAGCAGCGGCGCGGCCTGCTGCAGGCGCAGTGCAGGATCGCGCCACCACTGTCGCAGGTGCTGCGGCAGCTGCCAGGCCCAGCGCGCCAGCGCCGGCGTCCACGGCAGCGTGCCCAGGACCAGGATCGGCGCATACGCCACCGCCCAGCCGTACCACTGCGCGTTGCGCCCGAACGCGTCACTGGCCACACGCTTGACCACCTCGTCGCCGACGAAATACTGCAGCAATCCCGGATGGCCGTGGATCACCGCCAGATACCAGGGCAGCGCCAACACCGCGAACAGGACGATGCCGGAGATCTGCAGCGCGCGCCGCGGCGGCCCAGGCGTCACCGCGTTGAACAGCAACAGTGCCGGCAGCGGCAGCAGGCCGGGCGGGCCCTTGGTCATGAACGCCAGGGCGAAGCCGGCCCACATCGCCGCGATCCAACGCTTGCCCTGGCCGGGCGGATGCGCCCGCGCTTCGACGAAGGCCCACACCGCCAGGGTCTCGCAGGCGGCGAGCAGGAAGTCGGTGGAAATCCATTGCGACGCGCCGAACGGCGCCAGCATGGTCGCGTAGAGCAGGGCCGCCTGCGCCGGCAGTTCGGGCCGTTCGGGAAACAGCCGCGCGGCCAGGCGCCAGACCAGCAGCACGCACAGCAGATACGCCAACGCCGAGGGCAGCCGCGCCGCCCACGGCGACGGCCCGAAGACGGCAACACTGGCGGCGATCGCCCAGTAGGTCAGCGGCGGCTTGGTCCAGTGCGCCACGTCCTCGCTGCGCCGGGGCGTGAGCCAGTCGCCGCTGTGCAGCATGTTCAGCGCGACGTTGGAGTAACGGCCTTCGTCGGCGTCCCAGATCCCGCGCATGCCCAGCAGGGCCAGGGCGAGCGTGCAGGCGAGCAGCGCCACCGCGACGGCCGGGGAACGGAGCAGCGCGCGCATCGGCAGTCCTCTCGGTCGGCGCGGCGACCATAGCCGCGGCGCCTGCGGCCGCAGATGACGGCCGGCGGACAGTTCTGCGACAGCGCGAACGCGCCGGCTTCAGGCCGGCGCGCGACTCACGCGGAGACCTGCGCGATCCAGTCTTCCAGGTTGTAGTAGTTGCTGACCCGGGCGATCTTGCCGTCGCGGATGTCGAAGAACGCCCCGCCCGGCAGCACGTAGCGCTGGCCGCGCGCCTCCGGCAGGCCGGTGTCGGTGTGATGGTATTCGCCGTGCACCACGTACTCGGCCGCGGCGCGGCGACCGTCCTGCGCGGCCAGCACCACGATGTCCTGCAACTGCTCGCGGTAGCTGGCATTCATGCGCTGCAGGAAGGCGGCGAACGCCTCTTTGCCCGTCTCGCGCGCGCCCTGGTTGAGATCGTGGGCGACGTCGTCGCTGAGCATACCCAGCATGCCGTCCCAGTCGCCGCGGTTGAACGCGGCGTAATAGGCCTGGACCAGGGCGATGGCCTGATCCTGCACAGGAACTCCGTGGTTGCTCATGGCTGCCGCCCTCGGGCCGTGGAAAGGCCCATCATACGGTCTCGCCGCCGCGCTCAGGCGGCCTGCTCCAGCAGGTCGCGATGGAAGAAGTACAGCTCCTGCAGCAGGAAGCGCCAGCGGGTCTGGAAGCTGCGGAAGCGGCTGCTCGGCGTCGACGAGGCCAGCGCGTCGATCTGCAGTTCCTGGCACAACCGCAGCGCCCGCGCCATGTGCAGCGGATCGCTGACCACGATCACCCGGTGCAGGCCGTGCTCGCGCATCAGCCGGCGCGCCTCGATCAGGTTCTGCCGGGTGGTGCGCGACACCGTCTCGATCAGGATCGCGTCGGCCGGCACGTCGTGGCGCAGCGCGTAGCGCCGGGCCACCTGCGACTCGGCGAAGCGCGCGCCGTTGCCGAAGCCGCCGGTGAAGATCAGGGTCGGCGCGTAGCCGCGCTGGTACAGGTCCAGGCCGTGGCGGATGCGCTCCTCGAACACCGGCGAGGGCTTGGCGTCGTAGGCCGCCGCGCCGAGCACGATGATCGCGTCCGCCGGCGCCGCCTGGTCGCGGTCGCCGACCCAGACGATGTAGATCGCCACGCCCAGCAGCCACAGCCCCAGCAACGCCGCCAGGCGCAGCAGCCAGCGCAGCCAGCGGAAGCCGCCGCGCGCGCTCATGCCGCGCCCCACGGCAAGGCGTCCAGGTCGACGTTGCCGCCGGACAGGATCACCCCCACCCGGCGCCCGGCGAAGCGCGCCGGCTGCGCCAGTACCGCCGCCAGGGCGATCGCCGAGGACGGCTCCACCACCTGCTTGAGCACCTGCCACAGCAACCGCATCGCCGCCACGGTCGCCGCGTCCTCGACCACCAACACCTCGGCATGGCCATGCAGCAGGGCGAAGTTGGGTTCGCCGAGGCTGCCGCGCAGGCCGTCGCAGACGGTGTCCGGTTGCATGTCCACCCGGCGCTCGCCGGCGGCCAGCGAGCGCGCGGTGTCGGCGGCGCCGGCCGGCTCGGCCAGCAGCAGCTGCGCCTGTGGCGCCCGCGC
This sequence comes from Xanthomonas rydalmerensis, assembly GCF_033170385.1. Lineage (NCBI taxonomy): Bacteria > Pseudomonadati > Pseudomonadota > Gammaproteobacteria > Lysobacterales > Lysobacteraceae > Xanthomonas > Xanthomonas rydalmerensis. The sequence goes on along the minus strand of NZ_CP126170.1, from coordinate 469,434 downwards.
CGACAGGGCCAGGCGGCTGCCCGCGGCCAGGCCGCCGCCGCCGACCGGCACCACCAGCAAATCCAGCCCGCCGCTGGCGTCCAGCAGTTCCAGCGCGGCGGTGCCCTGCCCGGCGATCACCGCCGGATCGGCATAGGGATGCACCAGGGTCGCGCCGGTGTCGCGCTGCACCTGGGCGCACAGCGCCTCGCGCGCGGCGATGCTCGGTGCGCACCGCCACAGCGTGGCGCCGTGGCGGGCGATGTTGGCGAGCTTGGCGGCGACCGCCCCCTCCGGCACCACCACATGGCAGCCGATGCCACGGGTGCGCGCGGCCAGTGCCAGGGCCGCGCCGTGGTTGCCGGAAGAGTGGGTGACCACGCCGCGCTTCGCCTGCGCCGGGTCAAGTGCCCACACCGCGTTGCAGGCACCGCGGAACTTGAACGCGCCGCCGCGCTGCAGGTGTTCGGCCTTGAAGTACAGCTGTGCGCCAGTAATGGCATCCAGCGCCTGCGAACGCAGCACCGGGGTCGGCCGCGCGTGCGCGGCAATGCGTGCGGCGGCCGCCAGGACGTCGCCGAACTCGGGCAGAAAACGTGAGACCATGCGCGAAAGGGTAGCGTATCGTCGCCAACGTGCAGCGTCCGCCAACCGTGCCGGTTCGCCGCCGTTGCGCGCAACTTAAGCGTTCAAGTGCGGCCGATGAAGTTAAGGGGGGATTCAATGCCACGGACCGAACCTGTCAGCCAGCCTGCTGGAGGGCAAACGCCATGAAACTGCGCCTGATCTGCGCCGCTGGACTGCTGGCCGCACTGGGCGGCTGCGCCACCTACGATTACGCCGGAGGCGGCGACGGTGGCTACTACCGTGGCGCCCCCTCGGTCGAATACCGCTATCCGGCCGGTTACTCCGAGTACTACTCGCCCTACGGTGCGGTGCCCTACTACGGCTACGGCCCGGCGTACTACGGCTACTACGGGTATGGCGTGCCGTATTACTACTACCGTGGCTACGACGGCCCGCGTCACCGCCCGCCACCGCGTCCGCGGCCGGACGACGGCGGTTCGCGCCCGCCTCCGCCGCCGCCCAGCGTGGGCGGTCGGGTGCCCTCGCCCTGGCGCGACATGGATCGCCTGCGCCGTCCGGACGCGCTGAATTCGGCGCCGCGGCCGCAGTCCATGCAGCCGGCGCGGCCAGCGATGCAGCGTCCGGAAGGCATGCAGCGTCCGCCGGCGCCGCGCCCCGGCAATATGGGTCGCAGCAATGGGACACGTCGCACACTCGAACCCTGAGAAAGGGCTTGCGTTCGCCTGTCCCAGCACGCACTCTACGTCCTACGGGGTGACCGTCTGCGTCGCTTTATGACCCGAAGGGGTCGACCCCACCGTCTATGTCGATGTCCGACAGGGAAATCTGGATCCCCCCTGTTCCGGCCCTGTCGGGCGTCGGCGCCTCACAACGAAAAGCCCCGGTTCGCCGGGGCTTTTCGCGTTGGGGCCTTGCCGTTGCTGGCGCGGCGCCGGCGATGCGCGAAAGACGGGCATAAAAAAGGGCCGGTAGTCCCCCGACTACCGGCCCCCAGCTCCCCCAACGTGCGCGTGACTGGCCCCTGTTCCAATTCCAGTCATACGCCCCTGACGCATTGCCACGTTGGGTGCAGTGGGAATATCTGCAGATTGCGTGCCAACTTGAGGCCCGGATCTGCAATTTGTGATGCAACCGCTAAAATTCCTGTTCCCGCCCTGGGCGATCCCGCCTGCGGCCCCCTGCTGCCGGTCCCGCGCCGGCCGACGAGACCCCGATGAGCGACTCCTTCTACCGCTATGACGTGATCGTGATCGGCGGCGGCCATGCCGGCACCGAGGCGGCGCTGGCGTCCGCGCGTGCCGGCGCGCGCACCCTGCTGCTGACCCACAACGTGGAAACGGTGGGGGCGATGAGCTGCAACCCGGCCATCGGCGGCATCGGCAAGGGCCACCTGGTCAAGGAGATCGACGCGCTGGGCGGGGCGATGGCCCAGGCCGCGGACCTGGCCGGCATCCAGTGGCGCACCCTCAACGCCTCCAAGGGCCCGGCGGTGCGCGCGACCCGCTGCCAGGCCGACCGCAACCTGTACCGCAGCGCGATCCGGCGCCTGGTCGAGGCGCAGCCGAACCTGACCCTGTTCCAGGCCGCGGTGGACGACCTGGTGATGGACGGCGAGCGCGTGCGCGGCGTGCTGACCCAGACCGGGCTGCGCTTCGAGGCCGCGGCGGTGGTGCTGACCGCCGGCACCTTCCTGGCCGGCAAGATCCACATCGGCCAGACCCAGTACGCCGGCGGCCGCGCCGGCGATCCGCCGGCCACCGCGCTGGCGCAGGCGCTGCGCGATGGCCGCTTCGGCGTGGACCGGCTCAAGACCGGCACCCCGCCGCGCATCGACGGGCGCAGCCTGGACTACACGGCGATGGAGGAACAGCCCGGCGACGATCCGCTGCCGGTGATGTCCTTCCTGGGCGAGGTCGCCCAGCATCCGCGCCAGGTCTCGTGCTGGATCACCCACACCACCGAGCGCACCCACGCCATCATCCGCGGCGCGCTGGACCGCTCGCCGCTGTACACCGGGCAGATCGAGGGCATCGGCCCGCGCTACTGCCCCTCGATCGAGGACAAGGTGGTGCGCTTCGCCGAAAAGGCCAGCCACCAGATCTTCGTCGAGCCGGAAGGCCTGGACGTGGTCGAGATCTACCCCAACGGCATCTCCACCTCGCTGCCGTTCGACGTGCAGCTGGAGCTGGTGCGCTCGATCCGCGGCTTCGAGCGCGCCCACATCACCCGCCCCGGCTACGCCATCGAATACGACTTCTTCGACCCGCGCGGGCTCAAGGCCTCGCTGGAGACCAAGGCCATGCCCGGGCTGTTCTTCGCCGGGCAGATCAACGGCACCACCGGCTACGAGGAAGCCGCCGCGCAGGGCCTGATCGCCGGCCTCAACGCCGCGCGCCAGGTGCGCGGGCTGGAGCCGTGGTCGCCGCGCCGCGACCAGGCCTACATCGGTGTGCTGATCGACGACCTGATCACCCACGGCACCAGCGAGCCGTACCGCATGTTCACCAGCCGCGCCGAGTACCGGCTGCAGTTGCGCGAGGACAACGCCGACGCGCGCCTGACCGGGATCGGCCACGACCTGGGCATCGTCGATGCAACGCGCTGGGCGCGCTTCCAGGCCAAGCAGGAGGCGGTGGCACGCGAGAATGAGCGCCTGCGCGCGCTGTGGGCCACGCCGGGCAACGCGCTGGGCCGCGAGGTCGCGGCCACGCTGGGCGTGGCGGTGAGCCGCGAAACCAATGTGCTGGACCTGATCAAGCGCCCGGAGCTGGACTACGCCGCGCTGATGCGGGTGCCGTCGCTGGGCCCGGGCGTGGCCGATACGCAGGTGGCCGAGCAGGTGGAGATCGGCATCAAGTACGCCGGCTACCTGGACCGCCAGCGCGAAGAGATCGCGCGCCAGCAGCGCCACGAAGACACCCCGATCCCGGCCACGTTCGACTACGCGCAGGTGCGCGGGCTGTCGGCCGAAGTGCAGCAGAAGCTCGAGCGCGTGCGTCCGCAGACCGTAGGCCAGGCGCAGCGCATCCCCGGCATGACCCCGGCCGCGATCTCGCTGCTGCTGGTGCACTTGGAACGGGCGCGGCGCAGCCGGGTGGCGTGATCTGCCCCGGACGCGCATCGCCCGCGGCATTCGCGTAGGCGTCCACTGTCATGCAGCCGCGACAAGCGAAGCCGAAAGCCGACTGACACCCGCCGTCGTCGGGACTGAAGTCCCTCCCACAGTGCAGTCCTCCGACAAGGCGAGTGCCGCACCTGCGGGAGCGGCTTCAGCCGCGACGAGCGGAGTGGGCCGGCGATCGGACCTCGGAGCGCTCGGGTCCGAAGTCCCTCCCAGAACAAGCAGTTCGACAGGTCCGTGCCGGCAACCGACCGTGCATCGTTAGGAGTCCCCTGTCTTCAGCCGCGACAGGTTCCCTTAACGCCTGCCGCGGCTGAAGCCGCTACTACAGCATGCGGGCGGTACACGGCGCGATGCATTGCGATCGCGCCGTGCGGCATTCAGTCCCGGACGACCACCGGCAGCAGACGCTGTCGCAGCAGCAGCGCCGCCAGGTCCAGGGTTTCGCCGGCCACGCGCATGACGCCGCCCATGTTGATGAAGCCGTGGATCATGCCGGGGTGGACACGCACCAGGGTTTCCACGCCCGCCTCGCGCAGGCGCTGCGCGTAGTGCAGGCCTTCGTCGTGCAGCGCGTCGCGGTCGGCCAGTACCACCAGCGCCGGGGCGACGCCGGCCACGTCCGGCGCGACCACCGGCGAGATGCGCCAGTCCGACCCAAGCGACGGGTCGGGCAGATACTGATTGTCGAAGAAGCGCATCGCCGCTTCGGTCAGCGGCGGGATGCCGGCGTTGTGTACGCGCGAGGGGAAGGGATTGTCCGGGCGCACGTCGGTGAGCGGATAGATCAGGATCTGGCAGCGCAGGGCGATGCCGGCATCGCGCGCGGCCAGCGCGGCGCTCGCCGCCAGGGCGCCGCCCATGCTGTCGCCGGCGACGGCCAGGCGCTGCGCATCGGCGCCGACCTCGCCCGGGTGCGCGGCCAACCAGTGCAACACGGCGATCACGTCCTCGATGCCGGCCGGCGCCGGATGCTCGGGCGCCAGCCGGTAGTCCACCGCTAGCACCTGGCAGCCGGCACGCGCTGCCAGTTGTCGGCACACGTCGTCGTGCGAGTCGAGGTCGCCGACCACGCCGCCACCGCCATGCGCGTAGAGGCAGGTCGGCGCCGGGCCTGCGTCGAGGCCGTGCGGCCGGTACAGGCGCAGCGGAATCGGCGTGGCCGGACCCGGCGCCTGCAGGTCGCGGACCTCTGCCATTTCCAAACGCGCGAAACCGAACTGCGCAGCGACGCCACGCATCATCGCCCGCGCCTCGGGCAAGGGCAGTTCCTCCATCGGTGGCTGCCCGGACTGCTGCGCCAGGGCGAAGAAACGGACGACGTCTGGATCGAAATACATGGGTGGCCCTCCCAGGGCGGCTGCACAAGCGGCGTCGGCCAAATTGTTATTGCCGATAACCATTTTCGCAAATAAGCGAAATGGAACGACCATCACGGCGCTTGGCGGGTCAGCGGCAGGTGGCCGGTCGCGGTGGCGAAGAGGTGTGCGCAATGCAGGCGTGGCAAGGCTTCGCGCGGCTTGCGGCGCACACTGGCCGGTATCGCACCTGCACCGCCGCCGCATTGCAGCGCAGCATGGGCGTGCGCGAATGGGGCTCGCGCCACGGCGTGCCACCTATTCCCAGGTGCGCCGCGTCGAGGTTGGCGAGCGTCCGCTGGCGTTGTGGGTCGCAGCGCCCGCTTGGCGTCCGGTCACGCCGCGCTGTGTCGGCGGCGCGTTGATCAGCCCCAACCGAAGGGCACGGTCGCGCGCCTGTGGTCACGTGGCGATATTGGATTCGGTGCAATCGCACAGGCCCCGATTGAGCAGATCAGCCGATACGTTCAGTCTCGCCGAGGCCATGGGCGCCTTGCAGGCGGCCGTGGGGCTGCTGCATGCGGTCGCCCAGGCAGAGAGACTGGGCCACGTGCTCGTTTACGGCACGGCATGCTCGCGGGAGGAATGACAGCCCTAGTCGTCCTGCTCGGCGGCCTCGCGGCCCTGCTGGCGGATGATGGCTTCCTGCCGCGCGTCCTCGATCGAGGCGCGCACCGCGCGTACGTCGGCACGGCGGGTATCGAAGGTGAAGCGGCCGGTGAGCACGCTGTCCGGGCGCAGCGTGCCCTTCTCGTACAGCGCCCACATCTCCTCGCCGTAATGGGTGGCGTTGAGCTCGGGCGCGAAGCGGCCCAGGCAGTCGCGCAGGTTGTGCACGTCGCGCAGCAGCATGGTGCGGGCGGCGTTGTTGCCGGCGGCGCTCACCACCTGCGGGAAATCGATCACCACCGGGCCATCGGCGCCGACCAGCACGTTGTATTCGGACAGATCGCCATGGACCAGGCCCAGGCACAGCATCTTCACCACGTCGCCGACCAACTGCGTGTGGAAGGCCTCCGCCTGCGCCGGTTCCAGCTCGACTTCGCCCAGCCGCGGCGCGCTCTGGCCGTCGGCATCGGTGACCAGGTCCATCAGCAGCACGCCATGGAAGTAGCCGCGCGGCTGCGGCACGTGCACGCCGGCATCGACCAGCTGGTACAGGGCGTTGGCCTCGGTGTCCTTCCACGCGGCTTCCTGCTCGCGGCGGCCGAACTTGCTGGCCTTGCCGATCGCCCGCGCCTGGCGGCTGCCGCGCACCTTGCGCCCTTCCTGGTACTGCACGCGGGCCTGGAAGCTGCGCTGCGCCATGTCCTTGTAGACCTTGGCGCAGAGCACGTCGTCACCGGCCTGGACCACGTAGACCGCGGCCTCCTTGCCGCTCTTGAGCGGGCGCAGCACGCCGTCGATGACGCCATCGTCGATCAGCGGCTGCAGGCTCGGGGGGATCTTCATCAGATACGGGCACCTTGGGGTGGAGCCGGGATTATGGCCCACCCCCGCGCCGCGCCCGTCGACAAACAATCGCAGCGCCGGCGTGCGCCGGCGGAGTAGAGTGACGGCCACGGTCGCCGCCAGTGCGGCAGAGTCCGGGTTTCCACAGCATGAACGTCACGAGGGTGTCATGAGCAAGGGCATGGATCAGAAGAAGAGCGAGAAGAAGCAGCCGACCAAGACGCTGAAGGAAAAGCGCGCGGCCAAGCAGGAAAAGAAGAAGGGCTGAGTGGATCCGGCCCCGCCGCAACGCTGCGGACGGGGTCGGACACAGCGCGGACGGCGCCGATGGACGGAAGCGTCCATGCCGTCCGCGGAGGGACCACGCCGCCCCGCGGCGTGGGCAGCTTGGCCATGCAGCGCTGCGTCCGCGTTGCTGCTTGCCGCCGTGCTCAGGGCGCGGCGGCCTGGGCGTCGGCGCCGCCGCCGAGCACCTGGTACAGGGTGACGCGGTTGCTGGCGTCCTGCAGGCGCAGCGCGATCAGCGCCTGCTGCGCGGCAAACAGCGAACGCTGCGCATCCAGCACCGGCAGGTGGCCGTCCAGGCCGGCGCGGTAGCGCGCGTCGGCCAGGGTGTAGCTGCGCTGGCTGGCGTCGACCAGGGCCTGCTGCGCGGTCAGCTGCGACTGCAGGTGATCGCGCGTGGCCAGGGCGTCGGCCACTTCGGCGAAGGCCGACTGGATCGCCTTCTCGTACTGCGCCACGGCGATGTCCTTGCCGAGCTTGGAGGCGTCCAGCGAGGCCTTCAGCGCACCGGCGTGGAAGATCGGCGCGGTGATGCTGGGCACGAACGACCAGGTGCGGCTGCCGGCGGAGAACAGCGTGGACAGCGCATCGCTGCTGCGCCCGGTGGACGCGGTCAGGCTCAGCGACGGGAAGAACGCCGCGCGCGCGGCGCCGATGTCGGCATTGGCCGCCTGCAAGGTGTGCTCGGCGGCGAGCACGTCCGGACGCTGCAGCAACACCATCGAGGACAGGTGCGCCGGCAGCGGCGCCAGTGCGACGCTGCCCTGCATGGCCTGCGCGGTGGGCAGCAGCGCCGCATCGACCGGTGCGCCCACCAGCAGTTGCAACGCATCGCGCGCCTGCGCCAGCTGGGTGGCGGCGCTGGCGACGGCGACACGTGCCGACTCCACGCTGGTCTGCTGCTGCGCCAGGTCCAGCCCGGACGCGCTGCCGATGTCGTGCCGACGCTCGGTTAGTTGCAGGGTCTGGGTCTGGCTGTCCAGGGTCTGCTGCGCCAGGTCCAGTTGTTCCTGGTCCGCGCCCACCGTCAGCCATGCCGCGGCGACCTGGGCAACCAGGGTCAGGCGCACGTTGCGCTGATTCTCGGCGCTGGACAGCCAGTTCTGCAGGGCCTCCTGCTTGAGGCTGCGCAATTGTCCGAACAGATCCAACTGCCAGCTGCTGAGCCCGACCTGCAGCGTGTCGCTGGTGCTGACCTCGGGAACGCCGTCGTCGTTGCTGGCGGCGCTGGTGCGACTGCGGTTCACGCTGGCGTTGGCATCGAACGACGGCAACTGCGCGGCGCGCTGGAGGCGGTACTGCGCGCGCGCCTTGTCGATGGACAGCATCGCCACGCGCAGGTCGCGGTTGTTCTGCAACGCCAGCGCGATGGTCTGGCGCAGCCGCGGATCCAGGAACACCTGCTGCCAGTCCGGCATCGCCAGGGTATCGGTGGCGGTGCCCGCGACGGGCGCCGCGTCGACCGCCGCCAGATCGGCCGGCACCGGCGCCGCCGGGCGCACGTAGGTCGGCGCCAGGGTGCAGCCGGAGAGGGCCAGCAGCGTGGCCACCGCCACGCTCATGCGCGATGCGGCGCTCATGCCTGCGTCTCCGAGTGGGCGACCGACGGCCCGGGGAACATCCGCCGCACGATCACGTAGAACAGCGGCACGAAGAACAGGCCCAGGGTGATCGAGGCCAGGGTGCCGCCGGTGACGCCAGTGCCCAGCGAGTGGCGCGCGGCCGAGCCGGCGCCCTTGCTGAACACCAGCGGCAGCACGCCGAGCAGGAACGCCAGCGAGGTCATCAGGATCGGCCGCAGACGCATCTGCACCGCGTGCAGGGTGGCGGCGAGCAGGCTTTCGCCGCGGTGCTCGAGGTCGCGCGCAAACTCGACGATGAGGATGCCGTTCTTCGCCGCCAGGCCCACCGTGGTCAGCAGGCCTACCTGGAAGTAGACGTCGTTCTCCAGGCCGCGCAAGGTCATCAGCAACACCGCGCCGAACACGCCCACCGGCACCGCCAGCATCACCGCGAACGGGATCGACCAGCTCTCGTACAACGCCACCAGGCACAGGAACACGAACAGCAGCGAGATCCCGTACAGCGCCGGCGCCTGGTTGGCCGACAGCTTTTCCTGATAGGCCATGTCCGACCACGCGTAGCCGAAGCCGTGCGGCAGTTGCTTGCTCAGTTCGGCCATCGCGTCCATCGCCGCGCCGGAGCTGACCCCGGGCACCGCCTGGCCGGTCAGCTCCATCGCCGACACGCCGTTGTAGCGCTCCAGCGCCGCCGGCGCGCTGGTCCAGTGCGAGCGGGTGAACGCCGACATCGGCACCATGTCGCCGCCGCCGTTGCGCACCGTCCAGCGGTCCAGATCCTGCGGCGCCATGCGTGCGTCGGCATCGCCCTGCACGTAGACCTTCTTGATGCGGCCCTTGTAGATGAAGTTGTTGACGAAGTCGCCGCCGAGCGCGCTATTGAGCGTGGCGTTGATGTCGCCCGGGTCCACGCCCAGCGCCTGCGCCTTGGCGTCGTCGATCTTGACCGCGTACACCGGCGCGTCTTCCAGGCTGGCGTAGCGCACGTTCATCAGCTTGGGATCGTGCTGGGCCAGCCGCAGCAGCTTGTCGCGCGCGGCGACCAGGGCGGCGTGACCGGCGCCTTCGTAGTCCATCAGTTCGAAGGTGAAACCGGAGGCGTCGCCGAGGCCGGTGATCGCCGGTGGCGAGGTCACGAACAGCTCCGCGTCGGGCACGTCGGCCAGCGCCTTGTTCAGATGGTCGGCGATGGTCGCCGCATCGTCGTCGCGGTCGTCCCAGTCCTTCAGGCGCACGAACGCCATGCCGACGTTCTGGCCGGCGCCGGTGACGCTGAAGCCGGCCGATGACAGCACCGAACGCACGCCGGGATCCTTCAGCGCGGCCTTGGTCAGCCGGTCGGTCACCGCCAGGGTCTGCTCCAGGGTGGAGCCGGCCGGCAGCTTGACCAGCACGTTGAGCATGCCCTCGTCCTCGTCGGGCAGGAACGCGCCGGGCAGGCGCCACAGCAGCAGGCCGGTGACCGCGATCAGCAGCGCATAGGCGATCAGGCCCAGCGCGCGTCGGCCCAGCACCCGCTCGACCAGTGTGCGGTAGCGCTCGGACAGGTGCCGGAAGCGGGTGTTGAACCAGACGAAGAACCAGCCCAGGCGGCCGTGCGACCCGATCGGCGCCTCGCCCTGGTGCAGCGGCTTGAGGATGGTCACGCACAGTGCCGGGGTCAGGGTCATCGCCACCAGCACCGACAGGATCATCGAAGCGGCGATGGTGATGGAGAACTGCCGGTAGATCACGCCGGTGACGCCATTGAAGAACGCCATCGGCACGAACACCGCGGTCAGCACCAGCACGATGCCGACCAGGGCGCCGCCGATCTGCTGCATCGAGCGCAGCGTCGCCTCCTTCGGCGGCAGGCCTTCCTGGCCCATGACCCGCTCCACGTTCTCCACCACCACGATGGCGTCGTCGACCAGCAGGCCGATCGCCAGCACCATCGCGAACATGGTCAGGGTATTGATGGAGTAACCGAAGGCGGCGAGCACGCCGAAGGTGCCCATCAGCACCACCGGCACGGCGATGGTCGGGATCAGCGTGGCGCGCCAGTTCTGCAGGAACAGGTACATCACCGCGACCACCAGCAACACCGCTTCGATCAGGGTGATGACCACTTCCTTGATCGAGGTGGTGACGAACGGGGTGGTGCTGAAGGCGATGTGGTAGTTGAAGCCGTGCGGCCAGTACTGCTTGAGTTCCTGCAGGCGCTGGTCGATGGCCTTGGAGGTTTCCACCGCGTTGGCGTCGGAGTTGAGCTCGATGCCCAGCGAGGCCGAGGGCTTGCCGTTGAAGCGGGTGATGCTGTCGTAGGTCTCCGGGCCCAGGCCGATCTTGGCCACGTCCGACAGGTGCACGGCGGCGCCGCTGGCGTCGCTCTTGAGCACGATCGCACCGAACTGCGCGGGGGTCTGCAGGCGGCTGCGGGTGGTCACGGTGGCGTCCAGGCGCTGCCCGCGCAGCGCCGGCTGGCCGCCGATCTCGCCGGCCGACACGTCGGTGTTCTGCGACTGCAGCGCGTTCTCCACGTCCGAGGGCATCAGCGCGTACTTGCGCAGCTTCTCCGGGTCCAGCCAGATGCGCATGGCGTATTCCGAGCCCATCGGCTGGATGTTGCCGACGCCGCTGACGCGGCTGATCTGGTCGTCGATGTTCGATTCCATGTAGTTGGCGACATCGAAGTTGTCCATGCTGCCGTCGTCGGACGTGAACGCCACCACCTCGAACAGCGAGCCGCTGGACTTGGTGATGACCAGGCCGTTCTGCTGCACCGCCTGCGGCAACACCGACATCACCGACTGCAACTGGTTCTGCACCTGCACCTGCGCGGTGTCGGCATTGGTGCCGGTCTCGAACACCAGATTGACCTGCGCGCTGCCGTCCGAGGCGCTGGTGGAGGTCATGTACAGCAGGTGGTCCAGGCTCTGCTGCGACTGCTCGATCAGCTGGGTGACGGTGTTCTCCACCGTCTGCGCCGAGGCGCCGGTGTAGGTGGCGCGCACGGTGATGGTGGGCGGCGCCATGTGCGGATAGCGTTCGACCGGCAGCCCATGGATGGCCAGCATGCCGATCAGGACGATGACGATGGCCATGACCCAGGCCACCACCGGGTGGTTGACGAAGAAGCGCGACATGCGGGAGTCCTCAGTCGGCCTGGGCGTCGTCGCCCGGCAGCGCCGGCGCGGCATCGAGCTGGGCGGCGGTGACCGGATACGGCTGCGCCGGCTTGCCGAGTTCGGCGCGGCTGCCGTTGACCACGATCAGGCGCTCGCCCGGCTTGAGCCCGGACTCCACCACCCAGTCGTGACCGACCGCCTCGCCGGTGCGGATGTGGCGCTCCACCACCTTGTTCTGCGCGTCGAGCAGCTTCACGACCGGCTCGCCCTTGCTGTCGCGGGTCACCGCCTGCTGCGGCACCAGCACCGCGCCCTGGTCGGTGGCCATCGGCAGCACCGCGCGCAGATACATGCCCGGCAGCAGCAGGTGCTCGGGGTTGGGCACCACCGCGCGCAGGGTGACGTTGCCGGTGCCGGCGTTGACCTGGGTGCCGACGAATTCGAGGGTGCCGGCATGCGGGTAGGTACTGCCGTCCTCCAGCCGCACCTGCACCTGCGCCTTGCCGTCGATGGCGTGGATCTGCCCGGCATCGAGCTGGCGACGCAGCGCCAGCATCTGCGTGCTGGACTGGGTGACGTCCAGGTAGATCGGGTCCAGCCGCTGGATGGTGGTCAGCGCCGCGTCCTGCGCGGCGGTGAGCAGCGCGCCGACGGTGTAGGCGGAGGTGCCGATGGTGCCGGAGATCGGCGCGGTGATGCGGGTGTAGTCGAGGTTGATCCGCGCGGCCTGCAACGACGCCTTGGCGGCGACCACGGCCGCCTCGTCCTGGCGCAGCGCGGACACCGCGTCGTCGGCGTCCTGCTTGCTGGCCGCGTCCATGTCGGTGAGGCTGCGGGTGCGCTCGGCCTTGGGCCGCGCGCTGGCCAGCGCCGCCTCGGCCTGCACCAGGTTGCCGCGCGCGATGTCGTAGGCGGCCTGGTACGGCGCCGGGTCGATCACGTACAGCGCCTGCCCGGCCTTGACCTCCTGGCCCTCCTGGAACAGGCGCTGGCGCAGCAATCCACCGACCTGCGGGCGCACGTCGGCGGTCTCGTAGGCCACGGTGCGGCCGGCCAGGGTGCGCTCGACCGGCAGGGTGCGCGCGCCCAGGGTCAGCACCCCCACCCGCGGCGGCGGCGCGGCCGCCGGCTTGTCGCCGGAGCAGCCTCCGGCCACGGCAATGGCCAGCAACAGGGCACAGCGAACGGGACGACGAGGCGCCTGGAAGAGGTCGGACATGGGGAGTGCGGCTGGGAAGAAACGCGCAACGCTACTCCACCGGTGTGTCGCATCGCACCATCCCTGTAACGGTGTGTTGTACGGGCTTCACCAAGGTCGGAGAAACGTCGGAGCCGGCGCGCAGCAGCGCGCCGTCGGACATGGCCATTCGTTCTATTACCGAACACAAATGCGATAATCGCCCAACCTGCCGACGCTCTTTCGAGCCGCGGCATGCCATCGTGCGCACGCCCCGCCCTCGCCGCCGTCGTGGCTGGCAGCGGACGCCGCGCGCCTACCCTGCAGAGGATCGAAAACGTGCAAACCCAATCGGATGTGTCGGCCGGTGGCCGGATCGTGCTGTGGAGCGTCGGCCTGCTGCTGGCACTGATCGGGCTGGCGCTGCTGGTCGGCGGCATCCGCCTGGCCACGCTCGGCGGCAGCGTCTACTTCCTGGCGATGGGCGCGGCCTGCGTGGCCTCGGCGCTGCTGGTGCTGCGGCGGCGCCCGGCCGGCGCCTGGCTCTACGCGCTGGCCTTCGTGCTGAGCGTGGCCTGGGCCTACTGGGACGCGGGCCTGGCGTTCTGGCCGCTGGTCTCGCGGCTGATGATGCCGGCGGTGCTGGCGCTGCTGGTCGCCCTGGTCTACCCGACCCTGCGCCGCGCCCGCGGCCTGCCCGGCGGACGCGGTGCGTATGCACTGGCGGCGGTGCTGGCACTGGCCTGCGCCGGCGGCCTGGCCGGCATGTTCGTGCCGCACCCGCCGGTGGCCGCCAGCGGCCCCGGCCCGGCACCGGTACCGGTGACCCCGGCGCAGGCGCAACGCGACTGGGGCCACTACGGCAACACCGCCGGCGGCAGCCGCTTCGCCGCGCTGGACCAGATCGGCCGCGGCAACGTCAGCCAGTTGCAGGTGGCCTGGACCTACCGCACCGGCGACATCGCGCTCAGCGACGGCAACGGCGCCGAGGACCAGACCACCCCGCTGCAGATCGGCGAGACGCTGTTCGTGTGCACCCCGCACAACAACGTCATCGCGCTGGATGCCAGCAGCGGCCGGCAGTTGTGGAAGCGCGAGATCAACGCGCAGTCCTCGGTCTGGCAGCGCTGCCGCGGCCTGGCCTACTTCGATACCGATGCGCCGCTGGCGCAGCCCAGCGCGGTCGGCGCCTCGCCGGTCGCGGCGGCGGTGCTGCCGGCCGGCGCGAATTGCCGGCGCCGCGTGCTGACCAACACCATCGACGCGCGGCTGATCGCGCTGGATGCGGACACCGGCGCGTTCTGCAGCGGCTTCGGCCAGAACGGCCAGGTCGACCTGAAGGCCGGCCTCGGCGCTGCGCCGGATCCGCTGTACCAGTTGACCTCGGCGCCGACCGTGGCCGGGACCACGGTGGTGGTGGGCGGCCGCGTCGCCGACAACGTCCAGGCCGACATGCCCGGCGGCGTGATCCGCGGCTTCGACGTGATCACCGGTGCGCAGCGCTGGGCCTTCGACCCGGGCAACCCGCAGGACACCCAACCGCCGGCCGCGGGCACGTCCTACGTGCGCAGCACGCCGAACGTGTGGGCGCCGATGTCCTACGACGCCGCCTCCAATACCGTGTTCCTGCCGATGGGCAGCCCGTCCACCGACCTGTACGGCGCCGAGCGCACCGCGCTGGACCACCGCTTCGGCGCCTCGATCACCGCGCTGGACGCGAGCACCGGCAAGGTCAAGTGGGTCTACCAGACCGTGCACAACGATCTGTGGGACTTCGACCTGCCGATGCAGCCGAGCCTGATCGACTTCCCGATGGCCGACGGCCGCCGCGTGCCGGCGCTGATCATCGGCACCAAGGCCGGGCAGCTGTACGTGCTCGACCGCGCCACCGGCAAGCCGCTGACCGAGGTCCGCGAGGTGCCGGTGAAGGCCGCCGACATCCCGCACGAACCGTATGCGCTGACCCAGCCGCTGTCGGTGGGCATGCCGCAGATCGGCACCAAGCATCTGACCGAAGCCGACATGTGGGGCGCCACCCTGCTGGACCAGATGCTGTGCCGCATCGCCTTCAAGCAGATGCGCTACGAGGGCCTGTACACCGCGCCCGGCACCGACGTGTCGCTGAGCTTCCCCGGCTCGCTGGGCGGCATGAACTGGGGTGGGCTGTCGGTCGATCCGCTGCACGACGTGGTGTTCGCCAACGACATGCGCCTGGGCCTGTGGGTGCAGATGATTCCGCAGAAGGCCGAGAAGGCGGCGGCCTCCAGCGGCGGCGAGGCGGTCAACACCGGCATGGGCGCGGTGCCGCTGAAGGGCACGCCGTACGCTGTCAACAAGAACCGCTTCCTGTCGGCGCTGGGCATCCCCTGCCAGGCACCGCCGTTCGGCACGCTGAGCGCCATCGACCTGAAGACCCGCCGCATCGCCTGGCAGGTGCCGGTGGGCACGGTGCAGGACACCGGCCCGCTCGGCTTCAAGATGCACCTGCCGATTCCGATCGGCATGCCGACCCTGGGCGGCACCCTGGCCACCCAAAGCGGCCTGGTGTTCATCGCCGGCACCCAGGACTACTACCTGCGCGCCTACGACAGCGGCACCGGCAAGGAACTGTGGAAGGCGCGGTTGCCGGTGGGCAGCCAGGGCGGGCCGATGACCTACCTGTCGGCCAGGAACGGCAAGCAGTACATCGTGATCACCGCCGGCGGCGCGCGGCAGTCGCCGGACCGCGGCGACTACGTGATCGCCTACGCGCTGCCGGACGCCAAGTAGCAAGGTCGCGCGCAGGCAACGCCTGCGCGCGGTGGCCCTGGATAGCGCGGCTCCGCGTCCGTGGGGCATCAGGCCGCCTCGAGCGGATGCAGCACGTTGGCCGCCACCGCCATGCCGGGCGCCGAGCAACGCACACGCTGCACACTCACCACGTCATGCGCGGACGGGTCGACCACGCCATCGACGATAGGAAATGTGGTGGGTCGTCATTCGAAGCTGGCGCGGTACCAGCGCGCGGTATCGTCGGTACCGGTCCGGCGCTGGCACTGACTGTCGCCGGCCTTCACCGCCGACACATCGGTCGCAGTGCCGGACGGCGGCGCCGAGAGGGTGACGTAGGCCAAGTGGCGCCGCCAGAGCCGTCACGCGTGTTGTTTTCGGCCTCTGGACCAGACCCGCGCCCGCACCGCCCCGGCCTCAACGCGACGGTTGCAGCCGCATCGTCAGCACCGCGGCAATGGCCACCAGCAGCGGCAACGCCAGCACGTAGTACAGGTTGGCCGGCTGCCAGCCGGCGTCGACCAGCACGCCGACGGTCATCGGCGAGAGGATCGCGCCGACACGGCCGATGCCGATCGCCCAGCCCAGGCCGGTGGTGCGCACGGTCGGCGCGAACACGATCGGCGCCAACGCATACAGGCCGGCCATCGAGCCGAACAGCGCCGCGCCGATCACGAAGGCCACCGGGAAGGCCAACTGCAGCTGCGCGCCGAGCGTGGCGAACGCCGCCATCGCGAGTGCGGCGATCAGGAAGCTGGCCGCGGTCAAGCGCGGCAGTGCGAAGCGTGCGGCCAGACCGCCGAACAAGGCACCACCGACGATGCCGCCCAGGTTCAGCAGCACGCCGCCGGTGACGCCTTGTTCGGCCGACACCCCGGCTTGCACCAGCAGCTTTGGCGTCCAGCTCAGCACGAAATAGAACGCGAACATGTGCATGAAGAAACCCAGCGCGATCAGCACGCTGTTGCGGCGCAGGCGCGGGGTGAACAGCGCCGCGTAGCCCGCCTTCTCCTGCACCGGCGGGCGCGGCGGCAGGGCATCCAGGGTCCGTGCGCGCATGCGCGTCAGCAGCCCGTTGAGCCGCGCCAGCGCATCCGGCGGGCGCCGGCTGAGCAGGAAGTCCAACGATTCGGGCAGCAGCGCCAGCACCACCGGGATGCACAGCAGCGAGGCGAGTGCGCCGAACAGGAAGGCCGCATGCCAACCCCAGCGTTCCAGCAGCATCGCGGCGATCAAGCCGCCCAGCGTGGCGCCGATGGGATAGCCGGTGGCCTGCAGCGCCACCGCGGTGCTGCGCCACTTCGGGCTCGCGTATTCGGCGGTGATCACGCCGACGCCGGCGAGCATGCCGCCGATGCCGATGCCGGTGAACACGCGCAGCGCGGCCAGTTGCCAGATGTCCTGGGCCAGCGCCGAGGCGGTCATGCCCACGGTCAGGATCGCCAGGCAGCACAGGATCATGTTGCGCCGGCCCCAGCGGTCGGCCAGCGGCGCCAGCAACAGCGAGCCCAGCGCCATGCCCACCAGCCCGGCGCTGAGCGCGATGCCCAGCAGCTTGCCGGACAGGTGCCAGGCCTCCGACACGTGCGGGGCGATGAACGCCATCACCATCACGTCGAACCCGTCCAGCATGTTCAATAGCACGCAGACCGCAATCGCCGTCCACTGGAAACCGCTCATGCGGTCCAGGACGAGCGCGGAAGGCGGGGCGGCGGCATGGCTCATGGCAACACTCCTGCAAGAACGGCGAACGGGAACCGCGGCGTCGCGGAATTACTTGGAGGGCGCGGCGGCCTGCAGCGCGTCGAGCGCCTGCCGCAACCGCGCCGCGTCGATCTGTCCCGGCGCCGAAGCGCTGCCGAGCATGCCGAAGGTCAGGCTCTGCCCGAAGGTACCGCCGGACAACCGCGACACCGCGCCCAGCGGCCCCATCGCCATGGTCAGCAAGGGCTGGCCGCTGCGCTGGCGCATCTGCCAGGTGGCGTCGAGCAGGTGCAGCACGTCGCCCGGATCGCGCGGCATCACCGCGATCTTCAGCACGTCGGCGCCCAGTGCCTGCTGCCGCTGCAACCGCGCCACGATCTCCGCCACCGGCGGAGTGGCGTGGAAGTCGTGGCTGGACATCACCACGTACACGCCCTGCCGGTGCGCATGCTCCACCAGCTGCCGCACCACCGCCGGATCGCGGAACATCTCCACGTCGAGCAGGTCGGCGAAGCGCGCCTCCAGCAGGCGGGCGTACAGCGCGCCGTAGGCGGCATCGTCGATCGCCGCCGCACCGCCCTCGGCCTTGGTGCGGAAGGTCAGCAGCAGCGGCTTGCCGTGCAGCGCCTGCGCCAGGCGCGGCCCCAGTGCCGCCAGCGCCGCCGCATCGGTGGCGTCGTCCATCAGATCGATGCGCCATTCGGCCAGATCCGCATCGGGCGAGGCGGCGATGCGCTGCGCCTGCACCAGCGCCTGCTCGGCGTCTTTCGCGGTGATCGGCACGATGATCTTGGGCAGGCCGGCGCCGATAGCGAGCCCGCGAACCTGCAGGACGTGCGGCGCCGGCAACGGGGCCGCCGTGGGCGGCGACGCCGGCGCAGTTGCTGGAGGCGCCGCAGCCGCGGCCTGCAGCGGCGAGGCCAGCAGCAGGGCTGCGCAGCACAGCAAGGTCAGTCGGGAAGGAAACAGGGGCATCGGGATCGGCCTGGGCAAGGAGGCGCGCAGCGCGCGCTCAGAAGGTGAGCTTGACCTGCAGCCCCACCGCCAGCGCGTTGTCGGTGCGCGCATAGGCGAAGGTGCCGGGGTTGACGATGTACTGCACATCCGGCCGCAGCATCAGCCACGGGGTGAGCTGCGCGCTGTAGGACAGTTCGTAGAGTTCCTCGGCGGTGTCGAGCGCGAACACCGGCGCGTCCGGCGGTACACCGGCATCGAGCAGCGCCGCACGCCGCGCGTCGAGCAGGCGGTGGTTGATGTCGGCGCCGACATAGCCCAGGGCGATGCGGTCCTGGCTGCGCCGGCCGATGCCCTGGTAGACGCCGCCCAGCGCGTACCAGCGGGTGATCTGCGCGGTGGCGCGGTCGGAGACCATGTACTGGGCGAAGCCGGTCAGGCCGCGGCCGCGCTCGCCACCGGGCGAGTACAACTTTTGTTCGACCAGCAGGTAGGCGCCGTCGCGGCCGGTGGTGGCACGCGGATCCAGGCCCTTGCGCGGCACCCGCGAGGAGTCGTAGTAGCCACCGAACTTGTAGGTGCCCGGATAGGCATCGCCGGCGCCCGGCGTCCAGGTGAGCTCGACGGGGAACAGCGAGCCGGTGGTGCCGCGCGCGTCCAGGTCGAACGCGGTGTGCACGTTGTTGTTGGTGCTGGGATTGACCTGGAACCAGCCGACCCGCAGGTTCGTCGCCGGCGTCAGCTGCTGCGCCGCCTCCGCGCCCCAGCGCGCGTTGGGATAGTTGTACCAGCCGCTGTTGCCGGACATCGCCAGCGGATGCGCGCAGAACGCGGCGTTGACGAAGTTGGTCAGCAGCGTGTGCGCGCCGAACTGGTTGCCCATCGCGTAGAAGCCGGCCTTGATGTAGCTGCGCCCGTCGTTGAAGCGGCGGTCGTAGCTCAGTTCGGTCAGCCGGGTGAACTGGCCGCCGTAGGCTTCCTGGATCGGGAAGCGGTTGCCGAGCAGATCGGCCGAGGTGCTGCGGCCACGGCGGTCGTTGACGGTCACATGCAGCGTGCCGCCGTCCCAGCCGGCGAGTTTGGCCAGGTCCAGGTCCACGCCCAGCCGCACCTGCTGCGCGTAGCGCGCGCCGCGCTCACCGCGGCCGCCGTCGACCACGCCCATGGCTTCGCCGACGTAGTCGCCGCGCACGGCGACGCCGCGCTGCAGCCAGTCGCTGCGCGTGCCGTTCCAGTCGCCGCTGAAGGTGCTGTGCGCCAGATCGGTGGCGTCCTGCGCGGCGGCGACCGCCGGGACGAAGGCGACGGCCGCGGCCAGCAGCGACCAGGCCGGCAACGACGGCGGGCGTCGTACCGCGCGAGCGCGAGCGCCAGCCGATGCAGCGCGGCTCACGGCGCCACCGCCAGCGGTGCGCTCAGCGGCGAAGTCGCGCCGTCGTCGCTGGTGACGGTGGCGGTGAGCGTGGCCAACTCCACGGCATCGCCGTCCAGCGGCACCACAAACCGGCCCTGCCCCTGCGCATCCACCGGCGCTTCGACGCGGCCGAGATAGCGTTCGGCCTCGTCGTCGCCGGGGCGGCGGTTGCCGAACAGTTCCACCGTGTAGAGGTGGCCGGGGCGGCCGACGAAGCTGCCCTGCACCCGCGACACGCCGGCGTCGCGTTCGATCGCGCGCAGCTGCGGCGCGGCCTGGCCGAAGTTCGGCGGCGGTTGGCAGCCCTCCGCCGCGGCGGCGCCGCAGATCGCCGCGCGCTTGCGCGGGTCCGGATCGACGCCGATGCCGCGCGAGCCGACGAAGGGCGCATGCTCCAGGCCGGGCACGCCGAACACGATGGCGCCGCGCGGCTGGCCCGGGACGCAGGTGCCGCCGGCGAAACAGCGTTCGATCTTCAGGCCGTTGCCGGACAGCAGGTTGGCGCTGAACCGATTTGGTTCGCTGCGCGGCTGCGGGCGCACCGCGATGCCGATGCCGTTGCCGACCAGGCGGTTGCCCTCGATCAGGTTGTCGCGCCCGGTGACGCTGACCCCGATCGAATTGCCGGCGAAGTCGTTGTCGGCGATGGTGTTGCGGTTGCCCCAGTTGATCTGCAGCCCGTCGGAGTAGCGCTCGAAGCGGTTGCGCAGCACCGTGTTGTCATTGCCCCACAGGATCTCGATGCCCTGCGAGGGCTCGGGGTTGGCGTCGGTGGAGCGGAACACGTTGTCGGCCACCAGGTTCCAGGCCGCGCCGCGGGTCAGTTCCAGGCCGTCGCCGTTGTCGAGGAAGTCGTTGCGCACGATGCGGTTGCGCACCGTGGTGGTGGCGGTGGACTGGCCGTTGCCGTCGTCGCCGGTCAGCATCACCCCGGCGCCGCCGTGGTTGGTGACGATGCGGTTGTCGCGCAGCACGTTGTCGCTGGCGCGGTTGATCAGCACGCCGATGCAGAAGTTGCGGATCTCCAGGCCGCTCAGTTCCACGCCATGGGTGTCGCGCAGCACCAGGCCCGGCAGCGTGGTGCTGCGCACGTTGGTGCCGAACTGGCCCTTCTCCGCGCCCGGGCAGGCGGCGGTGCCCTTGCCGCGAATGTAGCCGGCACCGTCGATGGCGATGTACTGGCCGTCGTGCGCCCGCGCCAGGCCGACCACCTGCAGCGGCCCCTGCAGCGCCGGCAGTGGCGCACGCGGGCGGATCACGTACGGCGGCGCGCCCACCGCGGCGATCTCGATGCGGTAGCGGCCGGGGGCCTGGTTGGCGGTCGTGATCGCCCAGCGCAGGGAGCCCGGGGCGGCGTCGTCGGCGTAGCGATCCACGGTCAGCACGCTGCGCTCCGGCGGCGGCGGCTCGGCCTGGTAGGCGCGCACGGCGCCGGGAAGCAGGGCCGCGAGCAGGGCCAGGCCGCGGAAACACACAGGGGACATGCACCATCTCCAACAGGATCGGGACCGCACCGGCGGCGGCGCGCCGGACGCCGTCGCGTCCGTGGCACGGCGCCGGAACAGCGGCAACGCTAGTTTTATCGCAGTGCACCATTCAAGTGCGAATATCGATTGGCGGTGCGTTTATCGCACAACACCACCCGCAATGGCGTTTCCCGGACCCGCCGGCGCGCGGCGGCCGGCCCGGGTCACCGCGCTATCATCGCCAGCCGCGTGGCCGCCGGCCGCCCTATCGCCGGAGAGCGCCATGTCCCCGATCCGTCCGTTCCTCGACAAGACCCCGCAACTGGGCGCACGCGTCTATGTGGACCCGGCCTGCACCGTGATCGGCGAGGTGGTGCTGGAGGACGACGTGTCGGTGTGGCCGGGCACGGTGATCCGCGGCGACGTCAATCACGTGCGCATCGGCGCGCGCAGCAACATCCAGGACGGCACCATCATCCACGTCAGCCACCACAGCCCGTTCAACGCGGCCGGCTACCCGACCCTGATCGGCGCGGACGTGACCGTGGGCCACGGCACCATCATCCATGCCTGCACCATCGAGGACCTGTGCCTGATCGGCATGGGTGCGTGCATCCTCGACGGCGCCACGGTGAAGAAATACGGCTTCGTCGGCGCCGGTGCGGTGGTCGGCCCGGGCAAGACCGTCGGCGAGGGCGAGCTGTGGCTGGGCAATCCCGCACGCAAGGCGCGCATGCTCAGCGACAAGGAGATCGAGAGCCTGCACTACTCCGCGCAGCACTACGTGCGGCTGAAGGACCGCTACCTGGCCGCGGCCGCGGCGTCGCCGCAGTAGGCGGCGCCGCTACTCGGCCGCCAACGCCATCAGCGCACGGCCGATCGGGCGCGGCGTCTCGCTGCGCAGCACGACGCTGGTGGTCACCGCACCGAAGCGCGCCAGGGCGTCGATGACCGGCTCCAGCTGCGCCGGCGCGGGCACCAGCACGCGCAGCACGAAGCAGTCCTCGCCGGTGACCCGATGCACGTCCAGTACCTGCGGCATCTGCGCGAACAGTTCCAGGCATGCGCCGATCTGCGCATGCGTGGTGCGCAGGCGGACGATGGCCGAGGTCGCCAGGCCCAGCGCGCGCGGATCGACCCGGGCGGTATAGCCGGTGATCACGCCCTGTTCCTCGAGCCGGCGCACGCGCTCTGACATCGCCGGCTGCGACAGCCCGATGCGCCGCCCCAGCGCCGCCAGGGCGATGCGTCCGTCGCACTGCAGCGCCTCCAGGATCGCGTAATCCAGGGCATCGCCCCGCCAGGTCTTCGCCGCCACTCGCCTCGCCCCCTTGCCCTGCACCGTGGATTCATCGGAAAAACGCCGCATGCGCCGATGCATCGCCATGGCGATGCCGGGCGGGCAGCGCGACACTCACGCTTCCTTTCGACGGAGCGTAGCGCATGCAGGACGTGGTGATCGTGCCGGGCATCGGCGACTCGGGGCCGGAGCACTGGCAAACCCTCTGGCAGCGGCAGGACACGCGCATGCGCCGGCTGCAACCGGACTCGTTCGCGCACCCGCAACTGCAGGACTGGCTGCGCGCGCTCGACCGCTGCGTGCAGGACTGCGCCACGCCGCCGTTGCTGGTCGCGCACAGCCTGGGCTGCCTGCTGGTCGCGCATTGGGCCGCGCGCGCCGACCGCCTGCCGCGCGGCGCCTTCCTGGTCGCGGTTCCCGATCCGGACAGCGACGCGTTCCCGCATGCGCAGGCCGCCAGTTTCGTCCCGGTGCCGACGGCGCGCCTGCCGTTTCCCAGCCTGATCGTGGCCAGCAGCGACGATCCCTATGCAACGCCATCCTACAGCCGCCGCTGCGCCTCCGACTGGGGCAGCGGGCTAGTCGAACTCGACCGACTGGGACACCTCAATGCCGCCAGCGGTCTGGGCGCATGGCCGCACGGCGCGCAGTTGCTGGCCGCCTTCGATGCCGGCCTCGGGCCTGCACCGGCCTCACCCGACTGAGCGCTGCCGGCGCATCGCCGGCAGGACGCCACGCGGCGCCGTGGACCACCAAACGGGCGCGTTCGCGACTGGCGCGCCATGCACGCTTGCGCGACACTAGGCGCCTATGGCGTGGGGACGCCACCGAACGAATGGAATCGCCAATGCTCAAGACCTCGCTGCGCGGCCTGCTGGCCGCTTTTTTCTGTGCGCTGTGCGCCACTGCCGGCTCGGCCCTGGCCCAGGACAGCGGCCCGGACATGACCGCCGAACAGTTCGTCGGCTCACTGCATTTCCGCGATGGCCATATCGAACTGCCGCAGGCCAAGGTGCATTTCGATCTCGGCCCGGCGTTCCGCTTCCTGGACAAGGCCGACGCGCGCAAGGTGCTGGAGAGCTACTGGGGCAACCCGCCGGACGACGACGTGCTGGGCCTGATCGTGCCGCGCCAGCCCGCACTCGACGAGAAGGGCAGCTGGGCGGTGGTCGTCACCTATTCCGACGATGGCTACGTGTCCGACGAGGACGCCAGCAAGATCGACTACCAGGCCATGCTCAAGGACATGCAGGAGGAGACGCGCGAGTCCAACGCGCAGCGCAAGAAGGCCGGCTACGAGCAGGTCGACCTGGTCGGCTGGGCGGTGCCGCCGCGCTACGACACCGGCAGCAAGAAGCTGTACTGGGCGCGCGAGCTGGCGTTCGCGGGCGAGGGCGAGCACACCCTGAACTACGACATCCGCGTGCTCGGACGGCATGGCTACCTCAGCCTCAATGCGGTCTCGGGCATGGGCGAACTGGCGCAGGTGCGCGAGGGCATGCAGCAGTTGCTGCCGATGGCCGAGTTCGACAGCGGCGCCCGTTACGCCGACCACAACCCCTCCACCGACAAGATCGCCAGCTACGGCGTGGCCACCCTGATCGGCGGCGGCCTGGCGGCCAAGGCGGGCCTGTTCGCCAAGCTCGGCCTGCTGCTGGCCAAGGCCTGGAAGCTGGTGCTGGTCGGTCTGATGGCCCTGGTCGCCGGCGTGCGCAAGCTGTTCTCCGGGCGCCAGCGCGACGGCGGCACGGTGCGCTGATCGGCGCCGCCGGCGTGCTGGGCAATTCACGTCACGCCGGCTAAAGTGCCGCTTCGGAAGCAGGACGCAGTCGAGAGCAGCATGCCGCCACAGGCAGCCGGCCGAACGGAAGGACGGCCTCCCCACATCGCAGGCGCCCTTGTCCGCCGCGCCGCGCGGCGGCGGTGACACGCATGCTCGATACCTACCGCGAGGTCATCACGCCCGAGGGCGTGGCGCTGCACCTGCCGGCCGCCGGCGCGGTGCCGCGCGCGCTGGCCTGGCTGATCGACCTGGCGCTGCGCTTCGCCCTGCTCACCGCCATGGGCATGTTCCTCGGCCTGCTCGGTGGCCTCGGCCAGGGCTTGTACCTGGTGGCGATGTTCCTGGTGTTCTGGGGCTACCCGATCGTGCTGGAGGGCTGGCGTGGCCAGACCCTCGGCAAGCAGGCGCTGGGCCTGCGCGTGGTGGCGCGCGACGGCGCGCCGGTGGGGTGGATGGCGGCGATCACCCGCAACCTGCTGCGCACCGTGGACATGCTGCCGTTCGGCTATGCGGTCGGCCTGATCGCCTGCCTGTTCGACGCCCATTCGCGGCGCCTGGGCGACCTGGTCGCAGGCACGCTGGTGGTGCACCAGCCGCCGCGCGCGGACGAGGCGCTGCCGCCGATCGCCAGTGCGCTCGCGCCGCCGCGGCCGCTGCTGCCGGCCGAACAGACGGCGCTGATCGCCTTCGCCGAGCGCGCGCCGCGCCTCACCCCGGAGCGGCAACTGGAACTGGCCGCGCTGGCGCAGCCGCTGACCGACACGCCGGGCCAGGCCGGGGTGCTGCGCCTGTACGCGATGGCCAACTGGCTGCTGGGCCGCCGATGAAACAGGAACAGTTCGTCCTCCGCCATCAGCACGAGTGGCAGGCGTTCGAGGCCTGGCTGCAGCGCAGCGGCAGCGGCAACGGGCGCAAGCCGGCACCCAAATCCACCGCAAACGACGCCACGGATGCGGTCACGCCGCCGAACGCGCACCAGCCGCCGCTCGCCGACGAGGACATGCCGGCGCGCTACCGGCGCCTGTGCCAGCAGCAGGCGCTGGCGTGCAAGCGCGGCTACAGCCCGCAGGTCACCGCGCGCCTGCAGCACCTGATGCAGCAGGGCCACACCGTCCTGTACCGGGCGCCGCGTCCGCGCTGGCGGCGCGCGGCGGAGTTCCTGTTCGCCGAATTCCCGCAGTTGGTGCGCAGCCAGGCCGGCTACATGGCCGCGGCCACCGCGCTGTTCGTGGTGCCGCTGGTGACCATCTTCGTGCTGCTGCAGTTCCGCCCGGAACTGATCCACGGACTGATGGACCCGATGCAGGTCAGCCAGATCGAGCGCATGTACGACCCGGCCGCCAGCGCGCAGAAGCTCGGCCGCGACAGCGGCACCGACTGGCAGATGTTCGGCCACTACATCATGAACAACATCAGCATCGGCCTGCGCACCTTCGCCAGCGGCCTGCTAGCCGGACTGGGCACGGTGCTGGTGCTGCTGTTCAACGGCATCACCATCGGCGCGGTGGCCGGGCACCTGCACCAGATCGGCTACGGCGTCACCTTCTGGCGCTTCGTCGCCGGGCATGCGCCGTTCGAACTGACCGCGATCGTGATCGCCGGCGGCGCCGGCCTGCAGCTCGGCCTGAAGGTGCTGGCGCCGGGGCGGCGGCGGCGCATCGACGCGCTGGTGGAAGGCGGCAAGATCGGCGCCCGGCTGTGCCTGGGCGTGGCCGCGATGCTGCTGGTGGCCGCCTTCATCGAGGCGTTCTGGTCGTCCATCGCGACCGTGCCGGCGTGGATCAAGTACAGCGTCTCCGGTGTGCTGTGGACGCTGGTGCTGGCGTGGCTGTGGCGCGGCGGGCGCGGCCGCGCGGAGGCCATCGATGCGGATTGAGCGCCTGGACGTGGTGCTGCGCGCACGCTCGGCCTGGGAAGCGATGGAACTGGGCAGTGCCCTGGTCCGCCGCCATGCCGGGGCGATCTGGAAGCCGTGGCTGCTGGTCACCCTGCCGCTGTTCGCCGCGCTCAATCTCGGCGCCTGGGCGATCGACCAGCTGTGGCTGGCGCCGCTGCTGCTGTGGTGGCTGAAGCCGGTGCTGGACCGGATTCCGCTGTTCGTGATCTCGCGTGCGGTGTTCGGCGACGTGCCGCGCGTGCGCGACACCGTGCGCGCGCAGGGCGGCTGGGGCTGGCGCACCCTGATCGGCTACCTGACCTGGCGCCGGCTGAGTCCGGCGCGCAGCGTGTTCATGCCGCTGGAGCTGCTGGAAGGCGCAAGCGCCGACCAGCAGCGCGAGCGCCGCCGCACCCTGGGCGGCGCCATCTACGGCCATGCACTGCTGATGGCCAGCGTCTTCGCCACGTTCGAAGGCATGCTCAGCCTGGCCTGCATCGCCACCATCTTCCTGTTCGTGCCCATCGACCTGCTGCCGGAAACCGCACGCGCGGCCTGGTCGCTGATCGGCCAGCAGACGCCGGTGTGGGCCGACATCGGCTTCAACGCCATCGCCTGGCTGGCGATGACGTTGATCGAACCGTTCTTTGTCGGCGCCGGCTTCGGCCTGTATCTCAACCGGCGCACCCAGCTCGAAGCCTGGGACGTGGAGATGGCGCTGCGGCGGATGGCCGCGCGCCTGCGCACTTCTGCGCCGCTGGCGCTGCTGTGCGTGGCCCTGCTCGCCGCACCGATGGCGGCGCTGCGTGCGCAACCGGCCACCGACACGGCGGTGCAGACCGCGGCGGAGCACGCTGCCCCCGACGACGACAAGCGCGATGGCGCTGACGAGACCGACGCCGACCAGGGCGCAGACACCGACACCGATACCGACGTCAAGACCGCTGCCGCGCACGCCGCCGACAGCCAGCACCACGGCGCGCGCCCGGTCCCGCTGGACGAGGTGTTCGACACCGTTCCCGCCGCCGATGCGCGTTTCGCCCGCGCCGCCGACCGCGCCTACGACGACCCGCTGCTGACCGCCAAGCGCACCATCGGCTACTGGAAGAAGCGCAATCCCGACGAACCGCCCAAGCCGGACGACAAGAAGCAGGACCTCACCGCGTTCGGCCAATGGATCAAGGCCGCCGCCCAGGCCATCGCCTTCGCCGGCAAGTGGGGCATGTGGGTGCTGGCGGGGATCCTGGTGCTGGTGCTGCTGCTCACCGCCAGGCACTGGCTGCCGTGGATGCGCGGCGCCGGGCGCCGACGCGCGCCGGTGCCGGCGGCGCCGGAGCACACCCCGGTGCTGGCGCCGCAACCGCTGCCCGACGACGTGGCGACGGTGGCACGACGCGCCTGGCGCGAGGGGCGCCACCGCGATGCGCTGGCGCTGCTGTACCGGGCCAGCGTGGCGACGCTGTGCGAGCGCACCGACCTGGTGCTGCCGCCCAGCGCCACCGAGGCGCAGTGCCTGCGCGCCGCGCAACGCCTGCCCGACGACGCCGACCGCAGCCTGTTCGCCCGCATGGTGCGGGTCTGGCAGCACGCCGCCTACGCCGGCCGGCTGCCCGAGGACGGCGCCTTCGACGCGCTGGTCGACGACCTGCAGCGCCAGTTCCGGTGGCAGGCATGAACAGCGGCACGCGCAATGCGCTGATCTTCCTGGTCGGCCTGCTGCTGGCCAGCGTCGCCGCGGCCTGGTTCTTCGGCCGCTACGAACGCGCCGAGCGGGTGATCGTGCTGCCGCCGCGCGGCGAGGCCGCCTACAACCCGCTGTACGCGCTGCGCCAGACCCTGCGCGCCGACGGCGTGCGCGCCGAGTCGCGGCAACGCCTGGACCTGGCGGCGATGCGCCTGCGCCCGCACGACAGCGTGGTGCTGTACGGCGATCCGCGCATGCTCGGCAAGGCCGACGGCGACGCCTTGCTGGACTGGGTGGAGCATGGCGGACATCTGGTGCTGCGCACGCCCACCGCGGAGGTCAAGCACGGCGACGTGCCGATCCTGGACGCGCTGGACATCACCGTCGAGGCGCGCAGCCCGGACAACTGCCTGATGATGGCGGTGCCGGGCGCAGCCCCGCAGAAAGTGTTCTGCGACGGCCGCCGCTTCCACATCGATCCGGACACGCCCGACAACTGGTGGAGCGGCGAGGACGACGACTTCGTGTTTGCGCGCGTTCCCTACGGCGATGGCAACGTGGACGTGCTGTCGGAGCTGGACTTCCTCGAGAACCAGGACAACCGGATCGGCGCGATGTTCGATGGCTCGCCGATGGAGAACGACCCGATCCTGCGCAAGGGCGGGCTGCGCGAAGCCGGAAACCGCCTGCTGACTCGGCAAGTGCTGGGGCCGAACTACGGCCAGGGCACCATCCACCTGATCTATTCTGCCGAACTGCCGTC
Source organism: Xanthomonas rydalmerensis (assembly GCF_033170385.1). Lineage (NCBI taxonomy): Bacteria > Pseudomonadati > Pseudomonadota > Gammaproteobacteria > Lysobacterales > Lysobacteraceae > Xanthomonas > Xanthomonas rydalmerensis. The sequence continues at coordinate 441,074 of NZ_CP126170.1, read as the reverse complement.
GCTGTGGCGCACCCTGTTCACCCGTGGCTGGCCGGCCTGGCTGCCCGCGCTGCTGATCCTGCTGGCCTGGCTGTGGTCGCGCATGCAGCGCTTCGGGCCGCTGCTTGCCGCACCGCCGGCCGACCGCCGCTCGCTGCTGGAACACGTGCGCGCCAGCGGCGAACATCTGCTGCGCTATGGCCGCGCCGACCTGTTGCATGCGGCGATGCGCGAGGCGTTCCTGGCGCGGCTGCGCCGGCGCGCGCCGATCGCCGCCGCGCTGGAGGGCCCGGCCCAGGCCGCGGCCATCGCCGAACGCCTGCAACTGCCGACGGCGCAGGTCGAACAGGCGCTGCAGCCGCCGCCGCCCAACCAACCCGCCGCCTTGCGCGAGCGCATCCGCCTCCTCGTCCAGATGAGAAACCAGTTATGACCACCGCCTCCTCCGACGCCGTCGCGCCGCTCGCCGGCCCTGCCCTGATCGAACGCGCCGAGGCGATCCGCGCCGCGGTCGGCCACGCCTTCATCGGCCAGCCGGAGGTGCTGGACCAGATCCTGATCGCGCTGCTGGCCGGCGGCCACGTGCTGATCGAGGGCGTGCCCGGCCTCGGCAAGACCCTGCTGGTGCGCGCCCTGGCGCAGGCGCTGGAACTGAACTACGCACGTGTGCAGTTCACCCCGGACCTGATGCCCAGCGACGTCAGCGGCCACGCCGTGTACGACCCCAAGACCGAGAGCTTCAAGATCCGCCGCGGCCCGGTGTTCACCCATCTGCTGCTGGCCGACGAGATCAACCGCGCTCCGGCCAAGACCCAGTCGGCGCTGCTGGAAGTGATGCAGGAAGGCCAGGTCACCATCGAAGGCAAGCCGTTCCCGCTGGCGCCGCCGTTCCTGGCCCTGGCCACGCAGAACCCGGTCGAGCAGGAAGGCACCTACCCGCTGCCGGAAGCGCAGCTGGACCGCTTCCTGCTGAAGATCCTGATCGACTACCCGCAACTGGAGGACGAGGCACGCATGGTCACCGCGGTCACCAGCGGCCGCAGCGCCGGCGACTTCGACCTGTCGCAAGTGCCGCGCGTGCTCGGCGCCGAGGACGTGGTGGCGATGCAGGCCGGCACCGCTGCCATCGCGGTCGATCCGCAGGTCATCGACTACGCCGTGCGCATCGTCGCCGCCACCCGCCGCTGGCCCGGCATCGCCCTGGGCGCCGGCCCGCGCGGCAGCATCGCCCTGGTCCGCGCGGCGCGCGCGCAGGCGGTGCTGTCCGGCCGCGACTTCGTCACTCCCGACGACATCCGCGACGTGGCCAAGCCCGCCCTGCGCCACCGCATCGCCCTGGCCCCGGAACTGCAGATCGAAGGCCAGAGCGCCGACGACGCCCTGGGCGCGTTGCTGGCCAAGGTGGAGGCGCCGCGGAAATGAGCGGGGATTGGGGAGTCGGGAGTGGGGATTGGCAACAGCGCGGTGCGGCGGCGGCGCATGCCACTGACTGCGTCAGCGCGTCCTGGCCGATCCGCTGTACCGCGCTCCCTGTAACTCGACGCCGCCTCACCGCCACATGGCGCTGCGGCCGCCAGTGCGCGCCTCTGCGAATCCCCACTCCCCAATCCCGAATCCCGGCCCCCCGATGAGACCCGCCCCGCCCCTGCTGGCCTTGCTTGCGCTGTGGGCGCTGTACGGCCTGGCCGTGGCGCTGGGCTGGCTACCGCTGTGGAGCTGGCAAGCGGTCGCGGCGGCCATCGCGCTGGTCGCGGCGTTCGATGCGTGGCGGCTGTGGCGGCGGCCGACACCGCAGCTACGCCGTGAGCTGCCCGAGGCGTTGCCGCTGAGTGTGCAGCGCGAGGTGGTGCTGTATCTGGACAGCGCACAGCGCCAGCGCGTGGACCTGTTCGACCTGGTGCCCAGCGGCTGGGAGTTGCAGGGCCTGCCGCAGCGGCTGACCCTGCCCGCCGCGCACCAGACCCAGGTGCGCTACCAGCTGCGCCCGACCGCGCGCGGCCGCTTCGTGTTCGACGGCACGCACCTGCGCCTGCATGCGCCCTGGCGCCTGTGGTGGCAACAACGCCTGGCTGGGCCGGCGCAGACCGTGCGCGTGTATCCGAACTTCGCGCCGCTGACCCGCTTCGCCCTGTTCAGCGCCGAACAGGCCTCGCGCCTGGTCGGTGCGCACCTGAAGCGTCGCCGTGGCGAAGGCACCGACTTCCACCAGATGCGCGAGTACCGGATCGGCGACAGCCTGCGCCAGATCGACTGGAAGGCCACCTCGCGCGCGCGCAAGCTGATCTCGCGCGAGTACCAGGACGAGAAGAACCAGCAATTGCTGATGCTGATCGACACCGGGCGACGGATGCTGGCCAGCGAACGCGGCCTGTCGCATTTCGACCATGTGCTCAACGCGGCGCTGGTGGTGTCGTACCTGGCGCTGCGCCAGGGCGATGCGGTGGGCATGATGGCCAGCGGCGGCGACGCGCGCTGGGTGGCGCCGCAGCGCGGCATGGCCACGGTCGACGTGCTGCTGCGCGCCAGCTACGACCTGCAGCCGCAGCCGGTGGCCACCGACTACCTGGCCGCGGCCACCGAACTGTCGCTGCGCCAGCGCCGCCGCGCGCTGGTGATGCTGGTCAGCAACGTGCGCGACGAGGACATCGAGGACCTGCTGGCCGCGGTGCGCCTGCTGCAGCGCCGCCACCTGGTGTGCGTGGCCAGCCTGCGCGAGCGCGAACTGGACCAGGCGCTGGCCGAGGACGTCCACGAGCTGCCGCAGGCCGTGCAGGCCGGTGCAGTGGCGCGCTACCTGCAGCAGCGCAGCGCCGCGCACGACGCACTGCGCAGCCACGGCGTGATGGTGCTCGACGTCACCGGCGAGGAACTGCCCGCCGCGCTGATCGAGCGCTACCTGGCGGTGAAGCGCGACGGATTGCTGTAGCGCGACGCTGTCGATGCAGTGCGGTGGCATGCCGCCCGCGGTATGGCCAGCACATGGCGGCTGCATCGGCCCCGCCGCTCCTGACGAGAACGAGGCTGGCGTGATGGGTGCACTGTGGGAGGGACTTCAGGGGACCTCGAATAACCACAGAGTCCCGTTGTAGGAGCGGCTTCAGCCGCGACAAGCTCTACCGGGAATGCCCGTCGCGGCTGAAGCCGCTCCTACGAGGATAACGACGTGTCCGGCTGCGCCGCGGCAACGCGCGTTATTAGAGACACCCTTCAGTCCCGACAGCGTCCGAAGACGACCGACGTTCACGCCATCGTGCGTCGCGGCCGAAGCCGCTCCCATGTCGGCAACGCGCAGCAACCGCAACATGCCAAAAACGCGCATGCCGGGCAGCGCTGCACGCGCGTCAGTGCATGGTCAGATGCGTGAAGAACAAGGCCACTTCGTTCTTCGATCTGCTCTTGGACAACACCTCTTCGTACCTGCGCTCCAGCAGCGTCAATCGCAGGTGCAACGCAAGATGCGCCTTGCTCCTGGAAAGACAAATCTCATAACCACGGAGGTTGCTGCCGCCATCGGCCGCTTCGAACCGATGCCGCCGGCACACGAAGCCCTGAGGCTCGAGCAACGGGCCGACCACGTCGGCGATCTGCAGGACGACGGCGTCCTTGGTCTGATTGGTCATGGCCAGTGCCCCACTGGCGCACCGTTTCTCCCGATGCGCAACGCCGGGCACGTCAGCCGTACTTCACGCCTCGGCGTGCTGACGCTGGCTGCGTCCCCTCCGGCAGTCCAGCATCCCCGCCAACACCGCATCATCGCTTCCGCAACGCGTGTCAACCGCGTCGAGTCGATCAGGTCCACACCCTGCGCTCGCGCGACGACGGCTACAGCATCCCGAATACCGCTGCCGCTCACTTTGCCGCAGGCAACGACGGCAACTGCGCGCAGGCCTGCTGCAGGCGCTGCAGCGTCCGCAGCATCAGTGGGCGGTGCCGCGCCAGCTTCATCCACGCCGGCAACCGCGCCACCATCGAGCGACCGAACAGGCCGCGGCGTTCGCGCAGCGTCGCCGCCACGTAGTCCTGCAACTCCTGCAGATGACGCGGGTTGTAGGCCCACAGCACCCCGGCGCGGGTCGGCGCAACCAGCACCAGCGGCATGCCGAAATGCGGATCGCAGGGCGATCCATCGCGCACGCGATACGTGGTGACCGCCACCGCGCTGCTTTTCCCGCAATGCGCGCAACGCCCGGGCAAGGTCGCGGGCGCTGCGGTTGCACCGGTCGACGTCGCACGCACCCGCACCCACTTGTGCCCACAATGGCCGCAAGCGCGATGACCTTCCAGCTGCACCGCGCCCACCCAATCGTCGGCGTCGCTGTCCAGCCCCGCAGCGCACTGGCCGCAACGGAATCGCGCCTGCCACCGGTAAGGCTCCCATTGCGCCAGCACCCAGCCCGGCGCACCGCAGCGATGGCAGCGCACCGCCACCTGGTCCGCATAGGCGGCCAAAGGCGTGCCGTCGTTGCGATGCCGACGCGGCGCGCCAGGCGACACCGCATCGGCGCGCGACACAGACTCAGGCATACAGCACACCCGGCTGCGCGTCCTCGACGATGGCATGCGGCAGGAACCGGGCGCTGTCGCGGGTGATCGGGCCGTCGTCCTCGCGGATGCCGATGCCGCAGGCGCGGTCGCCGACGATCCAGCTGCCGACCATCGGGTAGCGGCCCTCGAACGCCGGCAACGGATGCGCCTGCTGGCGGATGTAAGGCCCGGCATAGGGGCCATCGCTCTCCAGCACGCGGCCATCGTCAAGATGCAGCACGATGTTGGCGCCCTCGCGCGAATGCAGCGGCTTGCGCACCCAACCCGGCGGCAACGCGCTGCCATCGTCAAACGCGGCCGGCAGCAGGTTGGGATGGCCGCGATGGCGCTCCCACAGCAGCGGCAGGATGCCCTTGTTGCTGAGCAGCGCCTTCCACGGCGGCTCCAGCAGGCGCAGGCCCGATCCCGGCAGCGCCTGGCCGAAGCGCTCGGCGAACATGTCCTCCAGCGGATACAGCTTGAACAGCGCGCCGATCACCGTGTCGTCCAGATCGGTGTAGCGGCCGTCGCTGGACAGGCCGATGTCCTCGATCGCGATCAGCTCGCCAGCGACGCCGGCCTGCGCGGCGCAGTCGCGCAGGTAGGCGACCGTGCCTTGATCCTCTTCCGAATCGCGCACCGCGGCGAAGTACAGCGGCGGCGGCAGCCAGCCGGCGAGCGCGGCAAAGCGCTCCAGCAAGGCCTCGTGGATGGAGTTGAACTGGTCGGCGTCGTCCGGCAAGCGGCCCTGCGCGCGCTGGTCCTCCAGCCATTGCCACTGGAAGAACGCCGATTCGAACAGCGACGTCGGCGTGTCGTAGTTCAGTTCGTACAGCTTGGCCGGGCCGCGGCCGTCGTAGGCCAGGTCCAGGCGCCCGTACAGATGCGGCTCGCGGCGCCGCCAGCTGTCGGCGATCCAGTCGCGGAACGCCGGCGGAATCGCCAGCCGCTGCATCAGCGCCTCGCTGGCGACGATGTCGTCGAGCAGGCCCATCGCCATCGCATGCAGTTCGGCGCTGGGATCCTCCAGGTCGCGCTCGATCTGGCGCAGGCTGAACGCGTAGTAGGCGCGTTCGTCCCAATAGCGCTGGCCGTCGATGGTGTGGAAGCGGAAACCGTACTCCGCGGCCTGGGCGCGCCAGTCGCCGCGCTCGACGATCGCGATGCGTTTCATGCGGGGTCTCGTGCGAAGAGGGAAAAAGCCGTGCTCAGCTGCCGAAGCCGCGCCCACCGCCGGATTCGCCGAAGCCGCCGCGGCTGACGGTGACCGCCCGGTTCGGTGTGGCGCCGATATGGGTCATGGTCTGGTTGCCGCGCAGGCTGCTGCCGGCCGCGGCCGCACCGGCACCGCCGGAATAGGACGCCGGCCGCTGCCACTGGTTCTGCCGGTCCTGATACGCGGGCGCAGCATTGAACCCGGCGGCGCGGTTGTTGTTGAGCATCTGCGACAGGAAGAAGCCGGTCATCATCGGCCCGATGAAGGAATGCCCGTGGCTGTCGCGCTGCTCCACGCAGCGATCTTGCGAATAGTCCTGCGCGCACTGCTCGCGGCTGGCGTACTTGGGCCCCTGCTCGGCTGCCTGCTTCTGCGCCTGGGCGAAGGCCTCGCGGCAGGTGGCGATGTCGTGGGTCTGCGCCACGCAGGCATCCACCGAGGTGTACAGGCCTTCCTGGGCCTTGGCTTCCGGCTCGCGCCCGCAGGCGGTAAACAGCAGCGGCGCGGCGCTCATCAGCAACAATGCGGTCGTCTTCGACCTTTTCATGGCAACGTCTTCCTGAGTCCAGCCACGATGATGCCCGGTTCCGCCGGCCGCGGAAACCCGCGGCCGGCGGTTGGACGTCACGGCGGACGCGGTCGCGACGCGTCAGCTCGTGGGCGGCGGCGGCGGCACGTAGCTGGACAGGCGCGCGTCGAAGTACGGCTGCACCGCGGCGATGTTGGACTTGACCTGGATATCCATGCCGACGTCGCGACTCATGCCCAGCACGTCGTTGTCGGGCCAACCGGGACCGAAGCACCATTGCGTGCTGGGGATGTTGTTGGCCTGCAGGTGCGCGAGCATGCGCCTGGTCGCCAATTCCGCACTGGCGTTGCCCGCCGGATAGCCGTGCTCGCCGAGGAAGCCGCGCTTGCCCCTATGTGCCAGCCAGTCGATGAAGGGCGTGACCATCTCGATGCCGGTGTCCGGCGCAACGGATTCATTGGGATTGGCCCAGGCACCGCCTCCGCGGCCCTCGTTATCAAGGTAATTGTGGGCCTCGTAGACGATGCGATCGTACGGATCGGGGATCGTGTCCAGGTTGTTGGACACCTCTTTCCACCGGCGGGCGCTAGCGTATTCGTTGCCGCAGACGAACACGTAATGCGACCGGTCGAAATCGAAGATGCGCGCTGCGGTGGCGGTGGCGGTGCGCAGCCAGTGGTCGGCCATCACCAGCTTGCTGCCGTCTGCGTTGAGCTCCGGTCCCTGGTAGGGCTCGTTCATCAGGCCCCAGCCGAAGATCGCCGGATGCGAGCGGAAGCGCTGCACGATGCGGCTCCACAGGTCCGGCAGGCCGGCGGCGTTGTACAGCGTGCAGCCCGGCGTGCCGATCACGCGGTACTCGTAGAGCTTGAGCAGGCTGTCGGCAGGATCGAAATAGCCCAGGTACAGGAAATTGCCCTTGCGGTAGGTGCCGTCCCACACCGTCTGGTCGGCGGGATCGGTGACCGCGCGCCCATCGGGCCCTACCAACTGACCGGAACTATCGCGCCGGTAACCGGACTTGCTCGCGACCTTGATCGGCAGGCGCATGTAGTCGTGCAATTCCAGGATCGCCACCTTGCCGCGCTGCGCGAGCCGATTCAGCACCTGCTCGACCTGGTCGCAATACGTGGCGTTGAGCGGCATGCCCTGGCCGGTGCTGAAGCGTGCAGCGGTGGTGGGCAGGCGGAACAGCGGGCAGGCGCCGGCGGCGGCGATGTGCTGATCGCGGATGTCGCGGTAGTGCCGGTCGATGACGGCGTTGTCCACGAAATTGTTGGACGCCAGCCCGGACAGGTTGAGGCCGGCGAACGGCAGCGTGCCCGCAGCGCGGGCCTGGCCGCCGAGGCCCCACAGCGCGGCACCGGCGGCGATGCCGACACCGGCGCGCAGCACGCTGCGGCGGCCCGGATCGGCCGGGGTGGAGGCGAGGGACGGGGTGGGGGAGGAAACAGCGGAAGACGAACGCACATGCCGGAGCATGGACACCTCCTGTGGTCATGATGGGCGAGCCGGGCCTACGCCCCCTGACGCACCGGCCTCCGCAGTCTGCCAAGCGCAGGCAGGCGGGTCTGCGACCCGCTTCGCACTCCTGGCCGGCGCGCGGCGGCGCCAGCGTGCGTGCTAACGTGGTCGGCCCACCGGTGGGCGCCAGGACGGTTGCAGCAGCAACGATCCGATCGCGCCACCATCGCCAGCCTCCCCGCCCGCTCGTTCGCTGCTCCCATGCCCGACTATCGCTCCAAGACCTCGACCCACGGCCGCAACATGGCCGGCGCCCGCGCGCTGTGGCGCGCCACCGGCATGCAGGACGCCGACTTCCACAAGCCGATCATCGCCATCGCCAACTCCTTCACCCAGTTCGTGCCCGGCCACGTACACCTGAAGGATCTCGGGCAACTGGTCGCGCGCGAGATCGAGCGCGTCGGCGGCGTGGCCAAGGAATTCGACACCATCGCCGTGGACGACGGCATCGCCATGGGCCACGACGGCATGCTGTACTCGCTGCCCAGCCGCGAGATCATCGCCGACTCGGTGGAGTACATGGTCAACGCGCACTGCGCCGACGCGCTGGTGTGCATCTCCAACTGCGACAAGATCACCCCCGGCATGCTGATGGCCGCGCTGCGCCTCAACATCCCCACCGTGTTCGTCTCCGGCGGGCCGATGGAAGCCGGCAAGACCAAGCTCGCCGACCACAACCTGGACCTGATCGACGCGATGGTGATCGCCGCCGATCCCACCGCCTCCGACGAGAAGGTGGCCGCGTTCGAACGCAGCGCCTGCCCCACCTGCGGCTCGTGCTCGGGCATGTTCACCGCCAACTCGATGAACTGCCTGACCGAAGCGCTGGGCCTGGCCCTGCCCGGCAACGGCACCGTGGTCGCCACCCACGCCGACCGCGAGCAACTGTTCCTGAAGGCCGGCCGCACCGCAGTGGAACTGTGCCACCGCTGGTACGGCGCCGAAGACCCGCGCGCGCTGCCGCGCGGCATCGCCACCTTCGAAGCGTTCGAGAATGCGATGACCCTGGACATCGCGATGGGCGGTTCCACCAACACCATCCTGCACCTGCTCGCCGCCGCGCAGGAGGCCGAAGTGCCGTTCACCCTGCGCGACATCGACCGCCTGTCCAAGCGCGTGCCGCAGCTGTGCAAGGTGGCGCCGAACACGCAGAAGTACCACATCGAGGACGTGCACCGCGCCGGCGGCATCGTCGCCATCCTCGGCGAACTGGCGCGCGGCGGCCTGCTGCATACCGACCAGGCCACCGTGCACAGCCGCAGCCTGGCCGATGCCATCGCGCAGTGGGACATCACCCAGAGCGAAGACCCCGCGGTGCAGACCTTCTACCAGGCCGGGCCGGCCGGCATTCCCACCCAGGTCGCCTTCAGCCAGGCCACGCGCTGGCCGAGCCTGGACGCCGACCGCGCCACCGGCTGCATCCGCGACGTCGCCCACGCCTATTCGCAGGAAGGCGGCCTGGCGGTGCTGTACGGCAACATCGCCGTGGACGGCTGCGTGGTGAAGACCGCGGGCGTGGACGAATCCATCCACGTGTTCGAGGGCAACGCCAAGGTGTTCGAAAGCCAGGACGCCGCGGTCAAGGGCATCCTCGCCGACGAAGTGAAAGCGGGCGACGTCGTGGTGATCCGCTACGAAGGTCCCAAGGGCGGCCCGGGCATGCAGGAAATGCTGTACCCCACCTCTTACCTGAAGTCCAAGGGCCTGGGCAAGCAGTGCGCCCTGCTCACCGACGGCCGCTTCTCCGGCGGCACCTCCGGCCTGTCGATCGGCCACGCCTCGCCTGAAGCCGCGGCCGGTGGCGCCATCGGCCTGGTCCGCGACGGCGACCGCATCCGCATCGACATCCCCCAACGCCGCATCGACCTGCTGGTCTCCGACGCGGAGCTGGCCACGCGCCGCGCCGAGCAGGACGCCCGCGGCTGGAAACCAGCCGAATCGCGCCCGCGCAAGGTCAGCACGGCATTGAAGGCATATGCGCTGCTGGCGACCAGTGCGGACAAGGGTGCGGTGCGCAACAAGGCGCTGCTGGACGGGTGAGGTGTTGCCCTGAAGGCCGTGGAAATCCGCGGTCTTCATGGCTTCCTGGCACTGCACTGCGGGAGGGACTTCAGTCCCGACGCGGGACCACAGCTAGGGGCTTTTCTTGATGTTGTTCGTTGCTTTTCTTGATGCTAGCGTAGTTCGTCGACGCCCAATCCAGCGGACTGCGCGCACAGACAAGCAACTCCCCAGCACATGCGCCTAGATCTGATAGGCCTGCCCATAAGCGCTGGATGCTGTTCGCCGTTAGCCAAAATGAAGCCCCGTATACAGTCAACATTGGCTTGCTCGGTACGCAGGCTGTAATGCCAAAGCTGCAACTGGCCAAACACCTGCTCTAGCAATCTCGGCGGTGTATGTGCCGTTACGCATTAATCTTCCTGGTGTAACTTCGGACGTCGGACAACGCAGCCAGCATCGACCTCAGGAGCCGGGCTACCATCAGGCAAATCGCTGATGAAGGGTAGAAATTCCCTCTTTGCAGATTTCTGGCGTTGGTAGATACTTGGCGCATCACCGCTTTTAGGCGGCCCAACAGTAGTTAGCTGGCTAATTCAGATGACAAGAAGATCCGCCAGGAAGATTAAAGCCAATCCCACTCCGTCGCCTCAGCCTTTCGAGTGGCGTAACAACCCAGTCATCGTTGCATCTGGCAGCGCTGCCGCGACGTTTCTTCTATGCCTAACAATTTTCACACAAATCGTAGCGCCCACACAGAACGCCAAACTAGAGATTGACCTCATGAAAATGAAAGAGGCCAATCAAAATCTTTCCAATGCCATTGCGACATCAGAAAAAAAGAGCAGCTCCTTGGAAGGGATTTCGAAACGGAAAGACCAAGAAATTTCCGCGTTCAAATCCAAGATATCTTCTTTAGAACAAGACCTCGTTGATGCAAGAGCCGCAAATATTTTTTCTGCCGAAAACCCTTATCCAAATGGGCTCGGATTAGTGCGCATTGGAATGAAGAAGGACGAGATTATTAGGGCATATCCAGACGCAAAAATTGAAATTAGCCCTAACGATCCAGACATTGTCACGGTCAACCTTGCTGACTCCCCTTTTGAAAGAGTCACTTATCACCTCTCAGATAAAACTGACGATGCCAAGATCTCACATATCTCTTTTGACATGCCCATGTTTAGATCAAAGTACTCGGGCGACTTTCTTTACAAAAAGCTTGTCGAGGCATTCGGCCAGCCGTCAAAAGACTCTACAAACAATGATTTCATGTGGCTCATTGGAAATAATTATTCCATTTTTGCACACGGAAAGGATAACTACGTGTTGATGCTACGAGGAAGTCAACCAATCTTCTGGGCATTGCGGTAGCTAGCTAACGATTCAAGCCGGCACCGATTCTCGGCACGGCTTAACTCAAGCATTAAGTCGTGGTGGAGCGATAGCAGCGTTGCTCGAATTTTCTGCCAGCCCCCGGTGTGCACGGGGTCGGCTCCGGATATTTTCCCACGTTGTGGGCGTCGCACGATCCTGAACGAAAATTTTCCGTGGTGAGCGGATAATAGGCAGTCAGGCTTCAGCCCCAAGTGCTGGTGCCTAAACAGCCATTCAAGCCGGCGCCGCTTTGCGGCGCCGGCTTAATTCAGGTGTTAGGCATCGCGAAGCACTCGCAAGGAACCGAGCCATATGCAAAAAGAAACTCTCGACACCATTTCTGCCGTGGCCACAGTTGCCACGCCAATGCTTCTCGTACTCCTCGGTGGACTGGGCTGGCTCATTCAGCAAAAAATCACATCTAACCAAGCCAAGCAGGATTCGCAGCAGGTCCGGATCCGTGAACTTGAAGACAAGCTCCGTGAGGATCGGATCGCTACCTACAACTCAATCTTGGAGCCCTTCTTTCTCATGTTCACAAGTGAGGCAGCGTTTGCACTCGACAAGAAATACAAGGGCCAGAAAAAAGATGAGATCGCCATCGCTCGAATGCTCTCTGTCGAGTACAGGCAACTTGGGTTCAAGCTTTCGCTTGTTGCAGGCGACGAAGTCGTGCGTGCCTACAACACACTCATGCAGTTCTTCTATCACACAGAGTCAGACCCTCGCCCTGTAGAAGAAAAGACAGCTCATTGGATTTCCCTTATGGGAACACTCCTCCTTGAGATTCGAAAAAGTATGGGCAACACAACCAGCAACCTAGACCGCTGGGAAATGATTGAGTGGTTTATGTCCGAGGCTCCTGAGCTTCGCACCCGTTTTGAAGCAGTCTGTACCTAGCGGCAATAAGCCATGCCTAACCCTTCAATCAACCTGACATGCCCGGCAACCCAGGTCATGCCGGTCATACAAAACATTAGGCAATAAACAAAGATGACCGTAACTGCACGAAAAGTTCTTGACGACCTTGAGGCAGCGCACCAATTTCTAGAGTTGGAGAGCGATGCTCGGCTTTTTCAGAGTACTTGGGTAGTTGCATATATCTTCGTCGTTTGGGCGACTATGTTCTCGACAACGTTGATTCAAGCACAAGCCTCGCCTTGGCCGCCATAAAGCAAGCCTGAACTTCCTAGCACGCCGATAGCGAACAACACATACTCTTTCACAATGTATATGCAACTGTGTTCTGCGTAATGTGCATCATTGACGGTGTTCGGGCAATTGAGGATCATCCTGTCAAGTCCAAGTTTAGGCTCATGGCTACGTGCAATGGCGCAACCTCTATCATTTCATTGGCGATTATGACGCTCCAATTCAAGGCACAAGATTGCTCCGCCCATGATCCTATTGAGACATGGCAGCCAGACGATCCAGACGATCCTGCGCATGTCGATTATAAGCTTTGTATACACATCAGCTCAGCTAATGAGGAGGGCGCACACTTGTTCTACGTCAATGTTCCCTCAGAGGCTGTCGCTCACAATCGAGATGCGGCCACTCTTTCTCGACGCAAGAAGATTTTAGTCAAGCACCACTCTTGGGACGCCGTTAAACATGCAATTGACGAAATCCGACATCAGATCAATGAGCCAACTTGGGATGAGGCGACGCATAAGTTGAGCCAGTGCTTTGAGTGGGAGTTCGGGAACTACAAGCATGCATGAACCGCGCGCCCATCAATTCATTCAAGCCGACTTTGTTTCGCGACGTGGCTTAACTCAAGCGTTAACGCGCACAGGAGGCTAGTCGTTGGCTTACACCATTCCAAAACACCATGTGCTCCCGTACGCACCTGAAGCACTTCGATCATTCAGCGTCTATGGCTTCGAATGGATCGACAACCTTCACTTTCTTGCTGATCCGAAGAACTTCATCGTCGACGCGGTAGATACATTCCTGCTTATTGCCAGAGAGATGTTCACCGAGGCCGGCTGGGCCGGCGATGGAGACATTGGCCTGCTATGGCTGCCTCCCTTTGTATTTCCATTGGCGCTTGGCATTCCGCCGGAGGGCATCGTGCTATGGCACGTGAAGCAGGAGGAAGATGGCGTGTCGTTCATCTTATCCCCCATCGAACTTCCATTCGAGGAATTTAGGCATGAAGTCGCCTAACAGTTCATTCAAGCCGAACTTGCTCCGTGGGTCTAAATTCCAGAGTTAGGCATCATAGGACTCACTCGTGCGATACCGAATCGAACAGGAACCTGGACGTGATGCCTTCGGTAGCTACGGCTACCGTGTCTATAAGGGCAATCAACTGGTCGCTCGATACTGGCATGATTATCGCGGCGACGACCACGGCATCGTATTCGTCAATGGAAAAAGCCTGTCCTGTCCTGGCCGGATGACAGATTTCATCACAGGCGGCGGACCGGAACCGATTGCACTCTCGGAGCAAGCTGCTACATATCTTGATCAGCACTTCCCTTGATTCTCTTGGAACGCTGCAATTTGCGTGGCCTAATATATCGCTCAAGGCGGAAGCCTTCCCCGCCGCTCAACTTCAGCATCAAGCATCATGGAACCACCCAAGATCTCCAGGAGACGTTCAGGGGGTCAACTCCAAGAACGAATTTTTAGGTCCGGCAAGCAATCTACGGATATGACACAAGGCGCTGTCTTCCGCTCGCTAGTGATGACGGCAATACTCTGCCTCACGCATGACGGCCAGCATCTAGACCAAGCTCAAGAAATCATAAAATCCCACTCAAAAATCAGGTATCAGCTTTCATGATGAGAGACGACGCAGTGCCCCGGATAGCGTTCCTTTTGCGTTTGCAAGCAGCGCGCAATCGCCCAGTATCATTCGCGCATGCTGTCTGGGACAATCGCAGATCGCTGCTTCAGTGGATCCTACTCTTCATCGCTTCGGGGCTCCTCTTCGGATACACACTTGGTCCGTCTTGTATCCCCAACGTCGTTGCCGTGGCCACCGGAGTACTGCTTGGGTTCGCCCACAGCCTGCATCAGAGCATCAAGGTGTGGCCTTTGCTTTCCAGTGTCATAGACTGGGCGAAGGTCGAGCGGGAAATCTCGGCAGATTCGTCGAATGGCAGCTGATTCCTCATCAAGTGCAAGCTCGCGATCCGGCCGCACTCCGGACTCAGCCATCATGAAGCACGTCCTTCTTGCCTTTTCTCCAGTCGCTCTAGCCTTTTTCGCGCCACTCTCAATAGCACAGGCCTCCGAACCCGGCCCTTCCATCACCCAAGCGACGCTGCAGGACTCCGAGAGCGAGTACCAACACAGCCCGCTCTGCACCAAGGAAGAACTCACCTTGTGGACGTGCCAAACTCGCAAACGCGTGTTCTCTCTATGTTCCTCGAAGGTGGTCAACCGGACCTCGGGCTACCTGCAGTACAGGGCGTCGGACGGTGGCAAACTGGTGATGCAGTATCCCGCCGACAAGAAGCCGCCGACTGGGCTTTTCACCTACACCTCGTTCCTGAACGGCAATGCATCGATCGAGTTCAGCAACGGCGGCTACCGGTACAGCCTGTTCGATCCACTCCGATCCGCCTCGTCCATCTCCGTCTCCGGACCTGGAGCGTCGGACAAGATCACGCAGATCGCCTGCGGCCCTAACCAGACCCTGCAGCTCAACTACACCATGCGGCTGATGTACGACTCGGGCGTCTGGGCCGACCCTTGAACGCGATGCAGTACGGCTCGCGCACCCTCGTCAGCACGTCGCCTGCCGCGTCTGGCATGGCGGACCGCAAGAAGAGTGCGACGGCCCGTGGCGATTGCCGCAATCGGCAAGTTGCTACACTCGACGCATACATGCAGGTCTCACTTAGCGCTCTCTGCAGGCAAGTGTTCGGTTTCACCGTCAATCCGGCACCTCTTTTTGCTGACTCCGAAAGATCCCTTTCCTCAACCATCGGCCCCATCATGAAATACGCAATCGCCTTCCTGTTGCTTGCCCTCGTATCGTCGCCGGCGCTTGCCGGCAAGAACTGCGATGAGTTGAAGGCAGAGCTCACCGCGAAACTCGATGCCCACGGCGTCAAGAACTACACGCTGGACGCCGTCGACAACGCCGATGTCAAGGATCGCAAGGTCATTGGCAGTTGCGAGGCAGGACGCAAGAAGATCGTGTACAGCAAGAACAAGCCGTCGACGTAAGCGACAGGAGCTGTTACGTCATGCATGCAACATGGACGCGAAGCATTGTCCTCGCGCGTCGAAGGAACGTGCTATGCAGGTAGTGGATCACGCGCCTCATGCCTGGTTCCTCCTGCGCGATGGCGACACGCTGCTGCTCGACGTCAACTGCAGCCATGGCCCCGTCGGTTACGAGTGGACCATGGCACTGACTGCCCAGGAAATTGCGCAGTTCCGCGCCCTTGGACGTGATTTTATCGGGCAGCTCGCCGAGCGTGTGCAGTCGACCGCGCCGGGGGTATTGGGCAATCGGTCACCGTATCTGGTTCGCAAGGCGGATGCCGAGACCCGCCAGCGTGTCAACCTGGCGATCAAGGCCTGGATCAAGGACAACTGATCGTCCGGCGCGCGCCGTACTTCCCCGCTACTTCCGCCGCAGCATTGTTTTCTACCAGCGACAGCGACAATGACAGAAGACCCGAAAGCCCAAGGTCGCAAAGCGCTCCGCAGGAAGGTGGAGTTCGAGCAGCGCACATCTGAAAAGGCCGCGCTTCCCCTTCCCAAGGAAACACTCTGGGCCTTGTTCGATCACTTGAATGACGCGCTTGCCGATGGCTGCGATCATTCCTTGCGGCTCACTACGCAGTTCCTCGCGTCCCACGGTGTCGCGCCGGAGTCGGTCATCCCCTGGCTCGGTGCGCACGGCGGCTTCTGCGATTGCGAGGTGCTGTTCAATGTCGAGGAGCGCTGGGGCAAGCCGTGACCGGACATATGCCTGATGCAGGCCTGCCGTATCACTTCCTGGCCGACCTGCATCTGCATCCTGCGCAGCCAGGAAGCAAGGCGATTGCGCTCGTCCCCGGCCAGTGGTGCGCCATTCTCTGCATCGATCAGCAACCGTGGTCGGCCCGCCTCACCTTCACCGGCAGCCCGTCGCCCGGCGATACGTTCCGGGCAGCGGTACAGTTGTTGATGTCTGAGGCAATTGCATGTTTCCCGGCAGGCACTGATTTCACGCTCTGGGCGAACGGCAACGCCGGGACAGGCCACGTGGTCTCGAGTACGGCCTGACGAACACGGCGGTCCACACCGAGCCCACATGCACGTCGACATCAGCCACCACGTAGACGCCAGCGAGCCCGACGACGAAGACGGCTACTACTACGCCTACACCCTCTACCACTTCAGCGACGGCCGCGACCGGCTGCTGGCACGCAGCTACGACGACGAGGCGGAGCAGGCGCATTTCCTGAGCATCGAAGTGGAAGGACGCGCCAGGACGATGACGGATGCGGACCTGCGGCATCCGCTGCTGCTGGCCGCCGCCGCGTACCTGGCCGGGGCCGGCAAGCGTAGACTGCGCTGGCTGAGCGGCCGCGGCGACGGCTACGAACCGCTGCCCGGTCAGCCCACCATCGGATCAGCGGAGGCTCCATGAAGCGCGTCACCGGGATTGGCGGCATCTTCTTCAAGGCACAGGATCCGGCCGCACTGCAGGCCTGGTATCAGCGGCATCTCGGCATCGACGTGCAGGCCTGGGGCGGCACCGCCTTTGCCTGGAACGACGACAGCGGCGCGCCGGTGACCGGCTCCACCGTCTGGTCGATCGGCGCGGCGGCACAGGAGCCGCACTTCTCGCCCGGCACGGCCCCCTTCATGATCAATTACCGTGTGCACGATCTGCACGCCCTGGTCGCGGCGCTGCGCGAGGAAGGCTGCCACGTGCTGGAGCGCATCGACGAATCCGAATACGGCGCATTCGCCTGGGTCATCGACCCGGAAGGCAACAAGGTGGAACTCTGGCAACCGCCCGCAGGGCAGTAGCGCCGGCAATTACCGCTGGGCGCCCGACCAACGAGCGTCGAAGCCGCCCCACATGCTGGCGCCCGCCGGCATCGCCCATGGCCGCCGACCGGTGGGTGGGTGCGGCCGACGGCCGGCACTCGATCTTCGCTCGCCCTGCACTGCGCTATCACTACTGTCCGCGCTCATTGTCCTGATCGGGATCTGCGCCGCCGATGAATGCCTCCCTCCCGAGTTCCCCCTCGCCCCTGCGTCCCTTCACGGCGCGGGTCCTGGTCGTCATGGCGCTGGGCGCACTGGCGCTGCTGGCCTGGCAGTTGTCGGAGCTGCTGCTGATCGTGTTCGGCGCGGTGGTGGTGGGCGTGCTCCTGCACGGGCTGGCCACGCTGCTGCGCAAGTGGTTGCCGCTGCCGGAGTGGGCGGCGCTGGCGCTGGTGATCCTGGTGCTGGTGCTGGCGCTGTCGGCGATCGTGCTGCTGTTCGGTGCCGAGGTCGCCGCGCAGATCGATACCTTCCGCGCCACCTTGCCCGCGGCCTGGAACAAGTTCCATGCCTGGCTGCAGTCCGGCCCGCTGGGGCCGCAGATCGAGCGCATCCCCGATCAGTTGCGCGACGGCGCCTCGACCCTGGCCACGCATGCCGGCGCCATCGTGCTGTCGGCCGGCGGCGGCGTCACCGATGCGGTGCTGATGATGGTCGGCGGGCTGTACCTGGCCGCGCAGCCGAAGCTGTATCGGCAGGGTCTGCTGCACCTGCTGCCGCGCGACCGCCGCGGCGTCGCCGACGAGGCGCTGACCGCCAGCGGCCAGGCGCTGCGTGCGTGGTTGACCGGGCAGTTGCTGGCGATGGCGGTGATCGGCACCCTGACCGGCATCGGCCTGTGGCTGCTGGGCGTGCCGGTGGCGCTGGGCATCGGCCTGTTGACCGCGCTGCTGGACTTCATCCCCATCGTCGGCCCGATCGTGGCCGCGGTCCCGGCGATCCTGCTGGGTTTCACCGTCAGCCCGCAGGTGGCGCTGGGCGCGCTGCTGCTGTTCGTGGTGCTGCAGCAACTCGAAGGCCACGTGCTGCAGCCGCTGATCCAGGCGCGTGCGGTGGACCTGCCGCCGGCGCTGCTGCTGTTCTCGCTGTTCGGCATCGGCGTGCTGTTCGGGCCGATGGGCGTGGTGCTGGCGGCGCCGCTCACCGTGGTGGTCTACGTGCTGGTCAAGCGCCTGTACGTGCAACATGCGCTGGGCGATGCCGAGGGCGCCGAAGATGCCGGGAAGCCTGCCTGACCGGCGCTGCCGCATATCTCTCCCCCAACCCACGATGCCCACCGCTCCGCAGGACCCGCAGCGCGACCTGGCCGACACCTTGCACGGTGCCGCCGCGTACAACGACAAGGGCTACGCCTGGCTCGGGCACGATGCCCAGCAGATCGCCGACATGCAGCACCGGTTCCAGGCGCAATTGACCGAGTTGGCTGCGCGTCTGGGCGAGGCGCGGCTCGGCCCGGCGCTGAATGCCGCCATCGCCAGCGGCGCGGCAGCGCGCGACGGCTCGGGCATCTATGTGGCGCTGTGCGAGCAGGCATTCGGCAGCGTGCGCGCCTGCCGCTGAGGGTAGCTCCGGGCGCCACCTGCCGCAGCGTCATCCATAACCCGGGAAGCGCGCTCTGCGATACGGCCGCTGAACGCGAGTCTGGCGCTGGGACGAGCTGGCTTTGACTTGTCATTCACGCGGCCCACACTGGCGGGTGCCTTTCCCTCGCCCGATGACCCCGTGAAGAAGCCGCCCCAGGATCCTGCGTCCACCACGCCCGCCGACACCGACACCACCCCCGAAAACCCGCAACGCCGGCGCCTGCTCGGTGGCCTGGCGTTGGCCGGCAGCGCGCTCGCGATCGGTGGTCCCGCCGAGGTCCACGCCGAGACCGCCAAGCGCGCGCCAGCGCGTGCGCTGTCGCCGATGGAGCTGGATCGGCAACTGCGGCAGAAGATCGAACACGTGGTGGTGATCTACGCCGAAAACCGCAGCTTCAACAACCTGTTCCCCGAGTTCCCGGGGCTGCAACAGCCGCTGTCCAAGGTGACGCCGGCGCAGGCGCGGCAGGTGGACCGCGACGGCAGCGTGCTCGACATCCTGCCGCCGATCTGGGGCGGGCTGGCACCGGACGAACAGGTGGTGGCGCACCGCCGCTACAAGATCGGCGAGGACGCGATCGGGCCGCTGCCCAATGCGCCGTTCGCGCTGCGCACGCCCGATGGCCAACTGCTGCCGCACGGCATCGTGACCCGCGACCTGGTGCATCGCTTCTACGAGAACCAGATGCAGATCAACGGCGGCCGCAACGACGGCTTCGCCGCGTGGAGCGACGCCGGCGGCCTGGTGATGGGCCACTACGCCGATGCGCCGGCCACGCTGCGGCTGTGGAGCCTGGCCCGCGACTACACGCTGTGCGACAACTTCTTCATGGGCGCGTTCGGCGGCTCGTTCCTCAACCATCAGTACTTGGTCGCCGCGCAGGCGCCGTACTATCCCAAGGCCGACAGCAGCCCGGGGCGGACGCAGATCAGCGTGCTGGCCAGCGACCGTCCCGACGAGATCCGCCTGGCGGTGCAGGACGATTCGCCGGGCAGCGCGCTCAACGGCCGGCCGCGCTTCGTGCGCAACGGCGCGCTGACCCCGGACTTCTGGGCGATCAACACGCTGAGCCCGCCGTTCCAGCCCAGCACCAGCCAGGACCCGGCGCGCCCGGACTATGCCGACCCCAACAGCCCCAACACGCTGCCGCCGCAGACCCACCGCCACATCGGCGACGCGCTCGACGCCAAGGGCGTGGACTGGGCCTGGTACGCCGGCGGCTGGGCGCTGGCGGTGCAGGGCAAGGGCGACACCGGCGACACCAGCGAGTTCCCGACCAGCCCCAACTTCCAGATCCACCACCAGCCGTTCAACTACTTCGCCAACCTCGCCCCGGGCACGCCGGCACGGGCGCGGCACCTGCGCGACGGCGGCCTGGGCGACAGCGCCCCGGAGAACCGCTTCCTCGCCGACGTGCAGGCCGGCACGCTGCCGCCGGTGACGTTCTACAAGCCGCAGGGCAACCTCAACATGCACGCCGGGTATTCCGACGTGGCCGCCGGCGATCGCCACATCGCGATGGTGGTGGACGCGCTGCGCAACAGCCCGCTGTGGGACAAGACCGTCGTATTCATCACCTTCGACGAGAACGGCGGCTGGTGGGATCACGTGGCGCCGCCCAAAGCCGACCGCTGGGGTCCGGGCTCGCGTATCCCGGCGCTGGTGGTGTCGCCGCACGCCAAGCGCGGCCATGTCGACCACAGCGTCTACGACACCGGCTCGATCCTGCGCTTCATCACCCGCCGCTTCGGCCTGGAGCCGTTGCCGGGCCTGGTCGAACGCGAACGCGCCATGCACGCCGCCAGCGGCGTGGTGCCGGGCGATCTGACTGCCGCACTGGATCTGAGCTAGACCGGCGCCGGACGCATACCGGGGGGGCGCGTTGCCCAGGCAGAGCGCGGCGGACTGCCGCCGCCCTGCCCTCCTCCACGCAGTGCCGCGCTCAGGCGGCGTGGAACGTGTCGGCGCCGCGCTGGCGACGGAACAGCAGCAAGGTGCAGGCCAGGCCGATCAGCGCCGCCAATGACAGCCACAGCGCCGGCGCGGCGCGGCTGTGGGTGGCGTGGATCAGCCAGGTGGACACTGCCGGGGTGAAGCCGCCCATCGTCGCAGTAGCCAGGCTGTAGGCCAGCGAGAAACCGGTGGTGCGCACCTCCGCCGGCATCACCTCGGTCAGCGCCACCACCATCGCGCCGTTGTAGGCGCCGTACAGCAGCGACAGCCACTCGCCGACCAGCAGCAGCCGACCGAACGAGGGTGCGTCGACCAGCCACTGCAGCGCTGGCCACACCGTCAGCAACATGGCCACGCTGGCGACCACCAGCAGCGGTTTGCGACCGATGCGGTCGCTCAGCGCGCCCATCACCGGCAGCCACACGAAATTGGACAGGCCGATGCAGCCGGTCACCACCAGGCTGTCCAGTTCGCTCAGATGCAGTTCGGCGCGGCCGTAGGTCGGCATGTAGGCGGTGATCAGGTAGAACGACACGGTGGTCATCATCACCATGCCCACGCCGGCCAGGATCAGCCCGACATTGGCGCGCAGCGAGCGCGCGATGCCGGCCAGGTCCGGCGCCTGGCGCGCGGCGAACTCCGGGGTTTCCTGCAGCGAGCGGCGGATCAGGAAGATCAGCGGCACGATCAGGCTGCCGATGGCGAACGGCACGCGCCAGCCCCAGCTGTCCATCACGCTGTCGGACAGCAATGCATGCAGGGCCACGCCGAGCGCGGCGGCGAACACCACCGCTACCTGCTGGCTGGCCGACTGCCAGGCCACGTAGAAACCGCGCCGTCCCGGCGTGGCGATTTCGGCCAGGTACACCGACACGCCACCCAGTTCGGCACCGGCGGAGAAGCCCTGCAGCAGGCGGCCAATCAGCACCAGCACCGGCGCCAGCACGCCGATGGTGCCGTAGCCGGGGACGAAGGCGATCAGCAGCACGCCGGCCGACATCAGCCCCAGGGTCAGGATCAGCCCCTTGCGACGCCCGTGCCGGTCGATGTAGCCGCCCAGCACCAGCGCGCCGATCGGCCGCATCAGGAAGCCGGCGCCGAAGGTGGCCAGCGACAGCATCAGCGAGGCGAACGCGTTGTGCGAGGGAAAGAAGGCATGGCCGATGGCCGTGGCATAGAAGCCATAGACCATGAAGTCGTACATCTCGAGGAAGTTGCCGGTGACCACGCGGAACACGGCGGCGGCGCCGTGCGGCGCGGCATCGGCGGCGGCAGGGGGCGTAGCGGAAGAGGTCATCGGTCGAAGTCTGCTGGAGAAGAAAGGCAACGCCCTGCGCGGTCGCGCGACATCGAGGGCTGAACGCGGATGGCAACGGTACAACACGCCGTGTGCGTCCGCCGCACTCGGCGCGCGCGCCGCTCCGTGCAGGTTAATGCTCGAGCGCGATGGCGCGGTCCCGGCAGGGCCGGTGGCTGCCAATCGCGGGGGCACTGCCGCGCTTACCGCTGCACGCCGACGCACCGATGCCGGCGTGCGAACCCTGCGCGTCCACGCTCGCTGCGCTGGCGCGACTCGCTCCATGGACCGTGGCACCTACACGGCGGTCGCGACGGCGCCACCACGTCCGAATGCGTAGGCTGGACACTGGTCACGCACCAGGAAGCGCCACCGATGCGTCCCGTTCGACCGCTGCATCTCGGCGTGATCGCCGACACCCATGGCCTGCTGCGTCCCGAGGCGCTGGCGGCCTTGCGCGGCTGCGCCGCGATCGTGCATGCCGGCGACGTCGGCAAGCCCGCCGTGCTGGAAGCGCTGCGGGAACTGGCGCCACTGCACGCGATCCGCGGCAACATCGATACCGCGCCGTGGGCGCAGGCGCTACCCGAAACCCTGGACCTGGACATCGACGGCGTGCGCCTGCACGTGCGCCACGACCTGAAGACGCTGGGACACGTCGCCGACGGCGTGGACGTGGTGATCAGCGGCCACTCGCACATGCCGTCGCTGCAGACCCGCGACGGCGTGCTCTACCTCAATCCCGGCAGCGCCGGACCGCGCCGCTTTCGCCTGCCGATCAGCCTCGGCCACCTGTATCTGACATCAGCCGGCCCGCGCGGCGAGTTGCAAACCCTGGGCTAGTACGGGCGGGTCCGGCGCCGCGACGCAGGGACACGCGGCGTGCGGCGGCAGGCGGCGAACGCGCGTGTTCTTCGCTGTTCAGTGCCGGGGCCGCGAGAAGGACGCCGCCGCCGTCACCGCGACGACCGCAGGACGCGACCGCGGCTAGTCCCCGAGCGCGGAGCGGATGCACATCGCGCGCACCGCTCCGGTCGAGCGGCGCCGCCTCACCAGTCGGTCGGCGCGTAGTCCTTGAGGAACTGGCCCCACACGTGCTCGCCGGTGTTGAAGCCGTGGATGATCGGATCGACGATGCGCGCGGCGCCGTCGACGATGTCCAGCGGCGGATGGAAGCGCTCCTCCTCCACCTTGCGCGCGGCGATCTCGGCCGGATCCTCGTCGGTGACCCAGCCGGTATCCACGCTGTTCATGTGGATGCCGTCGTTCTGGTAATCCGCCGCCGAGGTGCGGGTCATCATGTTCAACGCGGCCTTGGCCATGTTGGTGTGCGGATGCCGGGTGGTCTTGAAGTTGCGGTAGAACTGCCCTTCCATCGCCGACACGTTGACGATGTGCTTGTCGCGCTCGGGCGTGCGCAACATCAGCGGCTTGAGCCGCGCGTTGAGGACGAATGGTGCGACCGCGTTGACCAGCTGCGTCTCCAGCAGTTCCACCGAGGACACTTCGTCCAGCAGCAGGCGCCAGGAGTTGCGTCCGCGCAGGTCCACCTGCTGCAGGTCCTGGTCCAGGCGCCCTTCCGGGAACAGGTGCTGCTGGGCGAGCAGATCGTCGGCCAGCAACGGCACCTGCGACAGCTCCGCGGCGCGCAGCAGGCCGTCGGCGCCACTTCGCCCTTGGCCCGCTCCAGCCGGCAGCGTGTTTCCCCCGGCCGGCAGCAGGTCGGGGCCGCGCAGGCCTTCGTACTGGCCCACCAGTCGGCGCACGTGCTCGGGCAGGTCGTGCAGCGCGGCGGTCTCGCCGGCCAGCATGTGCGCGTAGAACTGCGGCGGCCGTCGCACGGTCTGGCAGGCGTTGTTGACGATGAAATCCAGGCGGGTGCGGGTCGCCAGCAGTTCGCTGCAGAACGCCTCGACGCTGGGCGTGTGGCGCAGATCCAGCCCGTACACCTGCAGGCGGTGGCCCCACTCGGCGAAATCCGGCTCCTCCGCGTAGCGCGCGGCCGAGTCGCGCGGGAAGCGCGTGGTCACGATCAGTTCGGCGCCGGCGCGCAGCAGCTTGAGCCCGGCCTGATAGCCGATCTTGACCCGGCCGCCGGTGAGCAGCGCCACACGCCCGCGCAGGTCCGCCGTCTCGGTGCGCTTGAAGTAGTTCAACTCGGCGCAGGGCGGGCACATCTGGTCGTAGAAGTGGTGCAGTTCGGTGTACTTCTGCTTGCACACGTAACAGTGGCGCAATTCGGGCGAATGCGTCGCGGGCGTCTCGGCCACGGTTTGCGCATGCGCCAACGCGGCCGGCGTGTGCGGCGGGAAATAGTTGGGCGTGCTGAACACTGGCTTGCGCCGCAGCGCGCGAATGCCGGTCTGCGCCAGCAGTTCCTCGGCCTTGCGCACCTTCTCCTGGTGGCGCTCGCGCGCCTGGTCCTTGAGCAGCTTGCGCCGCGCCTTGGGTTCGGGGTTGAAGACCTGGGCGACCACCTGCAGCAGGCGCACCCGCTCGGGCTCCGGCAGGGTATCGAGCACGCGCCGGTCGGCGGCGATGGTCTCGAGCAGGTCCAGGGCGATGCGCAGGCGCTCGGCCTGGGGCAGGTCGTCGGGAGAAACGGGGGCAGTGGCGTTCAAGACAGATCCGGGATGGGCGACGGCGAGCCGCGGCAGAGCGCCGGCACGATGCCGACAGGGCAGCACGCGACCCTGATGTGACACCGCCCGCCGCAGCGGGAACGGCGACGCATGGGCCGCGGCGGGCCGGAGGAACCGGCCACCCGGGCATTTTCGCCGATCCGGGGCCTGCGATCCACGCGCCGTGCGATTGCCCGACCCGGCACCCGCCCCGGAGGCGGGGCGGGACCGCTCAGCGCGCCGGTGCGGTCGCGAACTCGCCGCGCTGCAGCCGGGCCACGTCGTTGCCCTGCGCATCCCGGGCCTGCAGGTCGGCGCCCTTGGCGGCGAGGTCCTTCAGCACCTCGGTGCGCTGGAACAACGCCGCGTACATGGCCGCGGTCTGTCCGGCGTTGTTGCGCTGGTCCGGCGCGCAATCGGCCTGCATCAGCCGCTTGGCGATGCTCAGCTCGCCCTTGAAGATCGCGCCCATCAGCGCGGTGTTGCCGCGCTTGTCCTGCGCGCAGGGGTCGGCACCGGCGCGCAGCAACTGTTCCACCGCTGCCTGTTGCCCGTGATAGGCGGCCAGGATCAGCGCGGTGTAGCCCTTGTCGTCGCGGGTATCGAGGTCGTAATGGGCGCGGATGAACTCGGCCAGCATGTCCTGGCGGCCCTGCCGCGCGGCATCGAAGAAGTAGCTGCGCAATTGCGCCTGCACCGCAGCCGGATCGGGGGTCGCGGGGGCAGCCGGTGCGGCGGCGGCCGTGGCGCTCACCGCGAGGCCGAGAAGAAAGAGGACAACACGACGCATAGGGGGTCTCCGCAAGAAGGTGCGCGGCGCGGCGATGGCGCCGCCGGGCCGCGCGTGGGACGGATCAGTCCTGCAGCTGCGCGGCCAGTTGCTTGACCCGCGCCAGGTCGCCCTTGGCCACCCGCGTCACGCCGCTGCCGTAGGCCGGGTCGGCCTTGTACAGGAACGAGAGCATGAGGTGCTTGCTCACGTCGTCGGTGCCGGCCAGCGATTCGCCGAAGCTCTGGATCAGGTCCTGCTGCTCCTTCTTGCTGTAGCTGCGGAACAGTTCGCCGGCCTGCTTGAAGTTCTGCTCGCGGGTGATCTTGGCCTGCTGGGTGGTGCCGGACAGCGGTAGCTGGCTGTAGCGCGCGTTCGGATCCTGCGGCCGCGGGTTGAGCCGGCTCGGCTCGTAGTTCACGCCGCTGCTGGTGCTGCCGGCATTCATCGCGCCGTCCTGGTTGCCGTTGTTGACCGCCACGCGCGGCCGGTTCACAGGCAGGCTCAGGCCATTGGTGCCGACGCGGTACAGCTGCGTGTCGGCGTAGGAGAAGATGCGCCCCTGCAGCAGGCGGTCTTCCGACGGCTCGATGCCCGGCACCAGATTGGCCGGCGCCATCGCCACCTGCTCGGTCTCCTGGAAGAAGTTGTCCACGTTCTTGTTCAGCACCATCTGCCCGATCTTGCGCTCGGGCACGCCCGGCCAGATCTTGGTGGCATCCAGCGGATCGAAGTCGAACTTGGCCAGGTCCTCGGGCGCGAGCACCTGGATGTACAGGTCCCACTTCGGGTAGTCGCCACGCTTGATCGCGCCGACCAGGTCGTTGGTCAGGTGGCTGTAGTCCTTGCCCTGCACTGCCACCACCTGCTGCGGATCCAGATTCTTGAGGCCTTGCAGGCTCTTCCAGTGGAACTTCACGTAATGGACCTGGCCCTGCGCGTTGACCAGCTTGTAGGCATGCACGCCATTGCCGTCCATGAAGCGGTAGCCGGCCGGCGTGCCTTCGTTGGAGTACAGCAGGGTCAGCGTGCGGGTTGCCTCGGGCACGTGCGAGAAGAAATCGAAGCGACGCGCATCGTCGTCGAGGTTGGTGCGCGGGTCCGGCTTGAACGCGTGCACCATGTCCGGGAACTTGATCGCATCGCGGATGAAGAAGGTCGGGAAGTTGTTGCCGACCAGGTCCCAGTTGCCTTCGCTGGTGTAGAACTTGGTGGCGAAGCCGTGCGGATCGCGCAGCGTCTCCGGCGAATGGTTGCCATGCACCACCGAAGAGAAGCGCACGAACACCGGCGTGGTGGTGCCCGACGCGAACACCTTGGCCTTGCTCAAGTCGGAGATGTCGGCGGTGGCGGTGAACTCGCCATGCACGCCGGTGCCGCGCGCGTGCACCACACGCTCGGGGATACGCTCGCGATCGAAGCGCTGCAGCTTCTGGATCAATTGCACGTCCTGCAGCAGCGTCGGGCCGTTGGGTCCGGCGGTCTGCGAGTTCTGGTTGTCGCCCACCGGCGCGCCGTTGTCGCGAGTGAGCGTGGACTGCGCGGCGCTGGCCGACAGGATCAGGGAAGGCGACAACAGGACAAGCAACAGCAGGGATCCAGGGCGCATGGCGTCGGCTCGTGTGAAGGGAGCTGCAGCATGGCGGCAGTGCGACGCGCAGAACATTCGTTCCTTGCAATCACTGCCATCGACACGGCCAATCGTGCGCATGCACTGTGACCGCGAACGCGGGTGGAGCGCGCAATGCGTTGCAGCTGCAGCGCAGGCGCAACGTCAGTCGGAGGTCGTGCCGGCGCAGATCGGCCGCAAAATGTAGACGCGCGCCAGGCCGTCTGCGGCAGCAGCGCGTGGTGGAATGCGCGGGCAGCGACACAACGGGACGCCACACGTCGGAAGACGCGCGGCCGAACAACGTCAAGAGACAAGGTTGCGGCGTCTATCGGCGACAGGCGTCTGCCGGCTTCGGGCCACATCGCAGCAAGCGACATTGCCGAACGCGCGTGCGCACAACCTCCGCACGCGACCGATGCGGCGGCATCTGCGAAGTGGGCCGTCGTTGCGCGCGCGTCGCGACAGCGACGGGGCCAGTGCAACGTCGCCGCCCTTCCTGGCTTTGCCGCGATGGCGGCGGCTAGCGCTTCGCGCTCAGCGCCCGGCTGCGATCGGCGAACAGCGTCTGATCGGCACGGCTATAGGCCTCGCGCTGCACGGCCGCGTCGATGCCGCGCTGGAAGTCGGCGCGGAACCCAGGCTCGTTGATGCGCTGGGCGATCAGGAAGGCCGCATGCGCCACATCGGCACCGACCGCGTGCGCATCGGGAAATCCCTGGCGCCGGATCAACTCGGTCAGGCGCCCGAAGCTTTCCTTCTGCGCCATCCTCAGTTCTCGCGCGAACGCGCGCAGTGAGACGGTATCGTGCTGCAGCCGCTGCGGGGTGTAGTCCCGTTTGAGATCGGCGCGGGCCTGCGCGTCGTCGCTGATCAACTGCAGCAGTTGCGTGCGGTAGGCCGGATTGGCCGGCGCCGCCACCGCGGTGTCTTCTGTCGGTGTGCCCGTCGGCTGCGCCGCGGCGATGCTGGTCAGCACGCACAACGCCGCTCCGAACGCCCACTGCCTGGCGATTCGCATGATGATTCCCCCTGTCGCGGGGATAGTAGACCAGTAAGCGCGACCTGTCCCCGATCTGGGCTGGACAACACAGATCGCCGCCTATGCGACATGGAATTATCGATGGAACTCACATCTATAGATCGAACCAGATCACTCATTTATGCGAAGTCTTCAGCGCGCCGTGGCATAGCCATTCAGATGCCCACTGGCAGCCGGCCTCGGCGCCCTATCGCCCGCGGCCACCCGATCTGCAAACACAGAACCGCCGTAGAAGCTCAGCGCCGCTCCCTAGCTCGTGACCCAGCGCGCCGCCGCGATCGAGCCCGCCGCCCGGACGCTCGCCAGAATAGCCAGGTGCCCGAACCGCACGTACTGAGTGCTTCAGTGTCCGGCGACGTCCGGCGGCAATCCCATCGCGGCTCGGCGCTGCTGCAGTTGTTCGGGCTGTTCAACGTCGAACAGACTGCCATCGGCCTTGTGCTGGGTGCCGTAAAGTTGCGGCTGCCCGCTCAGGACCCGATTGCGATCCACGAACAGCGCAAGATCCTCCTTGCTGTAGCGTCCCTGTTCTGCAGCGGCTTCGATGCCTTTCAGGAACGCATCGCGGAACGCCCGGTCGCCGACATGCTGTGCCACCAGAAAGCCTGCATGTGCGCCGTCACTGCCGGCGACCGCCGTATCAGGAAAGCCGTACTTGGCCATCAAGGCGGAAAGCGTCTGCTGATTCTGTTGCTGCGAGGCATGAATCTGCAATGCAAGCGCACGTGCGCTGCCGGGGTCACTCTGCAACTGCTGCGGCGTGTATTTCTTCAGGGCGTCTGCACGGATCTGCTGGTCGGCTTGGGCCAACTGCAGGAGCTGCTGCCGGTAGTCGGCGTTGAAGTGTTCGGCCTCAACGGAATGGGACATCGATTGCTCCTGTTGAGGACGGGCGAAACCTCCGCCAGCGATCGCAAGCAGGGTGGCCGCGGTGGCCAGGCGCATCATCATTCGCATAGGGGATTCGCTTCGGAAGGGGTGGACACCCGCGCGGGGGCTTGGGCAGACGGCGCCGCTGCAACAGGCTTCGGAAATTCTCGATAACGCGCAGTTGCTCCATACACCAGCAAGCTACAGAACTTACGTGCGATATCCAGTTGCGCGAGCCTCTGATCCAGATAGAGGAACTGGCCGCCGGGATTGAGCTCGATGAAGATCGGCTCCCCTCCATCCGCTGGCACAAGGAAATCAGCGCAGAAGAAGTCGATGCCCAGCGTTCGCCGCAGGCGTTCGAGCTTGGCGATCAACTCATCAGGGAGCGCAGCTTCGGCATACGTAATCGTCGTCTTGTGGCGAACGGCACGATAATCGATCTCTCCCTCCAGCGCGTGCGTCATCTTGACCGCCACATACTCGCCCTGAAGGCAGACGATGCGCACATCGCCGCGGTGGCGCACCACCTCCTGATAGTTGGTCGGGCACGCGCTCACGTCGCCATCGGCCAAGGTCTCTTCGATGCTGACGCGCGTCGCATACGACACGCTGTAGCCGGCATTCTCCGACCAGGCGCCGACGTTGAACGGCTTGACGACAACGCCGTCCGGTTCGCGACTGCGAAAGCGGCGAATGTCTTCCGCACGGTGGCTGATCAGCGTCCGTGGGACGCGCAGGCTACTGGACGCCGCCGTGGACAGCTGCAACGCCTTCTGGTCCGCCATCAACGCCTGCATCGGCGCATTGATCCAGCGCTGCACGCCGACTCCACTGCCCATGACGGCCAGCGTGCCGAGGTCGAACAGCATTCCCTCGGAACGAATGAACCCTACATCCTGCTCGTGCACACCCGGCGGCGCCTGCTTCTTGAACAGCAACCGTCGGCACCAGGCAGCGTCATAGCAGAGCGGCGCCCCGTCGCGTACGAAGCGGGCACCGTGTGCATCGCACAGCATCGATCCGGCCAGGCCCGTCGGCCAGGCACCGCTATCGAAGAAATTCACCTTATGTCCTGCCGCAACGATCATGGCGGCGATGGTCGCCGCGTGCGTATCGTGCTGCGGCGCCACGATCAATACGTTCTTTGCGTCTTCCTGCATCGTCCGGACATCCGTTGTGCATCCTCGCCAGATGCATGGCGGCGCTGCAGCACCGCCATGCGCCGTCCGATCAGCTGAAGATGATGACCGTCTCGGTGTCCACGGCCTCGACGACGATGATAATCAGAGTGTCCTGACCGCCACCGCAGGAAATCGCACTGACTTCCTCCTGGGTCATCTCACGCGCGAAACGCTGGGCAACGGGACGCGAATTTTCCGTGTTCACGACATTTTCCATTACACTCTCCTTGAAAGACAGCAGGGTTATTCGCCAGCGACGATGCCGGCGAGCTTCTCGACGCTTCGCGACGCGTCAAGTCTTTCGGCGCCATGTCGCACGCCTTGATTCCGCTCCGCCCCCAGCACGACCTTGCGGTCGGCCGAGGCGATGGTGTCTTCTCGATGCGCGATCAGCACGCGCGTCATGCTCAGCGCCTTGATGTGCGCATTGACGATCTCGTCGCGCTGCCGATCCAGATGGCTGGTGGCCTCATCCAGCACCAGGATCTTGGGCTGCCGATACAGCGCGCGCGCAAGAATCACTCTCTGCCGTTGTCCACCCGACAGGATCGATCCCATGTCGCCCACCAGCGATTCGTATCCCATCGGCATACGCACGATGTCATCGTGGATGGCCGCCAGCTTTGCGGCTGCCACGATGCGCTGCAGGCTGGCGTCAGGGTCGAAGAACGCGATGTTGTCGGCCAGGGAGCCGGCGAAAAGCTGGTCGTCTTGCATCACCGCACTGACCATGCCGCGATAGGTCTCCAACCCCAGTCTTCGAATCTCCACGCCGCCCACTTCGATCTGTCCTTCGGTTGGCGCAAGCAAACCCAGCAGAAGCTTGGCCAAGGTGGATTTCCCACACCCGCTCGGTCCGACGATGGCCACCGACTCGCCTGCGCGGACCTTGAGATCGAAGTGGCGCAGCACCCACGGGTCGTCGTCGGAGTAACGGAAGCTCACTCCCTTGAACTCGATCTCCGGCGCGAGCTCGGGCCCACTGTAGTGTCCCAGCGCATGCGGCTCGGGATCGCTCATGGCGATATCGGCGATGCGCTCGGCATGCAGTCGCAGCATGCGGAACTCGATGCACTTGTCGACCAGGCTTCCCGCCCGACTGGTAAACAAGTCCGCGTAGCTGAGAAACGCCACCAGCATGCCAGCCGACAACGCGTCCTGCAGCGCCATATAGCCACCGATACTGATCAACAGGACGCGCTGGATCCCGAAGACGCCGCCATTCAATGCCGTGAACGCCAGGCCGATGCGCTGCGACTGCATATCCAGACTAGCGGCCTGCACGGTCGCCGCGAACAACCGGCTCTGACGCAAGCCCTGCTTGTTGGCCAGCTTGATCGCCTGGATGCCACGGACCGACTCCATCAACTCGCTCTGTTGGCGCGCCGTATGGAACAGTTGATCACGCGTGATGCCGAACTGGACCCGGTACATCGCCACGCGCAGCAGCAAGTAGCACGCGAATGCGGCCAGCACCACGCCGGCGAGCTTGGCGCTGTAGAAGAACAGCACCACCAGCGCCAGCATGCCGGTCATGCCGTTGAGGACCGCTTCGACGAAGCTTCCGGTCAACGTGGTCTGGATCGACTTCAGCGATCCGAACCGCGACAGCACATCGCCCATATGCCGCTTTTCGAAGTAGTCCAGCGGCAACCGCATCAGGTGGCCGAACAGGTTGTTGATCCATTGGCTGTTGAGCGAGGCACCCAGCCAACTGACCACCCAGCTGCGCGCCAGCATCAGCGACGTCTGCGCCAGCACTGCGATCAGAAATCCGATCGCCAGAATCTTGAGCAACGGCATGTCTGCAGAGACCAGGACATGGTCGATCAGCCATTGCATCTGGAATGGCATCAGGAGCACCAACATCTCGATCGCCAGCGCCAGCGCGAAGACCTGCACGAGCGCGCGACGCAGCCCAACGATCCTGCCGGTCAACATGCGCAAGGACACCGGCTGCGGCGCCGCCACCTTCTCGAAGCTCGGGCTGGGCACCAGTTCCAGCAACACCCCGGTGAAGTGCTTGCCCACCTCCGCCAACGGCAGCCGCAGCAGTCCGCGCGCAGGGTCGTGGATCACCGCGACGCCTCGCGTCACCCGCTCCAGGACCACGAAGTGGCTCAGATCCCAATGCAGGACGCAGGGACCGCCAACGGCGGCCAGGTAGTCGAGCTCAGCGCGCATCGGTCTGACGTCGAAACCGATCGTGCGCGCGATTTGCATCAGGCGTTCGAGACGCGCGCCCTGCAACGAGATGCTGAAGCGTCGACGCAAGCTGGGCAGGTCGACCTTCTGGCCGTGGAAACCCGCGACCATTGCCAGGCAGGCCAGGCCACACTCTGCCGCTTCCGTCTGCATGATCGGCACGATCCGCGTCGCGAACGGCGACCTCCAGGGCGACCAGGACCGGCTCATGATCCACGCTCGTTCGAGGGGATGTCGCGCATGCCGGAGGCCAGCTCGTAGACCGGCTCGAACATCCATTCGATCAAGTGCCTGCGTTCGAGCAGGATGTCCGCATCCAACGCCATTCCGGGACGCAGTGGTTCCTTGCGCCCATACGCCACGACATCCTGGCTACCCAGTTCGACGATCACCCGGTAACGCTGCTCCTTGATGTCCTGGCCCAGCAACCGGGTCAGATCGCCCGAACTCATCGCACTGCGCGAAATCTCCGCGACACGGCCGGCATGGCGCCCGAACTTCTGATACGGGAATGCCTGATAGCGCAGCACCACCCGGTCGCCCGGGCTGACGAACCCGACCGCCCGCGAAGACACCCACAGCTCGGCGCGCAGACGCGTGTCCCGCGGCAACAATGTCATCAATGGCTGCTGCGCGGCGACCGGCTGCCCCGGATACACCAGCAGATTGCCGACGATCCCGTCCGATGGCGCGCGCAGGATCACCGCGCGGCGGGCCTCGCTCTCGGAGATCGACTGCGCGACGTCCGCCAGTTGCCGGTCGATCTCGTTGTTCTTTCCGATCAGCGTTGCCGGAAGCTGCTCCAACTGTGTCCGCAACTGGGATTGCTGCTGACGCAGTTCCAGCGAATGCTTCTGCAGATCCTTGAGCTGCGCCTGATTCTGTATCGCCACATCCTGCTGCTGCAGCAGCTGTACCTTGGTCAGCACCCCGCGATTACTGGGACTGGACCATTGTTCGTACAGGCGCATGGCGCTTTCGGCACGTTGCCGCTGCAGACCGATCTGTTCTTCGGTACTGGCGATCTGGCCCTTCAGCAACTCGATGCGCGTGCGCAGGTCGCGATCCTGTGCTTGCGACAGGCTGCGTTGTTCCTCGATGTCGGAACGCAGGCGCTCGCGCTTGACGCGCAACTGCGCGATCACCGATGCCTGCGTATCACCGAGCGATGCGCTGTCCTGTTCGCCGGAGATCTCGATCAGCGGTTGTCCCGCACGTACTTTTGCACCCTCCTTGGCGAACGTGCGCACGACCCGTCCGGATGCGGAAGGCGTCATGGTCAGCAGTCCGCGATCGGGTACCAGCGTGCCGTTGACCGCTTCTCGTCGCGTATAACTGCCGATGCACAGCAGCACCAGAACAATTACGAGCAGCGCGACGCTGACCCAGAAGTAAGCCCAACCGAAGCGTGGTGCGTCCAGGCGCACGGCGCCGAGCCAGCCCTCGCGGCGCGCTCGAAACACTTCTTCCCTGAAGAATCCGTCCGCCATTGCCATCCCCTGAGCGGCGCTGCATGCGTTCCTAGCGCGTGAATGTTTATCGCTTGCCGGATAAACGCCGTCAAGCGCGCAGCTGCACATGCGTGGTCGGTGCGGTAGACAATTCCTGTTGCGACGACACCGCACGCTGCGTGACGATCGGCGCGGTCGGCGACACGCGCACGACCATCGCCATCGCACGTGCAACCGCTAGCCGATCACCCGCTTGAACGGCGGCAGCGCGTCGATGATGCGCTTGCCGTAGCGCTTGGTCAGCAACCGCGAATCGAGAATGATCACGCGGCCGTGGTCGTCGGAGGTGCGGATCAGGCGGCCGGCGAACTGGGTCAGGGTGCGCAACGCGTGCGGCACCGCGATCAGGTTGAAGGCGTTGAGGCCGCGGCTCTCGAACCATTCGCCGAGGGTGGCGGTCTGCGGATCGGTCGGCACGGCGAACGGCACCTGGGTGATGACCACCGTGGTGCAGGCCTCGCCCGGCAGGTCCAGGCCCTCGCCGAAGGAATTGAGGCCGAACAGCACCGAACCTTCGCCGGCGGCGATGCGGCGCATGTGCTCGCCGATCATCTGCGACTTGGAGCCGTCGCCCTGCACGAGCACGCGGTTGCGCTGCGCGATCGGCAACAGGTCCGCCACCTTGAGCATCTTCCAGCGCGAGGTGAACAGCACGATCGAGCCCTTGCCCCAGTCCAGCTCGCGCACCAGGTAGCGCGCCACCTCGCGCGGATGGCCTTCGCGGTCGTCCGGTGCCACCGGGAACGCCGGCACGATCAACTCGGCCTGGTTGGGCAGGTCGAACGGCGAGGACAGCGACACCATCTCGGCGTGCGCGGGCAGGCCGTTGTCGATCGCCAGCGCCTGGAAATCGCCGCCACCGGTGAGCGTGGCCGAGGTCAGTACCGCCGCGTCCACCTCGCTCCACAGCAGCGAACGCAGCACCTGCGCGGCCGACACCGGCGAGCAATGGCAGATCAGGTCGGCATCGCGCGATGCGGTGATCCAGCGCGCCATCGGCGGCTGCCCGTCCTGGTCCTCGCGGCGCCAGCCCAGCCATAGCGCGTACTGCTGCTCGACCATCTCCAGGGCCATGCCCAGGTTGCGCTGCAGGCGCTCCTTGGCCGCATCCTCCTGCTTGGACTTGGCCGCCATCTGGTGCGCGGCCTGCACCCAGTTCAGCAGCGCGCCGGTGTCCTGCGCCTGCGCG
Source organism: Xanthomonas rydalmerensis (assembly GCF_033170385.1). Lineage (NCBI taxonomy): Bacteria > Pseudomonadati > Pseudomonadota > Gammaproteobacteria > Lysobacterales > Lysobacteraceae > Xanthomonas > Xanthomonas rydalmerensis. Next base: position 406,078 of record NZ_CP126170.1, on the reverse strand, counting down.
TCGATCAGCGGTTTCCAGTCCTCGGGCAGGCGGCCGTTGGGCGCGCGCCACATCGGCTCGTCCTGGCCCGGCTCCGGCACCCACACCCGTTCGATCTCGGCGCGGAATGCCTTCAGGCCCTTGGCCACCTGCGCGGCCAGTTCGACCGCCTCGTTGGGCAGCTGGTTGCCGATGCGGTCCTTGTCGGCGAGCCGGTAGGCGGCGCCGACCAGCGCCTGCAGGCGGCCGGTGCGTCGCGCCATCTCGTCCAATGGGAGATTGGCCGCGCCCTGATCGATGGCGACGCCGGCGATGTGGTGGCCCTCGTCGAGCACCAGCAGCATGTCCGACGGCGGCGCGATCAGCGGCTGGCCGTTGTCGCTGTCGCCCAGCGACAGCGCCGACAGCAGCAGCGCGTGGTTGGTCACCACGATCTGCGCATCGCGCACCTCGCTGCGTGCCTTCAGCACCGGGCACTGCACCGCGAACGAGCAGCGGCGCCCCGCGCAGCCGGCGGCATTGGTGGTGATGCGCGCGCGCAGCGACGGCGGCACCGGCTCCGGGGCGGCATCCAGGTCGCCGTTCCAGCTCTTGTCGGCATAGGCCTTGGCCAGCGCGCGCGCCTGTTCGGCCTCGGCCGGGCTCAGCGGGCGGTCGTACAGCGGCGCCTCGTCCTCGAACATGCTGTCCTGCGCGGCTTCGCCATGCAGTTCGGCGACGTTGCGCGTGCACAGGTAGCGGGTGCGGCCCTTGGCCAGCGCCACCGTGGCCTCAAGCCCGGTGGCCTTGAGGAAGGCCGGGATGTCGCGCTCGACCAGCTGCGACTGCAGCGCCACCGTGCCGGTGCTGATCACCAGCTTCTTCTTGCTGGCCAGCGCGATCGGCACGCCGGCGGTCAGATAGCCCAGGCTCTTGCCGACGCCGGTGGGCGCTTCGGCCACGCCCACGCCGCCGGAGGTGCCCAGCGCACGCGAGACCACGCCGATCATCTGGCTCTGCGCGCGACGCACGCGGAAGCCCGGCGTGTTGGCCTGCAGCTTGGCGTAGGCATCGCGGATGGCCAGCTTGACCGGTTCGGTGAGCTGACGCGGGGACGGGCCGGACGCGGGCGGCGTCGACGGCGAAGCGGAATCGGTCATCCGGACATTTTCTCACGTCCCGTCGCAAGGACTGAAACGCCGGAACTGAACGGCGTTGCGCGCAGCGTTACGCCGACGGCGGCGCGGCCTTGCGCGGCAGCGCCAGCCACAGCGCGCGCAGCAGCAGGCCCAGCCCGACCACGTACAGCGCATCGTCCAGCAGATGCACCAGCGCAGAGGCGTCCGGATGAGTGCTGCGGAACTGGGGTGTCATCAGCGCTACCCAGCCCAGCACCGCACTCAACAGGCGCGGCAGGATCGCGCCCATCAGCAACACCGTCAGCCCGAACCGCGCCAGGGTTCGGGCGTGGCCCGGCGCCAGCCGCGGAAGCAGCAGCAGCGCGATCAGCGGCAGCAACAGCCGCGCCAGCAGGCCCAGCGCGCCGGTCAGCACGCTCAGGTCCAGAAGCGGGTGCACGCCCATCGCCAGCATCACGTCCTCCCTCGAACCCGGTTCCGTCGGTCAGTGCGGCGGCGTCACGCGCGGCGGCAGGGCGAAGCGCAACGCCAGCACCACCAGCAGCACGCCCACCGCCAACATCAGGCCGAGGACCGCGCGCAGCATCCCCAACCACAGGGCGAACTCGGAAAGGCTGGCGCCGCGCGACATCGCCAACATCGGCAACATCGACAGCGCCGTGCCCAGCACCATCACCAGCAGCATGATGCTCAACCCGCACAGGGCCAACGTGCGTGGCCGGCCAGGACGCCGCGTGAACAGCAGCGCCAGGCCGACCACGTACATCACCACGACCGGCAGCTGGAACAGCAGGGTCGTCAGCAGTTGCATCGCAAATCCATTGTCCACGCGGTCGTTCCTCTTGATGCAGTCGTCGGTGTCAGTCGGCGCTGACCAGCACCGCGTCGCGCTCGCGCAACGCGGCGTACACCGGATCGGTCTCCGGACGCACGCCGTGCCAGGTCTCGAAGCTCTCGGCCGCCTGTTCCACCAGCATGCCCAGACCATCCACGGTGTCGCGGCAACGCGCCGCGCGCGCCCAGGCCAGGAACGCGATGGCGACCTCGCCGTAGTTCAGGTCCACCGCCAGGGTCATGCTGTTGATCAGCGACAGCGGCAGGGTGAAGCTGGCGGTGGGGTCGCGGCCGATGGTGGTGGCATTGACGATCAGTTCGAAATCGCCCAGCTCGCGCAGGTCCTCCCAGTAGCGCGAGATCGCGCGCGCCGGTTCGCCCAGCGCATCGACCAGCGCATCGGCGCGTTCCGGCGCCCGGTTGACCACCACCAGTTGCTGCACGCCGGCCTCCAGCAGCGCCGGCGCCACGCCGCGTGCGGCGCCGCCGGCGCCCAGCAGCAGCGCGCGGCGGCCGCGCAGATCCAGTCCATTGCGGCCGGTCAGGTCGCGCACCAGGCCGGCCCCGTCGGTGTTGTCGCCGTGCCACTGGCCGTCGCGATAGCTGAGCGTGTTGACCGCACCGGCGGATTGCGCGCGTTCGCTGTGCACCAGGCTGAGCGCGAAGGCGGCTTCCTTCAGCGGCAGGGTCACGTTGGCGCCGACGCCACCGGCCGCGGCGAAGGCGGCCAGCGCCGCGGCGAAGCCATCGGCCTGGACGTCAATGGCCTCGTACTGCAGGGCGATGCCGGTCTGCTTGGCGAAGGCGGCGTGGATGCGCGGCGACAGCGAATGGGCGACGGGATGGCCGAACACGGCAAAACGGGAGTTGGGCATGGAGCGCTCGTTGGTTGTTTTAGACTGGCGGCGACATTCCATGGACTCCCACATGCGGACCCCTGTCCTGCCGCTCGCGCTGGCCGCGAGTTTACTCTGCGCGCCGTGTGCGTTCGCGCTTTCCGAATTCGGCATCGAGGGCATGGGCGTGGTGTCGACCGCCGCCGACGAGACCCGCGGCAGCGTCGCGCCCGACGGCCAGCGCATCGTCTGGGCCAGTCCCGACCGCGCCGGCGGGCCCGGTGGCGGCGACCTGTGGCAGGCGGTGCTGCGCGACGGCCGCTGGCGCGACCCGCAGCCGCTGCCCGCACCGGTGAACTCGCCGAACCTGGACAGCGACCCGTTCTTCAGCGCCGACGGCCGCTGGCTGTACTTCGCCTCCGATCGTCCCGGCGGCCACGGCGGCACCGACCTGTACCGTGCGCCGGTGCTGGCCGACGGCGGCTACGGCCCACCGCAGAACCTGGGCGCGGCGGTGAATTCGCCGGGCAACGAGCGCGCGCCGGCACTCTCGCTGGACGGCACGCGGCTGCTGTTCGCCAGCGACGGCCGCGGCGGCGCCGGCGGCCTGGACCTGTTCGTCGCGCACTTGGAGGGCCAGACGTTCGCGCAGCCAACGGCGCTGGCCGGGGTCAACAGCGCCGACGACGACACCGATGCCGCCTGGCTGGGCGACGGCCGCGCGCTGCTGTTCGCCCGTGCCCACCGCAGCGAGCGAAGCCAGGTGCTGCTGGCGCAATGCGCCGGCGGCCGCTACGCGGACCCGCAGCCGCTGGCGCTGTCGTTCAACGGTAGCGACGGCCAGACCGCCGGCGCCGTGCTGGATGCGTCCAAGCCCAGCGAACTGCTGCTGTCCGGCAGCGCCCGCGCGCCGAAGGCCGGCAAGCGCGACCTTTACCGGATCAAGGCACCGGCGGCCACCGGAAGCAGCGATTGCATGCCCGCCGATTGAACGGCGACGCCACGCGCTGAAGGGTGGCTGCATGGCGAGGCGTGTCGAAGTGCAGCGGGCCGGCGCCGTCCTGCACCGCCACCGAACATCTCGGGATGCCCACGCTGCTGCCATGCCGGCAGACAAGAGCTGTAGCAGAAGGCCGTTGTGGGAGGGACGTCAGTCCCGACCCACGGCAGCTGGACGCATCACCTCAATACACGTCGCGCCGGTAGCGCCCGTCGGCGCTGAGCGCATCCAGCGCGTCCTCGCCGAAGATCTCGCGCAATGCCGCATCCACGCCGCGCGCCATGCCTTCCAGGCTGCCGCAGACGTACACGGTGGCGCCGCGCGCGACCCAGTCGCGGACCGCGTCGGCGGCCTCGCGCAGCCCGTCCTGCACGTAGCGCTTGTGCGCCTGGTCGCGCGAGAACAACAGGTCCAGGCGCTGCAGATGGCCGGCGTCGCGCCAGGACTGCAACTCGTCGCAGAACAGCGCATCGTGCGCGGCGTTGCGTTCACCGAACAGCAGCCAGTGCCCATGCACGCCGGCCTGCTCGGCCTCGCGCAGCAGGCTGCGCAGGCCGGCGATACCGGTGCCGTTGCCGATCAGCAGCATGGGCGCATCGCCATGCCGGCGGAACCCGGGGTTGGCCCGCACCTGCGCGCGCAGCACTGCACCCACCGGCGCGTGCTGGCACAGCCAGCCGGCGCCCACGCCAGGGCTGCCGTCGGCGCGCAGGGTCAGGCGTACGACGAGCTGCAACAGGCCATCTTCCGGCACCGAGGCGATCGAGTATTCGCGCAGCGGCAGGCTCGGCAGCGCATCCACCCAGGCCTGCGGATCGTCGCCCGGCGTCGGCGGCGTCAGCGCGCGTGACGCCAACGCCTCCCACAATGGCTGCCGCACGCCATCGGCCTGCACCGTCTGTTCGGCGTCCAGCGCCTGCGCGGCGAGCCAGGCGTGGACCGTGTCGGCGGCGTGGCAGGGCTGCACTTCCAGGACGTCGCCGGCATGCCAGTGCGCCTGCGGCGGCGGCGCCAGGTCGATGCGCCATACGGGGGCGCCAGCGCTGCCGGGATTGAGCAGGACGCGGCCGACCAGGCGCCAGTCCAGCGGCTCCGGCGCCTGCAGCACCGGTGCCGATGCCGCCACGCCGGTGAGCGCCGACAATTGCCATTGCCACTGCGCCAGCGCCTGCGGATCGGCGTTGTCCACTTCCAGCGGCGGGAACAGCGCCTGCGCGCCCTGTGCATCCAACCAGTGCTGCACCTCCCGCGAGAAACCGCAGAACTGCGGATACTGGCGATCGCCCAGGCCGAGCAACGCGTAGCGCAGCTCCGGCAAGGCCTGCGCCTGGCGCAACACGCGCCGGACGAAGCCGCGCGCCGCGTCCGGCGGTTCGCCGTCGCCGAAGGTGCTGATCACGAACAGTGCGCGCTGGGTGCCGCGCAGCTGCGCCAGGTCCAGCTGCGCCAGCGAGCGCACGTCCACCGTCAGGCCGGCCGCCTGCAGCTGCGAGGCGGTCTGCCAGGCCAGGCGCTCGGCCAGGCCGCTTTGGCTGGCAAACCCCACCAGCCAGGAGGCGGCGGCCTCGCCCACCAGCCCCGGCAGCGCGCGCCGCGCCTCGCGCAATGCCCGCTTCTTGCGCCGGCGGTCCAGGTACAGCATCCAGCCGGTGACGAAGAACAGCGACATACACAGGCTCGCCAGCAGCATCGCCACGCGCCCGGGCAGGCCGAAGAAGCTGCCGCTGTGCAGCGCGAACATGCTGGTCAGCAGGCGCCGCCCCAGCGGCTGCGCGCGGTATTCCAGGCGGCGCAGGATGCGGCCGCTGGCCGGATCGACCTCCACGCTGTCGTAGGCGCGGTCGTGCGCCGGATCGGGCGGCAGGTAACGGGCCACGATCGGCTGGCCGCTGCGGCCGGGCAGGCGCAGATCCAGGTAGGCGCGCTGCGCGGCGGGCACGCTCGCCAGGGCCGACTGCAGCCGCGCGTAGTCCACTGCCGGTGGCTTGCCGCCGCGGCCGCCCTCTTTCTCCTTGGGCGCGGCATCGCCGCCGAGCATCGCCACCAGCCCCTGCCGGTACCAGTCGTAGGACCAATACAGCCCGGTCGCGGCGATCAGCAGGTACACCAGCAGGCACCAGGTGCCGATCACCGAGTGCAGGCTCCACAGGAAGCTGCGTCCCTGCCGGTTCCACTCCACCGCCCACCAGGCGCGCCAGCTCCACCAGCGCCGCGGCCAGCGCAGGTACAGCCCGGACAGGCAGAAGAAGATCAGCACGAAGGCGCAGGCGCCGGTGACCGCCTTGCCGCGCTCGCCCGCGGCCAGGCGCCGGTGCAGGTCTTCGACGAAGGAGAAGAACCCATCCAGGCGCGGCGCCGGCAGCACCGCGCCGGTGTAGGGATCGAAATACAGGCGGCCGCCGTCGCGACCGGGCAGGCGCACCGCGGACGGCCGCGTGCCGGTCGGGTCGATCAGCAGCCGGTTGCTGCGGTGCGCCCCGTCCAGGTCCAGGCGCCGCGCCAGCTCGGCCAGCGGCAAGGGCTGCTCGCCGGCGGCATGGCGCGCGGCGATGGCCGCCAGCGGCGGATTGGCCAGGCGCACGATCTCGTCCTCGAAGGCCAGCGTGGCCCCGCTCAGCCCCATCACCGACAGCACCAGCCCGGCGCTGATGCCGAGCAGCCAGTGCAACTGGAACAACAACGACTTGATCACGGCGGAGGCGCAGGACGGGGCGGTCGCGCATTGTAAATGAGAACGCTTATCGCATGCGATTGACCGCCGTGGCGCGGCGTCTACCGCCAAGCGTGACCAGCGGCGCAGTTGCCATTTGCCACACATCCAATGGTCATCTGACGGACACCGAACCTCGCCAGTTTCTTCACTCCCCTGACCAGCCGAGGTTCCTGCAATGTCCGTCTCCCTGCGCGGTTGTCTTGCCCTGCTTGCCCTGTTCGCCGCCCAGGCGGCAAGCGCCGCCACCAGCTGCCCCACGCTCTACGCCGGCGGCAAGGCACCGACGCTCGACGCGTCGATCACCAGCCGTACCACCGAGGTCTGCCATACCGAATACGTGCTGATGGCCTCGGGCGTGACCAAGGGTCCGCTGTACTCGGCCGAACACATCACCGATCAGCAGGTCGCCGGCGCCGAATCGATCGGCCGCGTCGGCTCCTTCCATGACGAGACCGGCATCCCGGCCGCCGACCGCTCGCATACCTCGGACTACACCAACTCCGGCTTCGACCGCGGCCACATGACCCCGGCCGGCGACGCCTCGACCACCAACTCGGAGAAGGAAACCTTCTCGATGGCCAACGTGGTCCCGCAGGACCACAAGCTCAACACCGGCGAGTGGGCGCGGATCGAGGAGCAGGTGCGGCAGTTGGCCAAGCAGCGCGGCGAGGTCTACGTGGTCACCGGCCCGGCCTTCGACAGCGGCACCCGCAGCAGCATCGGCGCCGACAACGTGCAGGTGCCGAACTACGTGTGGAAGGCGGTGTACGAGCCGGGCAATGGCGCGGCCGCCTACATGTGCGTCAACGACAGCACCATCAACTGCGACGTGGTGTCGATCAACGACGTCATCACCATGGCCGGCGTGGATCCGTTCCCGGCGATCAGCGCCAGCATGAAGGCGAATCCGATCGCGCTGACGCTGCCGTAAGGCGGGGATTCGGGAGTGGGGATTCGGGATTCGTAACAGCGTCCTGACACCCTGCCCGGGTCGGGGCGGCCGGATGCGCGAATGCGCAAACCGGCCGCCACTGCAAGCGCGCGCACCTCAGGCGGTGTGCGCCGTCATCGCCTCGACCAGCGCCGCGAACACCGCGCTGCAGGCCGCGCTGCCGCGCACGTCCTGGTGCATCACGATCCAGCTTTCCAGACCGACATTCACCTGCTTTGGCAGCACCGGCACCAGTGCCGGCGTGCGCCGCGCCAGCGCGACCTGGCAGAAGCCGATGCCACAGCCGGCACGCAACAATGCCAGTTGCGCCAAGTCGCTGTCGGCGCGCAACGCGAACGCCTCGCGCCGCCACAGCGGCAGGCCGCTGCGCGCCGCGCGCAGGAAAGGCGTCTCCGCATCGAAGCCGATCAGCGCGTGCTGCGGCAGTTCCTCCATGGCCTGCGGCAGGCCGTGCCGGTCCACGTAGTCCTGGTGCGCGAACAGCGCCACCGCCACCGCACCGACGTGACGCGCGACCAGCACGTCCTGGGTCGGCCGGCTCATGCGCACCGCCACGTCGGCTTCGCGGTGCAGCAGGTCCTGCATCCGGTTGCTCAGCACCAGTTCCAGCCGCAACTGCGGATGCGCGCGGCGCAGGGCCGCCAGCACCGGCGGCAACACCTCCGCACCGATCACCTCGCTGGCGGCGATGCGTACCGTCCCGCGCACCGCATCGCCATGGCGGCCCGCCGCGCGTTGCAGCGACGCGGCCAGGCTGGCCATCGCCTGCGCATGGCCACGCAGGGCCAGGGCCGCATCGGTGGGCAGCAGGCCGGTCTGCGAGCGCACGAACAGCGGCACCGCCAGCGCCTGTTCCAGCGCCGCCACGTGGCGGCCGACGGTGGGCTGGGTCAGCCCCAGCGCGCGCGCCGCCGCCGACAGCGAGCCCTCCTCCAGCACTGCCAGGAAGGACCGGTAGAGTTCCCAGCCGATCGTGTTGTCCATACAGAAATGTATAGCCGGTCGGCGACATTCGCCAATTTTCTTCAGCGGTACCGGCACCGACACTGACCGCCGACCTCAACGGAGCGCTGTCATGTCCCCATCTTCTTCCACGGCCCTGGTGCTGGGCGCCAGCGGCGGTATCGGCGGCGAACTGGCGCGGCAGTTGCGCGACGCCGGCTGGCAGGTGCGCGCCCTGCAGCGCGGCCTCGCCCACTCCAGCGAGGAGCGCGACGGCATCCACTGGCGCCGCGGCGATGCGCTGCAACGGGCCGACGTGCTGCAGGCGGCGCAGGGCTGCGCGGTGATCGTGCATGCGGTCAATCCGCCCGGCTACCGGCGCTGGTCGGAGCTGGTGCTGCCGATGATCGACAACACCCTCGCCGCGGCCATCGCCGAGCGCGCCACCGTGGTCCTGCCGGGCACGGTCTACAACTACGGCCCGGATGCCTATCCGGCGCCGGACGAAGACGCGCCGCAGCATCCGCTCACCCGCAAGGGTGCGATCCGGGTGGAACTGGAGCGGCGCCTGCAGGCCGCAACCGCGCAGGGCGCGCGGGCGATCGTGGTACGTGCCGGCGACTTCTTCGGCCCGCGCGTGGGCAACAGCTGGTTCGCGCAGGGGCTGGTGCGGCCGGGACAGCCGGTCGCGACGGTGACCCTGCCGGGCGATCCGGGCGTGGGCCACCAATGGGCCTACGTGCCGGACGTGGCGCGGACCATGCTGGCGCTGCTGCAGCAGCGCACGCGCCTGCCGGCCTTCGCCCGCATGCATCTGGACGGGCATTGGGACGCCGACGGCACGCAGATGGCCGCGGCGATCGCGCGGGTCGCGCAAAGCCATGGCCTGGCGTCGCCACGCACGCGCCGCTTCCCGTGGCCCCTGCTGACCCTGGCCCTGCCGTTCTGGCCGCTGGCGCGCGAACTGCACGAGATGCGCCCGCTGTGGCGGCAGCCGCTACGCATGCGCAATGCGCGGCTGCTGGAGTTGCTTGGCGAAGAACCGCACACGCCGCTGGACGTGGCGGTGGAGGCAACGCTGCATGGGCTGGGTTGTTTGCCGGCGGCGACGTCATCGGCGTAGTGCGGACGCGTGCGCGGGTGCGGCTTCAACCACGACCCGGCTGCAACGGGAAAGCCCGGTCGCGGCTGAAGCCGCTCCTACGAGAGCCACGCAGATGGATCGCAAGATCACGGCTGTGTAGGAGCGACTTCAGTCGCGACGCTTTTCGAAGGCTACGTCGCGACTGAGGTGGCTCTAACAGACAGAGAGAGACGCTGGCTCAGCGCGCCTCGCGCAGCCAGCGCGCCACCTGCGGCGCGAAGTAGGTCAGCACGCCGTCGGCGCCGGCGCGCTTGAACGCCATCAGCGACTCCAGCACGCAGGCGCGTTCGTCCAGCCAGCCGTTGCCGATCGCCGCCTTGAGCATCGCGTATTCGCCGCTGACCTGGTAGGCGAAGGTGGGCACGCGGAATTCGTCCTTCACCCGCCGCACCACGTCCAGGTAGGGCATGCCGGGCTTGACCATCACCATGTCCGCACCCTCTTCCAGGTCCAGGGCGATCTCGCGCAAGGCCTCGTCGCCGTTGGCCGGGTCCATCTGGTAGGTGGTCTTGTCGGCCTTGCCGAGGTTGCCCGCGCTACCCACCGCCTCGCGGAAGGGGCCATAGAACGCCGAGGCGTACTTGGCCGAGTACGCCATGATGCGCACGTGCAGGTGCTCGTCGGCATCCAGCGCGCGGCGGATCGCGCCGATGCGCCCGTCCATCATGTCCGACGGCGAGACGATGTCCACGCCGGCCTGCGCATGCGACAGCGACTGCTGCACCAGCGCCTCGACGGTGATGTCGTTGAGCACGTAGCCGCGGTCGTCGATGATGCCGTCCTGGCCATGGCTGGTGTACGGATCCAGCGCCACGTCGGTCATCACTCCCAGCTCCGGGAAGCGCGTCTTCAGCGCGCGCACCGCGCGTTGCGCCAGGCCGTCCGGGTTCCAGGCCTCGGCCGCGTCCAGCGACTTGCCGGTCGGGTCGATCACCGGGAACAGGTCGATGACCGGGATGCCCAGCTCCAGCGCCGCCTCGGCCTCCTTCAGCAGTTCCTCGATCGACAGCCGCTCCACGCCGGGCATGGAAGCGATCGGCGTGCGGCCGGGCACGTCGTGCACGAACACCGGCCAGATCAGGTCGTCGACGGTGAGGGTGTGCTCGCGCATCAGGCGGCGCGAAAAGGCATCGCGGCGCATGCGCCGGGGACGATAGTGGGGATGGGCCACGTGCAGGCTCCTGGGTGGGCGGATCTGGGAGGCCGCGCCAGTCGCACGGTCCGAGGCCGCCAGGCACCCGGGCCGCGCCGCCGGCACCGGCGTGAACGCAAGGCGGCCCGCGCACGGGCGCCGTCGGCTGGGTATGTTACTCCCGCCGGCGCGGCAGGCAGCGCAGGATGTTGCAACACAGCATGCCGGTCGCCCGGCACGCGCGTCAGATCACCCCGCCTCCCAGGCTCAGCCGGATCACCCCGACCACGATCACGAGCGCATTGAGCATCAAGCCGGTCTTGGCGCGGCCACGGTTGGGTGCCGCGGTGAACAGCAACCCGATCGCGGCGATCAGCGCGCCGACCGCGGCGAACGGGATCAGGAACCAGTTGCCCCAGCCGAGCAGCGGGATGAAGGCCAGGATCATCCACAGCAACGCCACGATGCCCCACAGCAGACTGATCAGGCCCATGCCGGCCTCCATGCGAATGTCAGCCTGCACCATAGCGCACTGCGCAGCCCGGCGCGGCGCGACCGCCGGCCGGTGCGGCGCTGGCGCAGGTCTATTCGGGGCCGGCGCCGGAGGCGGTCGATGGCCCAACTGGATGACTCCAACGCGGCCGATTTCGGCACACGCGGTACCGAACCGAAGCCCGGTGGCCCGGCGCAAGCGCGAAGCGGCCAAGCTCGGCACCAATGGCGTGGACCTGAAGGGTGTAGACGCGGACCGCTGCGGCAGCAGCCTGTCGGTCGGCGCGGGCAGCGCTGGCGGCCACGTCGGTGTCGGCCTGAGCATTGGCGCCCCATCACGCGGATGCGCGCAGCGGGCGTGGCGATCTGGACGTCGCCGGGAGCCGGGGGCGACAGCGGCCCCAGAAGTGTTGAAGACACGCCAAGACACGCCGCGCATCGACAGGACCAACTACGGCGACCGGCGTACCTGTGTCAGGTGCTGCAACAGGACTGCGCTGTCATCCGACCAGCGGATGGCGGCCGATCCACGGTCACGGCGCACACCGAGCACCCAGGCAATCCGGTAGGGGAGGCGCGCACTGGATCGTCTTAATGCGGGACGGAAACCCTGGACCGTCTTCATCTCGGAGCAGCCCATGAAGCGCTGGATATGGATTTTCGCGATCTGCCTGCTGTCGTTCCCCGCCATCGCCGCCCCCGTCTAAAAGAAGCTCGTGTGCCGCGATAACGCCCCCTTCGTGTTCTGCACCCAAGGCTGCAAGGGCGTGGACAAGAACTGGAGCCGGTCGACCCGATCAGCGGCTCCTGGCAGGCAGACCCCGGATATTGCTTGCGGCCCAGTCCGGTCCGCTGCTGCAAGCACGGCTCGCACTGCGGCGCGTGGACGCCCACCGCGATCGTGGCCGTGAAGCAGTACGAAGACATCTGCCCTGCCGCCGTCAAGCAAGGCGAGTGGACAGACCCGAGCCGGCGTCCGGAAAGCGTGCCCTACGAGCACTGACGATCCTGCCACTGCGCAACGCGGCGGCGTGCTGCCCTCCCGGCCTCCCCGACTCTTGGCACGGGGATCACGGCGGCCCTGCCAGGGTGGCGGCGCCGGGTTCGGCGCGATTCACCCGGCCCGCCTATGATCGCGTGAGATCCGAACACGGGGGTAAAGCCATGAACATCCGACCGTTGTTGCCGCTGGCGTTGCTGCTGGCCCTGGCCGGCTGCGCCAGTTCCTCCAAGGTGATGGTCGGTGCGGCGCGCCCGCCGATCGACCCGGCACTGGTGCAGATCTACTCCGCGCCGCCGCCGGGCGCGGTGGATATCGCCCAGCTCGAATCCTCCAGCGCGGCCGGCTTCGGCACCCAGGGCCAGACCGACGCGGCGGTGGCCCGGCTCAAGCGCGACGCGGCCAAGCTCGGCGCCAATGGCGTGGTACTGATGGGCGTGGGTTCGCAACGCTCCGGCGGCGGCCTGTCGGTCGGCGCGGGCAGCTACGGCGGCCACGTCGGCGGCGGCCTGGGCATCGGCATCCCCACTACGCAGAAGCGCGCCGCCGGCATGGCGATCTGGGTGCCGCCGGGAACACCGGCGCCGGCGCCGGCTGCCCCGCAGCCTGTACCGCCGCCCGTTCACTGAATCCGGTCAGGTCGGGCAGCGGCCTGCTACCCTGTCCGGCCGGCGCCCGCCGCTGGCGCACCCCCGGCTTCCAAGAACACATCTTCCGCATCCAGCCCCGATGGACCGGGTTGGGGGCCATGGCGCCCGGCATCCCCTCGCGCGATGAAACCCTTGCTAAGCTATTTGCGGGCAGAATCGGCACGGCCCGTTCGCGGGGCCGGGTTCGGGGTATCGCCCGCCCCGCAATGACACGTTTGGTCCGAACGTCTGGGATGGACCGCTTTCGACAGAGGGAAGTGCGATGAAGCAATGGATATGGATTCTGGTTGCGTTCCTGGGATTTCAGGGCGTCGCTGGGGCGCAGCAGGTCTATGAGGACCTTGCCTGTCGCGACAACGACCCCTTCGTCTTGTGCACGCAAGGCTGCAAGGGCAAGGACAAGAACTGGATGCCGGTGACTCCTCAAGCCGGCGTATGGGTCGCGGTACCTGGCTACTGTCCTTGGCCGACGTCGACCGGCCCTTGCTGCGTCGGAAACGTATGCTTCAAACCGTGGACGCAGAAAGCGGTAGATGCGGTCTACCAGTACGTGCGTATTTGCCCGGTCGGCGGCGGCAAGGCCAGCGACTGGACGGGGCGGCAACGGCCCGAGCGCGTTCCTTACTCGCACTGACTCCTGTCGGTGCCGCTGCGCGTCCCCGCAGCGGCACGATGGCCCTCACTTGCGCTGTAACGGCACGAACTCCTCGTCCACCGCCGCGGCCAGCTGGTCCGGCGGCAGCAGCCCCTGGTCCAGCAGGAAGTTGTTGAACTTCAGCCGGTCGAACTTGGCGCCCAGCGCCAGTTCGGTGCGCATGCGCAGTTCCAGGATGCGGCTGTAGCCGTAGAAGTAGCTGCCGGCCTGGCCAGGTGCGCGCACCATGTAGCGGTCCAGTTCCTGCCGCGCCATCGCCGGCGACAGGCCGACCTCGTTCTCCAGCACCAGGCGCGCACGCTCGCGGTCGATCAGGCCGAGGTTGAGCATCGGGTCGAGCATGGCCCGCGCCGCGCGCAGCAGGCGGAACTGCAGGGCCACCAACTGCCCGTCCAGCGGTTCGTACGGCACCATTTCGGCCTCGGCGTACAGCGCCCAGCCTTCCACGTTGACCGAGTTGAACGCGAACAGGCTGCGCGCCAGCGACACGCCGCGCTCGACCATGGCGGTGAACTGCAGTTCGTGGCCGGGCCGGCCCTCGTGCGCGCTCAGCGTCCACGCCGCCGCACCGAAGTTGAAGTCGTCGTAGTGCTCGCCCTTGCCGGCGCTGTCCGGATTGCCCAGCGGCAGCACGAAGGTGCCCTGCTCGCCGGTGTTGCCGACCAGCGGTGCCGGGCGGAAATGCGGCGCCGGTTGCGCGGCGCTCTCGGCCGGCGAGCCCAGGCGCATCTGCATCGGCCGCCGCGGCACATCGACGATGCGCTGCTGGCGGATGATCGGATCGATGCGGTCGATGACGCTGCGGTAGTGCGCCTCGAGCTTGTCGTCGGGGATGGTGTCGCGCTTGAGCGCGCGCAGCACTGTGCGGTAGTCGCGGGCATCGTCGCCGCGCAGGCCCTTGGCGGCGGCCACCAGCGGCGCCAGCTGCTGCATCGTCGCGCGGGTTTCCATGAACTCCAGCTGCGCGCGCTGCATCAGCACCTGCGGTGCGATGTCGATGCCCACCTGCTTGAGCTGGAACGCATACAGCTCTGGCGGCAGGCGCGCATCCTCGCGCGCCTGCGGCAGCACCACCTTGCGCGTCCAGGTGGCGTAGTCCTGGAACTGCTGGTCCATCGCCGCCAGCGCCGCGTCTGCGCCGGCGATCTTGTACTCGGCAAACAGCGCGCGGATGCCCTTGGCGTAGGTCTCGACGTTGCTCAAGGCCTGTTCGACCTCGCGCTTGGTCGGCTGCAGCAGGCTGCCGTCAGCGCGCTTTTCTTCGTAGCGTTGCCGCGCCAGCAGCAGGCTGGAGGTGCTGCCCGGCGCCAGGCCGACGTAGCGCTGCAGCCGCACTAGTGCCTTGGCGCGCCGCGCCGCCGGCACCTGCTCGGACAACAGGTTGTTGATGCCGCCGAACACGTGCTGCGGCGCATCCGCCCAGGGCAGCAGCAAGCGCTCGTTGAGCGTGCTGCCTTCGATGGACTGATCGGCGGCGTGGATCAGGATTGTCAGATCCTGGCGCACATTCGGATCGCGCTCCACCTGCAGCTTTTCCTGCAGCGTGCGGCGCGCGGCAGCGGTGGCCTCGCGGAAACGCCGCGGGTTGTCGGGACCGAAATCGGAGACCTGGTCGTCGAATCCGGGCACGCCGAAGAAGCTCACTTCCTCGGCCTGGAACGGCGCCTGCGCCTGCAGCAGGATCTGCGCAAACGCATTGCTGCGCTCCACCCAGGCCGGCGCACGCTTCGCCGCTGCAACGGGCGGTGCGGCCGGAGCCGCCAGCGCCTGGAACGGCAAAGGCGCCGCCAGCGCCAGGGTCAGGGCGATGGCAAGGACACGTGGCTTCATGGCGCAGCTCCGACAGATGATGTCAGGACGGTACGCGGCGCAGGCCGATCGGCCATCTGCCGGAGGTCATGGCCGCCACCACGCGGCGGTGCAGCATATGGGCGGTCCTGCATTGCAGCCGGCGCAGCGCGCGTGCAGTGATGGCAATTCGGAGTGCATCACTGCGGACACGGGCGATACAACGGTCCCACGCCCATGGCGCCATGCACCTCGCAACGACAAAGACGGCAGAGAACGTTCGCCGCCGCTTACTTGGTTGCGGCGTCCTCGGCCGGCGTGGCGTGGTCTGCGTTCGTTGCGGGCACCGGCGGCGCCTCGACCGCCATGCCATCCGCTTCCTCGTCGTCGGCCTCATCGCCCTGCCCGAGTGCATCGAGCAGCGGGATCGCCTCGCCCGCATCCGGCAGTACCTGCAAGGTGGTGTAGTGCCACTCGCCCGCATGACGCTCGGCTTCGATGTAGAGGGTGCCGTTGGCGCGGCTGCCGTGCAGCGACACGCTCAGCTCGGCATTGCCGCTTCCACCGCCGCTGCTGTTGAAGCTGCCGCTGGGCATGATGCCGTCCTTGATCGGCGCGCCCAGCGCGGCCGCCACGCGCGGATCGTGTTGTGCGGCCATCACGCCGACCCGGTACGGCTCGGACGACTTGGTGACGCGCGCGATGCCGAGCACGAACACCACGATCGACGCCAGCAGCAGGGCGCCGAGCACCAGCACGATCAGCGGCACCGCCCACTTCCAGTGGCGCGCCCACCAGCCGCGCTTGACCGGTGGCAGCGCCGTGGTGGAGGTGGGACCGGGCGTGCCGGGCAGCGGCGGCGGACTCGACATGACGTCACTCCTTGTCGTGCGAAATCGAAGATACGAAACGGCGCGCTCAGGGCTTGAGGCAGCGCGCCAGGAAGGCTTCGGTGGTGCGATAGCGATGCAGTGCGTTGCTGCCGGACAGGCCGTGCTTGGCGCCCGGATAGGTCATCAGCTCGAACAGCTTGCCGCGCTTCTGCAATTCGCTCATCAGCGAGGTGGAATTGGTGAACAGCACGTTGTCGTCGGCCATGCCGTGCAGCAACAGCAGTTGCGAGGTCAGCCCGTCCAGGTGCGCGGCCACGCGGCTGTCGCGGTAGCCGTCGGGATTGGCCTTGGGCAGGTTCATGTAGCGCTCGGTGTAGTGGCTGTCGTACAGGCCCCAGTCGGTGACCGGCGCGCCGGCGGCGCCGCAGGCATAGGCCTCGCTGTGCTTGGCCAGCAGCATCAGGGTCATGTAGCCGCCGTTGGACCAGCCGTACACGCCGATGCGCGCCGCATCCACCCACGGCTGCGCCTTCAGCCAGGCCACGCCGCGCAACTGGTCGTCCACTTCCACGGTGCCCTGGTGCTGGTACAGCGCGCCGCCGAAATCGCGGCCGCGGCGCGGCGTACCGCGGTTGTCCAGCGAGAACACCACATAGCCGTGCTGGGCCAGGTACTGGTCGAACAGCGCATCGCCGCGACCGGGCCAGCCGTCGACCACGGTCTGCGCGGCCGGGCCGCCGTACACGTAGACCACCACCGGGTAGCGCTTGCCCGGATCGAACCCGTCCGGCTTCATCAGCCGATAGTGCAGCTGGGTCTTGCCGTCGGCGGCGGTCATGGTGCCGAACTCGACCGGACGCTGCGCCTCACGGTAGGCCGCATAGGGATGCTGCGGATCGGCCAGGTCGTTGACCAGCAGGGTGGCGATCTTTTCGCCATTGGCGCGGAACAGCTCGATCTGCGGCGGCGTGGTGGTGTTGGACCAGCTGTCGACATAGACGCTGGCGTTCTTGGCGAAGCTGGCGGCATGCGTGCCGTTGGGCTTGGACAGCTTCTCGATCGCACCGCCGGCCAGCGGTACGGCGTAGAGCTGGGTCTGGGTCGGCGACTCCTTGGTCGCGGAGAAATAGACCTTGCCGGCGGCCTCGTCCACTGCCAGCAACTCGTCCACCACCCACTCGCCCTGGGTCAGCGGACGCAGCGTGCGGCCGTCTTCCGAGGCCAGGTACAGATGTTCGTAGCCGCTGCGCTCCGAGCCCCAGACGAAGCGCCCGTCCTTGAGGAAGTGCAGGTCGTAGGTGAGCGGCACCCAGGTCGGGCTGGTCTCGGTGATCAGCACGCGCTGCTTGCCGTTGGCCAGGGTCGCCTCGATCAGCTCCAGGCGCTTCTGATCGCGCGACTGGCGCTGGAAGGTCAGCCGCTGCGGATCGCGCCAGTCCACCCGCGCCAGGTAGATGTCCGGGTTCTTGCCCAGGTCGATCCACTGCGGCTGCGCGCCGGCGCGCGGTGCGATCGTGCCGAGCTGGACCTTCACGTTGGGCTGGCCGGCCTGCGGATAGCGCTGCTCCACCACCTCGGTATGGTCGGCATAGACCTCCGGGCGCTTCTGCACCGGCACCTCGGTTTCGTCGATGCGCGCGAAGGCGATCGCCGAATCGTCCGGTGCCCACCAGTAGCCGGTGTGGCGGTCCATTTCCTCGTCGGCGACGAACTCGGCCACACCGTTGCCGATGGTCTCGCTGCCGTCGCGGGTGAGCTGGTGCTGCTGGCCGCTGGCCAGGTCGATCACCCACAGGTTGCGCCCGCGCACGAAGCTGACGTAGCCGCCCTTGGGCGAGATCTTCGGATCGGTGACGAAGCCTTCGCCGTGGGTCAGCTTGCGCACCGCGGCGCTGCCGGTCTTGCGCAGGTCGTACAG
Organism: Xanthomonas rydalmerensis; assembly: GCF_033170385.1. Lineage (NCBI taxonomy): Bacteria > Pseudomonadati > Pseudomonadota > Gammaproteobacteria > Lysobacterales > Lysobacteraceae > Xanthomonas > Xanthomonas rydalmerensis. The sequence continues at coordinate 388,092 of NZ_CP126170.1, read as the reverse complement.
GTACAACTCGCCGCCGAGCGGGAACAGCAACGCCTGCGCGTCCGGCGCCCACTGGTATTCGACGATGCCGGTGTAGGCGGCGATGCGCTGGCGCTCGCGGCGCGCCTTCTCCTCGTCGCTCAGGGTCTCGGTACCGGGCAGCACCAGCTTGGAATCCACCAGCATGCGGGTCTGCCCGCTGGCGATGTCGTATTCCCACAGATCCAATTGGTTGCGGTCGCTGTCCTTGCCGCGCAGGAAGGTCACCCGCGAGCCGTCCGGCGCCACCTTGGGCTTCATCAGGGTCGGCCCGGACAGCGGCTTGCTGCCGGTGATGGCCTCCAGGGTCAGTTTCTCGGCGTGGGCGGGAACGATGGGCGTGGCGAGCATGAGGGCGAGAGCGGCGAACAGAGAGCGCATGAAGGTTCCTGATGGAGCACCGAGCGCACGGATGATGCGCGTGCGCCCGGGATTTGAGAAGCGCGCCGGCTCAGCGCTGCCCGAACAGGTGCTTGCGCTCGGCGTCGCTGAGCGGCTTGCCGGCGTTCGGGTTCACCTGCTCCTTCAATGCGTAGGCGCGCTGGGTAGCCGGGCGTGCGGCGATGGCGTCGTGCCAGCGCTTGAGGTGCGGGAAGGCGGCGTAGTCGGGGGTCAGGCCGGGGTACACCTCGATCCACGGGTAGCTGGCCATGTCGGCAATGCCGTAGTCGTCGCCGGCCAGGTAGGCGCTGTGCGCCAAACGCTTGTCCAGCACGCCGTGCAGGCGCCGCACCTCGTTGCCGTAGCGCTCGATCGCATAGCCGATCTTCTCCGGCGCATAGACGTTGAAGTGGCCCATCTGCCCGGTCATCGGGCCGAGGCCGGCCATCTGCCAGAACAGCCACTCCAGCGCGACCACGCGCCCGCGCGGATCGGCCGGCAGGAAGCGGCCGGTCTTCTCGGCCAGGTACAGCAGGATGGCGCCGGACTCGAACACGCTCTGCGGCGCGCCACCGTCGGCCGGAGCATGGTCGACGATGGCCGGCATCTTGTTGTTCGGCGAGATCGCCAGGAATGCGGGCGCGAACTGCTCGCCTGCGCCGATGTTGACCGGCTTGAGCGTGTAGTCCAGCCCGGCCTCCTCGAGAAACAGGGTGACCTTGTGGCCATTGGGGGTGGGCCAGTAGTAGAAATCGATCATGGCGGCGCTCCGGGACAGGGACCTTCGAGTGTAGCGGCGCCCCCCGGCTTGGCAGTGTCACCGCCGGCCGGGTACCCTGGCCGCTCCCGCAACGCAGCATTCCAGACCACGCCATGACTCCCGAGCGGCCCCGCCTGCATCCCCTGTCCAACCTGATCTTCGCCTCGCGCTGGCTGCAGTTGCCGCTGTACCTGGGACTGATCGTGGCCCAGGGCGTCTACGTGTTCCTGTTCGGCAAGGAGCTGTGGCACCTGATCCACGAGGCGCCGAGCCTGGGCGAACAGCAGATCATGCTGATCGTGCTCGGCCTGATCGACGTGGTGATGATCTCCAACCTGCTGGTGATGGTGATCGTCGGCGGCTACGAGACCTTCGTGTCGCGGCTGGGCCTGGAAGGCCACCCGGACCAGCCGGAGTGGCTGAGCCACGTCAACGCCAGCGTGCTCAAGGTCAAGCTGGCGCTGTCGATCATCGGCATCTCCTCGATCCACCTGCTCAAGACCTTCATCGCAGTCGGCGCGCTCGGCGGCATGCCGATGTGCTCGCCGGAGCAACTGGCCAGCGCCGTGGGCACGGTGGACCTGAAGAGCTGCGCGACGCTGACCGCCACCGGCGTGCTGTGGCAGACCATCATCCATGGCATCTTCATCCTGTCGGCGATCGGCATCGCCTGGACCGACCGGATCATGTCCGCGTCCGCGCCGGCGCGGCCGGCACACTGACCGACACGCGCAGCGTCACGCTTTTTGCCGCATGGCAGCGGCTGCCACGCACGCGGCGGCCGCGGATGCTAGATTGACCGATGGGGTGCGCTGGCGGCATGGGGGCCGCAGCACCGCGAACGCACCGCCGTCGCATCGTTGATTGCCAACACCGGGGATTCAGGGGGACGCATGTCGCAACTCACCACACTCGCCAAGGCGCGCCGTGTCGCGCCCGTCCTGTTGCTGGCCGCGCTGGCGGCCTGCTCCAAGCAGGAGGAGGCCGCGCCACCCAGCGCCGCACCGGCCACTACCGCGGCCAATGCACCGGCAACGCCAGCGGTCTCGGCCAAGGTCCAGTCGATGGGCACCGAACAGTTGCACGACTCGGCCAGCCAGGCGCTGCGCGAGAACCGCATGTACGCGCCGGCCGGCAACAACGCGGTCGAGTACTACCTGGCGCTGCGCGACAAGCAGCCGGACGACGCCGGGGTCAAGAGCGCGCTGACCGACCTGATGCCGTACACGCTGATCGCCGCCGAGCAGAGCATCAACCGCGAGGATTTCCCGGAAGCGCAGCGCCTGATCGGCCTGATCGAGAAGATGGACCCGCAGGCGCCGGCCTTGCCGCGGCTCAAGCAGGGCGTGAGTAAGGGCATGGAGGCCGTGGCCCAGCGCGGCCAGGACGAGACCGACAAGGCCAAGAAAGACGCCGAGCAGAAGGCCAAGCTGGCGGCCGAGCAACAGAAGCAGGCGCAGCAGCAGGCCAGCGAGGCGCAGGCGGCGCAGCAGATCGCCGCACAGCAGGAAGCCGCGCGCCGCGAGAGCGCACGCCAGGAAGCCGAACGCCAGGCCGCTGCGCGTCCCGCCACGCCCGCCGCCACCGCGCAACCGACGCCGGCACCGGCTGCCGCACCCGCGGCCGCGCCGGCGGCCACGGCACAGACCCTGCGCCCGATCAGCACCCCGGCCCCGCGCTACCCGCCCGAAGCGCTGCGCTCGGGCACGGCCGGCGAAGTGCTGGTGGAGATCACCGTGGGTACCGACGGCGCGGTCACCAATGCCCGCGTGCTGCGTTCCACGCCGCCGCGGGTGTTCGACCGCGAGGCGCTGAACGCCACCAAGCGCTGGCGCTTCGAACCGGTCGGCGCGCCGGTGACCACCCGCCGCACGCTGGCGTTCAATCCCGGCGGCTGAGCCTCGCAACACCACGCGTGCCCGGCAGTGGCCGGGCGCGCAGCGAACGCCTCGGCGCAACCTGGCGCCGACCGCAACACGTCGATCGGAACGATCAGGACGTCGGTGTCATGCCCGCATTGCGGGCCGACGTGCCGAAGCGCCCCTTGCGCCAGGCCACCCAGGTCGCGATCGCGCCCACCACCGTGCATACCAGCAGGCCCGGCAGCGAGGCCTCCGGTCCGAACGCGCCCCCACTCAGCCAGTCCGGCACCCCGGCCTGCGCCGTGCTGCGCGCGATCGCCGGCCCCATGTCGGTCCCCGACACCGCCGCGCCGAACAGATAGCCCTGGGTGAAGTTCCAGGCCGCATGCACGCCGATGGAGACCCAGAGCCGGCCGGTGAGCACGTAGAAGGCGCCCAGCATGATGCCCGCCTCCGCCGCGATGCAGAGCGCGGCGAACACGCTCGCGTTCGGATTGCCGAGATGGGCCAGGCCGAACAGCGCCGCCGACAGTGCGAACGCCAGCCATGGCCCGAACGCGCGCCACAGCAGCCGCAGCAGGATCGCGCGCAGCATCAGCTCCTCCACCACGCCGGCCTGCAGCGCCTTGCCGAGCGCGCCCCACGCCGGCGCCGGCCCGCTCCAGCGGATCGCGTACACGCCGAAGGCCGCCATGAGCGCCATCACCGCCGCGAACATCGCCGCGCCCAGCAACAGGCCAAGGGCCAACTGCGACGGCGCCGCGCGCCAGGCGAGTTCTGCCGGCCAGCGCCGCTCGCCCAGGCGGACCGCCACTGCGTAGAGGATGGCGGCCGTCAATGCCGTGGCATATGGCGCGATGCGCTCTGCACCCGGCGGAAGCAGCCTGGCGCACAGCAGCGGCATCGCCGTTGCCACGACCACCATCAGCGCGAGCAACGCGATTGCCCAGGCCACCGCCCTCAACCAGCGCACCCTCCCCGGCTGCAGGATACGCGCCTGGCCCAGTACCAGCAGGCGCGTGCCCGCGGTCGCGGTCACTCCGGTGTCAACGCGTGGATCGGGAGACATGCAAGACTCGCTGCGGAGGGACGTCGAAAAGGCGGACGCATCCGCCGCGCGTGCAGGCAGTGTGCATCACGATCGCATTCCCGGCGCAGCGTCGCGACGACGGGCATGCAGCGCGTGGACCAGCCCGCGCGCTGCCTCCTGCTCAGCTGGAAATCGCCAACTGCTCCTGCCGGTAGCGGCGCACCGCCGCCAGCCACAGCACCGCGGCCAGGCCGAAGCCGGTGAGCAGGTACACCGCCCAGATCTGCGGATCGATCGTTTCGCGGCGGATGATCTTCATCAGCATCTGGTTCTGCGCCAGGAACGGCACCGCGAACTGCCACAGCGTGGTCTTCAGCGGATACACCATCAACGCATAGCCGGGCAGCATCGGCAGCAGCATCAGCCAGGTCATGTGGCTCTGCGCTTCCTTCATGCTCTTGGCCGAGGCTGCCAGATAGGTCAGCAGCGAGGTGCCGATGAACAGCATCGGCAGCAGCACGAACAGCATCTGCAGCATCGCCACGAAACTGACGTTGAGCTGGCGGCCGATGCCGCTGGCCACCTGCGCGCTGAGCTTGAACGCGAGCAGGGTCAGCAGCAGCGACACCAGGCCGACCACGCACGCCGCGGCGATCTTGCCGCTGACGATGGCGCTGCGCGAGGCCGGCGTGGCCAACAGCGGCTCCAGCGATTGCCGCTCGCGTTCGCCGGCGGTGGCGTCGAGGATCAGGTAGGCACCGCCGATGAACGAGGTGATGGTCAGCAACACCGGCAGCAGCATCGCCAGCAACGCGCCGCGCTTGGCCTCGGGCGTGGCCAGGTCCTGCAACGCCACGTCGAGCGGTCGCGACACCTGCGAATCGATGCCGCGCGCCAGCAGGCGCAAGGCACCGACCTGCTGGCCATACATGCTCAACGCGGCCTGCACCCGCTGGGTCGGGATGTCGGCGTCGCGGCGGGTGCTGTCCTTGATGATCTCCACCAGCGCCGGGCGCCCTTCGTGCCAGGCGCTGGCGTAGTCCTCGTCGATCTTCAGCGCAAGATCCACGTCCTGGCTGCGGATCGCCCCGGTCAGGTCCTTCGGCGGCGCGACCGCGTTCAGGCCCTGCGCGGCGAGGAAGGCGACCAGGTTCGGCGCGCGTTCGCGGCCGATCACCGGAATGTCCAGCGGCTTGTCGATCTGGGTGCGCACGCGGCTCTCGGCCAGCGCGCCCATGCCCAGGATCAACGCCGGGTAAAGCAGCGGGCCCAGCAGCAAGGCCAGCGCCAGGGTGCGGCGATCGCGTGAGAGGTCGCGCAATTCCTTGCGCATCACGGTGAATACAGTACGGAGCAGGCTCATGCGTGCAGTCCCTCGTCGCTGCCGATCGCCTTGACGAAGGCGTCTTCCAGATTGGGTTCGCCGGTAAGGGCGCGCAGTTCGTCGGCGGTGCCGGCGGCCACCACCGTGCCCTTGGCGATGATGACGATGCGATCGCACAACGCCGCCACCTCCTGCATGATGTGGCTGGAGAAGATCACGCAGCGCCCTTCCTCGCGCAGCTCGCGCAGGAAGCCGCGCAGCGCACGCGTGGTCATCACGTCCAGGCCGTTGGTGGGCTCGTCCAGGATCACGTTGCGCGGGTCGTGGACCAGCGCGCGGGCGATCGCGGTCTTGGTGCGCTGGCCCTGGCTGAAGCCTTCGGTCTGGCGGTCGAGGATGTCGTCCATGTCCAGCGCCTTGGACAGCAGCCGGGTGCGCTCGGCGATGCGTGCCGACGACAGCCCGTGCAGCTCGCCGAAGTAGGCGATGTTCTCGCGCGCGGTCAGTCGCTTGTACACGCCGCGCGCATCCGGCAGCACGCCCAGCGCGCGCCGCACCGCCATCGGATCCTGGCCCACGTCGACGCCGTCCACGCGCACCTGGCCCTGGTCCGGCGCCATCAACGTGTACAGCATGCGCAAGGTGGTGGTCTTGCCGGCGCCGTTGGGACCGAGCAGGCCGGTGATCTGGCCGTCGGCGGCCTGGAAGCTGACCCCTTGCACCGCCTGCACGGTGCCGGCGCGGGTCTTGAATGCCTTGTGCAGATTGTCGGCGACGATCATGCGCGCCCCTCCCTGTCGAACGATGCGCAGCTCATGGTTCCCATCCGTTGAATGAAGTGAAGGCCGGCACGCCGCTCATCGCGTCCAGGCAGGTGGCATCGAGGCGCTTGGCGTCGGCGGTCTCGAAGAACTGGCCGAGCAGCTTGGGCATGCAGCCCAGGGTCATGGTGCCGTGGCCCTGACCGCGCACCACCAGGTGGCGGCCGTTGGGCAGGCCCTTCAGCACGCGCTCGGCGTAGCGCGGCGGCGTCACCGGATCCAGCTGGCCGGAGGTCAGCAGCACCGGCAGATTGGAGGTGAACGGCGCGGTGAAGTCGGCCGGGCGGGTGCCGGTCGGCCAGGCTGGGCAGGCGGCGAAGAACATCTGCGCCACCTCCGGGCCGAGCAGCGTGTCGTGCGTCTGCGGCGCACGATAGCGGTCGGCGTCCTCGGCGCAGATCACCGACCATTGCATGCCGCGGTTCATCTGCCCGTCCAGCTGCCCGCCCATCATCTTTGCCAGCGACATCAACGGCCCGTAGCGGCCGTTGGCGGCCTCGTCCAGCACCAGCGGCAACAGCGACGCGGTCTGCGGCGCGTAGGAGAACGAGAACGCCAGGCTGGTGACGGTGTCGGCGGTGACGCGATCGTGGCGGCTCTGGCCGCTGGCCGGATCGCGGTAGTCCACCTCCACCGGCGCCTGCCGCAGGCGCTCCACCACGGCCCGCAGCTGCGCGCGGGTATCGGTGGGGAAGCGCTTGGCGCAGGCCACGTCGGCCTTGCATTGCTCGGCCTGCAGGGCGATCGCATCCTCGAAGGTGTTGGCGAACTCGCCGCCGACCACCAGGTCGTTCGGCGCCACGCCATCGATGACCACGCTGCGCACGTGCGGTGCATAGCGACGCGCGTACTGCTGGGCGACGCGGGTGCCGTAGGAGCCGCCGATCAGGTTGATCTTGTCCACGCCCAACGCGGCACGCACCGCGTCCAGATCGCCGATCGCCTGGGTGGTGGTGTAGTAGCGCGGGTCGGCGCGGCCCTGCAGCGACTGCGCGCAGCGCCGCGCGTAGTCGACCAGTTCGGCGGCGGTGGGCGCGCGCACCGGATCGGCCAGCGGTAGTTCCTTCCCGTCCGGGCCCAGGCAGCTCAGCGGATTGGACTGGCCGGTGCCGCGCTGGTCGATCAGGAACACGTCGCGGCGCTTGCGTGTCTCGCGCAGCGCCATGTCGACGATGCTGGCGACCTGGGTGGCGGCCTGGCCGGGACCGCCGGCCAGGAAGAACACCGGGTCCGGGTCGCTGCCGCCTTCCCCGGTGATCGGCAGCCAGGCGATGTTGAGCTCGATCTTGCGGCCGTTCGGCGCCGCCGGATTCTCGGCCACCGCCATGCGCGTGCACTGCGCCGGCACGTTGTTGGAGGCCACCGGATTGGTCAGCGTGCACGGGTGGAAGCGCAGCGCGCCGTAGCTGCGTTCGGACGTCTGCGGCGCCGGCGCCTGGGCCGCCTGGCAGGCGGCGAGCAACAGGGTGGCCGCCGCAATGGCGAACGGCCGGGAAGGGTGTCGCATGGTTCGCATCCTTGAGGTCATGGCTTGCAGAATGCCATGCCGGAACATGGCGTCGTCGGTGCCCGGTGGGGCATGGAACGGAGTACGCGGTTACTCGGCCTCATCGAACAGGAACACCTGCTCGATGCTGTGCGCGAACAACCGCGCGATACGGAACGCCAGCGGCAGGCTCGGATCGTACTTACCGGTCTCCAGCGCATTGATGGTCTGTCGCGACACGCCCAGCCGCTCGCCCAGTTCGCCCTGCGACCAGCCTTGCGCCTCGCGCAGTTCGCGGATGCGGCTGTTCATTGGTAGCGGCGCGCGTTCGCGACCTTGACCACCCCATAGGTCATGCACAGTGCGGGAAACACCCACAGCATCGCGCTCGAGGCCGACAGCGCGATCACCTGCGCCGCCTGCAGGAACCCGGCCGCCATGTAGACGCCACAGGTCAGTCCGGCGGCGATGGCGATGGACTCCAGTTCGATGCGCCGCTGCATTTCATCGGAATCGCGCACGAAGCGCGCCACTGCGCGGATCACCAGCGCCAGCATCAATGCCGGCAGCAGCGCGACCACCACGCGCAGCCAGAGCACGTCGACGCTGTCGAGCAGACGCTTCCAGAACAGCATCACCACCACATAGGCCCCCATCGGCGGGAAGAACTCGCGGTAGTAGCGCCGCGCCAGCGCCCGCGGCGCGCTGTCGTACAGGCTGCCCCGCGACCACCACAGCAACACCGCCATGAACAGGCCGCCGATGCCGACGCCCATGCACACCCCACGCAGATAGGCGCTGCCGCCGAACGGCAACCAGGCCCCCGCCGCCAACAGCGCCAGACTCGCGCACAGCACCACGATCGCGTTGCGCCTGCAGTTGCCCATCCCATGCCCCCCAATCTCAGTCCAACCGATCCGGCGCCCGTTCCGGCTGCGCCCCTTGTCGTGTTGACCTTTCCCCTGTCAAGCACGCTTGACAGGAGAATGCGCGCCGCGCGAACGCCTGTCAAGCGTCCTTTACAGACGGGATGAAAGCATCAATGGACCCGCCGGCGCCCGGATGCGGATACCTCTCATCCGCCCTGCGGAGAGCACTTTCCCCCCAAAGGGGGCCATGGTCCCGAGGGGCGATGGAAGAAGCCAAAGCCCCTCTCCCTCCGGGAGAGGGGTTGGGGTGAGGGTACGGAGGGTCCGGCGCGCGCAGCGCTCACGCCGATCGGTCATTGCGGGGCTTCGCCGTCCCTCATCCGCCCCTGCGGAGAGCACCCCCCCCAAAAAAAAGGGGGCCATGGTCCCGAGGGGAGATGGGAGAAGCCAAAGCCCCTCTCCCCTCGGGAGAGGGGTTGGGGTGAGGGTGCGGGCGCGAAGCGCGCTCGGCATTTATGGAGCAAGCGGCTTCACCCCCAACAGACCTTCCCAGCGAGGCGGTCGCGGCTGAAGCCGCTCCTACGAGGGACGCCGGCGCCGACCGCTACTTGCTGCTGACGTACTTCTCGCGACGGATGTGCTGCACCGGCAGGCCAGCCTCCTTCAGCGCGTCGAAGCAGGCATCGACCATGTTCGGATTGCCGCAAAGGTAAGCGATGTCGCCTTCGGCCTGGGGCGCGAATTCACCGAGGAACTGCTGCACGTAGCCATGCCGCACATCGGCATGCGGCGCTTCCGGCAGCTCGCGCGAGAAACACGGCACGAAGCGGAAACCGGGATGCGTCTCGGCGAAGGCGCGGAACTCGTCGCCGTACAGCAGCTCGGCCGGCGTCCGCGCGCCCAGCAACAGCACCACCTCCACGCCGCGCTCGGCCATCGCCGCTTCCAGCAGCGGCAACATCGAGCGGTACGGGGTGACGCCGGTGCCGGTGGCGATCAGCAGATAGCGACGGTTGCTGTCGCCCGGCTGCAGGCAGAAGCGCCCGTACGGACCGCTGGCGCAGACCTGGCCGCCGATCTCCAGCGCCTCGAACAGCGCCGTGGCCGCGCCGCCGGCGACAAAACTGACCGCGATCTCCACCGTGGCGTCGGCCGGCTGCGCCGGATCGTGGCGGGTGGCCAGCGAGTAGCTGCGCTTGGTCGCCGTGCCGTCGGCATAGTGGAAGTGCACCTGCACGAACTGGCCGGGCGCGAACGGCAGGGGTTGGCCGTCGTCGCGGACGAAGCGGTAGTGGCCGACGGCCGGGGCCAGCATGTGGCGGTCGACCAGTTTCAGCGGGAATTGGGCAGGCACGGAGATGCAACAGTCTGTGGCCGGGGGCGACCCCACGAGGTCTTCTATAATAGCGGCTGCACTTCTCCTGCGCCGTCGATGCGGCGCGAAGGCCCGCCTTGACTCCCGCACCTGCTCTTTCTTCCCAGACGCCGGCGCCCGCCCTGCGCGTGCGCGACCTGCGCAAGACCTACGACAACGGCGTGCAGGCCCTGCATGGCGTGTCGCTGGACGTGCTGCCCGGCGACTTCTTCGCCCTGCTCGGCCCCAACGGCGCCGGCAAGTCCACCCTGATCGGCATCATCAGTTCGCTGGTCAACCTCAGCGCCGGCCAGGTCGAGGTGTTTGGCACCGACCTGAGCAGCCAGCGCAGCACGGCGATGCGCCTGATCGGCCTGGTGCCGCAGGAAATCAACTTTAACCTGTTCGAGAAGCCCTTCGACATCCTGGTCAACTACGCCGGCTTCTACGGCATGCCGCGCGCCGAGGCCGAGCGCCTGGCCGAAGTGGAACTCAAGCGCGCGCACCTGTGGGAGAAGGCCCAGGTGATGAGCCGCACCCTGTCCGGCGGCATGAAGCGGCGGCTGATGATCGCCCGCGCGATGATGACCCGGCCGCGCCTGCTGATCCTGGACGAACCCACCGCCGGCGTGGACATCGAGATCCGCCGCGACATGTGGCGCGTGCTGCGCGAGATCAACGCCGCCGGCACCACCATCATCCTCACCACGCACTACCTGGAGGAAGCGGAGAGCCTGTGCCGCAACCTGGCGATCATCGACCGCGGCCGCATCGTCGAACAGGGACCGATGCGCGAACTGCTGGCCAAGCTGGACGTGGAAGGCTTCCTGCTGGACATCGACGGCGAGCTGCCGGCGCAGTTGCCGGCGATCGAAGGCACCACCCTGCTCGCCCAGGACGCGCACACCCTGGACCTGGACATGCCGCGGGCGATGGACCTCAACCGCGTGTTCGCCGCACTGGGCGACGCCGGCATCCGCGTGCGCTCCATGCGCACCAAGAGCAATCGCCTGGAAGAACTGTTCGTGCGCCTCACCGGCGAGCACCGCGACGCCGCCACGGCCAGCGCCGGCGCCACGCCGCCGCCCGCCACTCCCTGATGCCCCCACGGCGACGACCATGACCACCCAGACCGATTCCACCCTCCCCGTTTCCGACGCCACCCCGGCCCAGCGCAACTGGGTCGCGCTGGGCACCATCGTGCGCCGCGAGGTCAAGCGCATCCTGCGCATCTGGGGCCAGACCCTGGTGCCGCCGGCGATCACCATGACCCTGTACTTCCTGATCTTCGGCGGCCTGATCGGCTCGCGCGTGGGCGACATGGGCGGCTACAGCTACATGCAATTCATCGTCCCCGGCCTGGTGATGATGAGCGTGATCCAGAACAGCTACGGCAACATCAGTTCCAGCTTCTTCGGCGCCAAGTTCGGCCGCCACGTCGAGGAACTGCTGGTCAGCCCCATGCCCAACTGGGTGATCCTGTGGGGCTACGTCGCCGGCGCCGTGCTGCGCGGGCTGATGGTCGGCGTGATCGTGCTGATCATCGCCATGTTCTTCACCCCGGTGCGCATCCCGCACCCGCTGGTGACCCTGACGACGGTGCTGCTGGGCGCGACCATCTTCTCCCTGGCCGGCTTCATCAACGCGGTCTACGCGAAGAAGTTCGACGACGTGGCGATCGTGCCGACCTTCATCCTGACCCCGCTGACCTATCTGGGCGGCGTGTTCTATTCGGTCAAGCTGCTGCCCGGCTGGGCCGAGGCCGCGACCCACGCCAACCCCATCTTCTACATGGTCAACGCCTTCCGCTACGGCCTGCTCGGCAGCAGCGACGTGCCGGTGTGGGTGGCCTACAGCCTGATGCTGGGCTTCGTCGCGGTGCTGTCGGCGCTGGCGCTGTGGCTGCTGCGGCGCGGGGTGGGGTTGCGGAGCTGACGCCCCGCGTGCTCTCCGCACTACCCCGGCGTCCAGGGGTTCCACGCCTTCGCATGCCCGACGCATCCAGGCGCCGGGGCCGCTGGATGCGTCCCGTGTCCGCCCGGTTCCTCTGACTGCAAGCAGCGTGGCGGCAGGTCACCCGCCATTCGATGCTGCGGCCTTACCGGCCCGACCGAAGCAAGCGCATCTGCCTTGCTCCGCATCGATACACATTGCCGACTGTCTCGTCCCGCGTCGCCGGCCGCCCGCGGTCACCCCGCCCCGCGCGTGGGATCGCGGACGGAGCGCCATTCGCGGACGGCATCCCGTGCAACATGCCGACATATCCGCCACGCATCACAGCCAAATCTGACGGTGCGCACGGCGCGACTGCACCGAATTCACAATTGTATATTCCATACGGGATCGCACGCGTCCAAAGTTTGACTCTATAGTGTGATTCACATCAAATTTATCGCCAATTTATTAACGCAACTTTTCTTGTAACGGCAATAAGCCGACGCTACAGTGCACACGTCCGCTACACACCATCTCTTTACTGGACGTAAAGCGCGGGCCGGAGACCAGCTTCGTCTCCGTGAACGACTTCACTTAATGAACCCATGTCGCCACACGTTGCCGCTGGCACGTTTGTGTGTTGCCGGTAATTGGGCGATCGAGCCAAGGAGAGGAATCAGATGAAGATCCAACGCAAGCCCATCCGCTTCGGCCGCAAGCAGCAGGGCCAGGGCATGACCGAGTACATCATCATCGTGGCCCTGATCGCGATCGCGGCGATCGGCGTGTTCACGTTCTTCGGCGGCACCGTCCGCAGCCAGGTCGCCGGTATGGCGCAGGAACTGTCGGGCAAGGATGCCAGCGGCATGATCGGCCGCGCTGGCACCAATGCAGGCAAGGCGCAGCAGCAGGCCCAGAACGACAAGGGCATGGACAAGTACAACGGCAACAAGTAAGGCCCTTGCCACCATCTGCCCGGCGCGGGCAGATGGTGGCCTGCCGTTGATCTTGTCGGCAGCAGCCCTATGCGGGCTTCTGCGCTCAGCTAGCACACCCCAAATCCAATGGAACCAGCCGGGTCCGACGCGTGCGTCGTGCCCTCGGCGTGGTATTGCCCGAAGGAAGCCGTATGGTGACCATCGCCGCCGCCAATCCCTCGACCACGATGGTCGCGCCGGGGCCGCTCCGCGTCCGCTCCAGGATGCGAGGGCAGGCCATGCCCATGGTGCTGGTATTCCTGATGGTGCTGTGCGTGGGGCTGTTGGTGACATTCAACACCGGCCAGGTGGTCGGTAAGAAGGTCGAACTCACCAATGCCGCCGATGCCGCTGCGTACAGCATCGCCGTCGAACAGGCACGCGCGCGCAATTTCGCTGCCTATCTGAATCGCGGACGCGTCGCCAACGAAGTGGCGATCGCGCAGATCGTCAGCCTCAACTCCTGGCTGACCATGGTCCACTCCACCACGGTCCACTTCGAAAAATTCAACAAGTTCGCAGAAGTGCTGCTGTTCTGGGTGCCTGGCCTGGGCGAAGCGCTGATCGCCATCGATCGCGCGATGACCGTGCTCAATAGAGCCATCAAGGCGTTCCGAATCCTCTTTCTGCAGGCCGCGAATGTCACCACCACCTGGCTGGACCAGGCACTCGACCATCCCTACTCGCTGGCCGCCGAGGCAGCTGTAAGCACGTTTGCGTCAGAAGCCAACGTCTTCACCATGGCAAGCAAAGTGGTCAAGGACAACGTGCCAGATGCCGATCTGACGACAGGCGGCAAGTTCGTACTTGCAAACAACGTTCGCTTGGCCGGCAACCAACTTCAATCCTATGATCCTGGTCGTGGCGCAGGCCTGAGAAGCGTCAATCAGGGTGGCGAGCGTTATCGCAATGTCGTGATGGCGTCTCGCGACACGTTCACGCGCGCACGCGACGGCACTGCATTCGGCGTATTCAACAACAACGGCGGCACCGACATGGTCGAGTACGACCGCTGGTCGGGTGTGGACGCCTTTCAGTTCCGTCTGCCCCTGTTCTTGAAGACCTTCAAGTTTCCGATCGGCTGGGGCGGTACCCAGGCGGTGAGCGGGCGCAAACCCAATTTCTTCGCCGGCATGAACAATGGGCAGGGTTGGAAATCGCCCTATGACGGCCGCCGCTACCAGGCCTACAACGGCACCCGAAGTAGCGATATCGCCGGTAGGTTCATCGAGGGCGACCCCGCTGTCTCTCCGGAATTCAAGCGCGACAAGGCATTCCTCAGTGGCTATCGCTATGGCGTCAGCCCCCGGTATCACGACGTCAAGGACACCTATTCGCAAAGTCCTGAGGGCGCCAACGCAGGGCCAATCTATACCGTCGAAGTGGGCACTCAGATCGCAAAGGCGCGTACCAGTTCCGCGCTGAAGATCGGCAGCGGGCGCATGCAACTCAAGGACGAGGCGCACGGCGAGCAACTGCGTGCGATGGCGAGCGCCCAGGTCTACTTCAACCGGCCCTATGAACTTAGCGCCTTCCGGCGCTCGGTGTGGGGCAGAGGCGACGGAAAGTTCGAAAAAGGCAGCCTGTTCAGCCCGTACTGGCAGGCGCGCCTGGTGAAGACTCCCGATTCTGACCGCAGATTCCTGGTGCTTGCTCCATGATGGTATCAACCAATCGACTTCGCCCCTTGGCACTTGTGTGCATGGCATCTCTGGCGTTCACCGCCGGGTGCCAATCGCACGACGCGACAGAAGGCAATAGCGGCGAAGAATCTTCGTCCTCCGAAAGTGGCGTCAAGTCACTCCCTGCACTCCACGTGGTCCTGACATGGGAATCGCGTATGGGAGGCGAAAACTGGGAGCGCAAGAACTACCAGGCAAAGCTGGATGCCTGCCGCGGTTCCGGCATGCCGATGCGTGCGCTCTCCGCAGAAGAAGAGGCGAAGCTGGGAACCGGCGAGGTCGAGATCATGATCGACGCCCATCGCCAGTTCGCACATCAGGTCAGTTGGACGCTTGGCGTCGATGGCGACAGCGCGCAAGCCACCTGCATGATCAAGCTCGAGCAACACACGGACAAGAGCGCTGTCGAAGACACGAGCGGCATGTACACCGCGCTGGATAGCGACGCCCGAACCCAGGAGCGTCAGAACGTTCAGTCAATCGGCTGGAAGTTGGCGGGCGAGAGCCAGATCAAGGGCCAGCCGTGCACGCGCTGGCAAAACGGCAAGCAGGAAGTTTGCATGTGGTCTGGCGGCACCAAATGGGGCTTTTCCGACTCTCCCGCGGACGTTGCCGGCTGTACGGTTGACGGCGCAGGCAACTATCTGCAGTCCATTCCACTGGATGCAAAACCGCTGCAGGGCGGCAACGGCTGCTTGCTGCAGGTCAAGTCGTTCAGCCTCGGCAGCGGCCTGATTCCTTCCAACGTGGCGGGCGGGAAGGAAGAGAACTAGGAGGACGCAGGATGAAGACGACGTTCTTTTCACCGCGCAGGATGCACGGACAGGGGATGGTGGAGCTGGCGGTGTGTGCCGCCGTGCTGGTTCCGCTGTTCCTGCTGATTCCCGTCGTCGCCAAACTGGGACACAGCAAGCAAATGGCGATGCAAGCCGCGCGCAATGCTGCCTGGGAAGCCAGCGTGGCCAACAACTATCAACCGCCCAGTCGCGCCCAGTTGCAGCAACGCGCGCTGGACCGCAACTTTGCCGACGCCGATACGCCGATCACCAGCCGTGCGTCCGGCAACGGCAGCGGTGCGTTCGCCGACCAGATGCTCAACACCTTCTCCAACCGGAAGTTGCTGGAGAAGAGCGACCTGTCGATCACGCGAACCGCCAACAGCGGTTCGCCCGGCTATGTCGACAACGCGGCCGGGCTCGTGCCGCGGAATTTCGCCGACGGCGCGTTTCCGCCCAATCGCAACGGCTATGTCACCGCTGAGGTGACACTGAACTATCGCGATCTGAAGACGACGGACGGGCGACCTGCGCGTTTTCTGGAACCGCTGGACAATCTCAATCTGGTCGACAAGCGCCACCAGACCCTGCTGACCGATGCCTGGAACGCGTCCGGGCCACGCAGTGGACCGCGGAGCGTGGTCAGCGCGGTGCGTCCGCTGGCGCCAGTGTCCTACTTCAGCGGCCTCGATCGCATCTTCGACATGGTCAAGCCGTTGAAGCCGATCCTGCCGATGGTCGGCTCCCTCGGCGATCTGGAGCTGGGCACCATCGAGCCGGATGTCGTGCCCTCGGACAAGCTGACCAACTATCCGGTCAAGCCGGGCAAGCCATGAACACGCGCCGCTCCCATCGCATGCTCGCCAGCGGGCTGGGCGCGCTGCTATCTGCGGTGGCGGCGCAGCCGGCGCGTGCGGTGGACTGGCCGGACGTCCCGGTCCCGGACGAAGCCTCCGGCGAGGTCGTGTCCGACCACATGCTCTACAACGGTATCGCGATGCGCGCCAGCCGATTCCGCGTCGCCCAGTCGCCGCAGCAGGTCGAGCAGTTCTATCGCAAGGCATGGGGCGATCTGGTCGTGGCGACGCCGGCCGGCAGCAAGACCGTACTCGGCCACATGACCAAGAGCGGCTACTACATCACGGTGGAACTGAGTGGCGATGCCAACCGTACGCAGGGCCAGATCGGCGTGATGGAAATTCCGAAGAGAAACCTCCCCGCCGACGGCGTCGGCAAAGGCTTCGGCCGGCTACCCGACACACAGGTCGCCGAGGACATCGTCTACATGGACACCCCGCGTCATGTCAGGACACTGAGCATGCTCAACCGCTACACGCCGCTGCAGAACCAGCAGTACTACGCGCGGTACTTCGCCGGTCAGGGCTATTCCCGCGACGGCTCCTCGTCGACCTGCACTGCGAGCAGCCCGCACTGCGTCTCCCGTTTCACCCGGCAGGACGATCGCGTCACCGTGACCTCGAGCCGGGGACAGACCGGCACCGTGATCGTGGCGGTGGTCGAATGAACGCGCTTGCCCTGCCCGGCCGGCGCCTGCAGCGCGGCCAGTCCACGATCGAATACACCGTGGTGGTCATGGCGCTGGTGATCGTGCTGATCGCCAAGCCCGACGTGATCACTGAAGTGGTGACCACCCTGAAAGAACTCTATGCCGCGTTCGTCTATGCCATTTCGGTCTCCGACGTGCTGACGGGCTGAATCCTTTTCGAGACAAACCCGCCGACGGCACTTCTTCAATGCAGAAACCCAAACTCAGCAAGAACGTTCTTTTCATCCTGATCGCCGTGGTCATGGCCGGCCTTGCGGCCTTCATCGCGGTCAGCTACATCCGCACCACGGTCGCGGAACGGACTCAGGACAACCGACCGATGGTCGACGTCGCGGTGCCAGTGAACGATTTGCCGCAGGGCGCCATCCTGCAAGGTGGCGATCTGGCCCTGCGCACGATCCCGGCCGAGTTCGCGCCCGCCGATGCGGTCACGCCCGACAATCACACCCAGTTCGAAGGCAGGATGCTGCGTGCACCAGCACGCGGTGGTGCGCCCTTGAGCGCCAGCGCCCTGGTTCCGCTGTACGACCAGTTCTCGCGGCTGATTCCCAAGGGCAAGGTCGCCTACACGATGAGTGTCGACGAGAACAATTCGATCTCGGGCATGATCGCGCCAGGCGACCTGATCGACATCTTCTTCGTCAAGGACGCCACCACCGGCGGCAATGGTGGCCAGGGCGCGGGCGCGCAGGTGTTCCCACTGCTGCAGAAGGTCAAGGTGCTGGCCGCCGGCAGCCGCATCGGCGAGGCGCCGACGCCGAAGGACGGCGAGGAAGCCAATACGTCCACCGGCTTTTCCAGCGTGACCCTGGAGCTGGACCAGTACCAGGCCAAGCAGTTGGCCGTCGCCTCGAAGGTAGGGGCGGTGCGCGTGCTGCTGCGCGAGATCAAAGACACCTCGCCAGGCGCAGCAACGGGCATGAGCGAGAGTCAGTTGTTGCGGTCGCTGGGTTCCGGCGATTCGGCAGACATAGGCAGCGGAAGCAGCCGCGTTGAGTTCATCATTGGCGGAAAGGGTTAAGCATGACGCAGGCAACACGTCGCAGGAGCAAGGCCGGAGCATCGGCGCCATGGTTGGCCGGCGTGTTGCTGGCGGGCATCGGGGGATGGAATGCATCGGCACAACAGGCCGCGAGCGCTGCACCGGCGGCACGGCCTTCCGCGCAGGCTGCAGCGGTGGCACGGCCTGCAACGCAGGCCGCACCGGCGGCTGGTCAGGCAGCGGATACACCCTCGGCCGAGCAGGCGCGCCTGATGGCGCAAGGGCGCCAGGTCGACCAGTTCAAGCAATCGGTGGAATCGCAGATCCAGGAACTGGGCAGCAGCGGCGCCTCGTCGGGCGGTGGCGGCGGCGTCGCCCTGGCCGGTGACAAGAAGCCGTCGGTCGCCCCGTTGATCCAGTCGTCGCAAAGCATCTATGCCGGCGAGGCCGTGGTTCGGCGAGTCCCCGGGGCACTGCGGCGCATCGCGGTCGGCGACGGCGAGGTCCTGAGTGTCTTCTCGGTCGGCAAGTCCGAAGTGGTCATGATCGGTACCAAGCCCGGCGAGACCAACGTGCACCTGTGGATGGCCGATGGCAGCCAGCGCGACGTCAGCGTGACGGTGGGGGGAAGCAAGTCCGAAGGCGCGGCCGAGACCGTGCGCGAACTGCTGGGCAATACGCCGGGCATCACCGTGCGGGCCATCGGCTCCAACGTGGTGATCTCGGGCAACGACATCGACGCCGCCACCACGGCAAAGATCCAGGCGCTGCAGAAGATCTATCCGCAGGTGCTGAACTTCGCCGGCGCCGACCCGGTGGGCATGCGGCCGATGGTGCAGATGGACGTGTCGATCATGGAGTTCAACAAGAACGCCGTGGAGGATCTGGGCATCCGCTGGGACAGCACCATCGACGGCCCGATCGGCGGTCTGATCCGCGACGTCACCAAAAACGATTACTTCCGCGTGCTGCCGCAGGAGAACCAGACCTTCCAGGACATCAAGGATCGGTTGCCGACCAGGCTGTCCGGACCGCAGGGCTACTTCGGCATCGCCACCACCATCGCCTCGAAGATCAACCTGCTGATGAGCCGCGGCAAGGCCTGGGTGCTCGCGCAGCCCAAGCTGAGCGCCAAGAGCGGCAGCAACGCCACCTTCCTGGTCGGCGGCGAAGTGCCGATCGTGGTGCCGTCGATCCTCGGCCAGACCCAGATCGAGTACAAGGAATACGGCATCCGCCTGAACATCAACCCGACGGTCAACTCGTCCAATCAGGTGAATACCTCGATCATGGCCGAAGTCAGCCGGATCGATCCATCGGTGTCGGTGCAGGGCGTTCCCGGCTTCCTGACCCGGCGCGTGGAGACCGAGCTGAACGTCAATGCCGGCCAGACCATCGTCATTTCCGGCCTGCTCGATCGGGAGGCCTCCAAGGCCGTGGACAAACTGCCGCTGCTGGGCGACATCCCGATCCTGGGCAAGCTGTTCCGCTCCGATGGCTTCCGCGGCAACAAGACCGAACTGGTCATTTTCGTGACCCCGCGCATCGTCAGCCCGACTTCCCCGGAGAACCTGCAGGATCTGCAGCGTGCCCAGGGGATCGAGAAGGAATTGCAGGACGAGATCAGCCCGCGGCAAGACAAGTTGATCAAGTAACCCACCCCACGGAGCGCAAGGTTCACCGCCATGTTCACAGTGCTGATCAATACGCCGGGAGGCGACACGCGCCAGGTCAAATGCATGCACCGCGAGTGCGGCATCGGCCGCGCCGACGCCAACCTGGTGATGCTGCAGGGCTGGAACATCGCCGGCAAGCACGCCACCCTGCTGCGCGAGGACGACGGCGTGTTCATCCTGCCGCTGGGCGGGCGCGAGCCGATCACGCTCAACGGCAAGGTGGTGCTGGCAAAGCAGGGGCCGATCGACGGCAAGGACGAGATCCGCATCGGCCAGTACATGCTGAAGGTCAGCGGCGACGACGCACGCATCGTCAGGCAGACGCCGGCCGCCAACGACAGCGCGGCCGTCAAGACCGAGCCGGCGTCGGCAGCACCCGCAACCGACGCGGCACCTGATCGCCAGCCGTCTGCGCCCGTCGCGACGGAGATGGTGGTGGCCGGGCCGCCACCATCGGATATCGCCACCTGGCGCACCAAGTTGCACATGGCGCTGGTGCGGCAGATGGATCTGCGCCGCATGGATGTGCGCAGCATGGACGACAGCGCGCTGCGCGACAGCACCATCAACCTGATCGACGACATCATCAAACGCGAGTTCAGCGACCTGCCAGCGGACATCAGCCCGCGCCGGCTGGCCAAGCAGGTCCTGGACGAGGCGATCGGGCTGGGGCCGCTGGAAGACCTGATCGACGATCCGACCGTCACCGAAATCATGGTCAACTCCCATGACGACATCTTCATCGAGCGTGCCGGGCGCATCCAGAAATCCGAAGTGGTGTTCTCCAACGAACGCGCCTGCCTGGCCGCGATCGAGCGCATCGTCACTCCACTGGGACGGCGCATCGACGAAAGCTCTCCGCTGGTCGACGCGCGCCTGAAGGACGGCTCGCGCGTCAACGCGGTGATTCCGCCGGTCGCCCTACGCGGCCCCAGTATCAGCATCCGTAAGTTCGCCACTCGCCGGCTGTTGGGCGAGGACTTGCTGAAGTTCGGATCGCTGAACGAGGCGATGCTGGAGTTCCTGATCATGGCGGTGCGCGAGCGCCGCAACATCGTCGTGTCCGGCGGTACCGGCTCGGGCAAGACCACGCTGCTGAACATCCTGTCGAACTTCATCCCCGATGGCGACCGCGTGGTCACCATCGAGGACGCGGCCGAACTCAAGCTGGTGCAGCCGAACCTGGTGGCACTGGAGGCACGCCCGCCCAACATGGAGGGCAAAGGCCAGATCACCATCCGCGATCTGGTCAAGAACGCGCTGCGTATGCGCCCGGATCGCATCGTGGTCGGTGAGTGCCGTGGCGGCGAGTGTCTGGACATGCTGCAGGCGATGAATACCGGCCACGAAGGCTCGCTGACCACCGCGCACGCCAACAACCCGCGCGAGACGCTGTCGCGCCTGGAGGTGATGGTGATGATGGCCGGCATGGAGCTGCCGATGGTAGTGGTGCGCGAACAGATCGCGTCGGCGGTGAACCTGATCGTGCACCAGCGCCGCTATCCCTGCGGTTCGCGCAAGGTCAGCCATATCACCGAAATCACCGGCATCGAAAGCGGCACCATCCAGATGCAGGACCTGTTCCTGTTCAAGCCCACCACCTATCACGGCCCCGATGGCAAGGTCGCCGGCAACTTCGTCGCGACCGGTGCAGTGCCCGAGTTCTACGAGGAACTCGCCGAGCGCGGCGTGTCGGTGGACCTAGGCATCTTCCGCAACCAGGGAAGCGCGCGCTGATGGCCCTGTGGCTGATCGCCCTGCTGGTGTTCGCCGGGACCGTGACGGCATTCCTGCTGATCGCGCGCTCCAGCGAGCAGTTTCTGAAGCGCTACCGCGAAAGCTTCATGGACCAGGCGCGCATGAACCTGGCGGACATGTTCCTGTTCCTGGATCCCGCCCAGGTCTACATGATCAGCGCGGTGGTGATGGTGATCGTCCCGCTGCTGGTGTGGATGCTGACCGGCAGCCTAATCATCGCGGTACTGATCGGCATCTTCCTGCTCTTTGCGCCACGCAAGATCTACGCGTTCCTGCGCAAGCGCCGGCTCGAGCAGATCCAGGAGCAGCTCCCCGACGCATTGCAGATGCTGTCCAGCAGCCTGCGTGCCGGCGTCGGGTTTGCGCCGGCGATGGAGGTATTGGTCCACGACGGGCAACCGCCGCTGGCGCAGGAATTGGCGCTGGTGCTGCGCGAACAACACATGGGGCTTCGCGCCGAAGAGGCGATGGAGAACTTCAGCAAGCGCGTGCCCATCACCGATGCCGAGCTGTTCGTCTCGGCGGTCAATATCTCGCGCGAGGTGGGCGGCAATCTGGCGGAAACCCTGGCGACCCTGGCCGAGACGCTGCGCCGGCGCCTGACCATGGAGAAGAAGGTGAAGGCACTGACCGCCCAGGGCCGCCTGCAGGGCATCGTCATGGCGATGCTGCCGGTGTTCCTGATCGGCTATCTCAGCCTGATGTACAGCGAAACCATGCAGCCGATGTTCCACAGCTGGCACGGCTGGGTGGTGATCACCATCTGCCTGGTCATGGAATACCTGGGCTACCGCCTCTGCAAGAAAATCATGACGATCGACGTATGACCTGGATGCTCGCCCTCGTCGGGCTTCTGGCCGCCGGCGCCGTCACGCTGGTGGTGATCGGCACGCGCGGGGTGATCCGCGAAGTCGAGCTGGAAGACCGCACCTACTACGATCCGTTGCCGCGGCTGATGCAGTTGATGTGGCCGCTGGTGACCGTCCTTACCCGGCGCATTGCGCCGCGCCTGAGCGTGGCGCAACTGGAGCAGACCCACCGGCAGCTGCAGGCGGCCGGCCAGGACTACACGCTGACGCCCGAAGAGTTCTATGGCCTGCGCATGGCCAGCGCGTTGGTTGTCGTTGTCTTCTTCCTGCTGTGCACCGGCATGCTCGGACACCTCGGCATCGGCTCGGGCCTGATGTGCCTGCTGTTCGGCGGCGTGCTCGGCTGGCTGTATCCCGCCCTGTGGCTGGGCGAGCGCCGCAAGGCGCGGCAGAAGACCGTGGTGCGCGATCTGCCGATCTACCTGGACTTCATCACCATGGCGGTCGAGGCCGGCCTGAACGTCACCGGCGGCATCGAACAGGCCGTCGCGAAGGGACCCTCAGGCGCGCTGTCGCAGGAGTTCTCGCGCATGCTGCGCGATCTGCGCGCGGGCCTGCCGCGCGCCGAAGCGCTGCGGCGCATGGCCGAGCGCATGGACATCGCGCAGATCACCAGCTTCACCAGCGCGCTGATCCAGGCCGACAAGGTCGGCGCCAACCTCAGCGACACCTTGCGCGCGCAGGCCAACCAGCGCCGCGAGGAACGCTTCCTGCGCGCCGAGAAGCTGGCGCTGGAAGCGCCGGTGAAGATGATGCTGCCGCTGGTGATGTTCTTCTTCCCGCTGATCTTCCTGTTCCTGGGCTATTTCATCTACTTGAAGATGCTGCAGGAGGGGATCCTGTGAAACGCGGGTGCATCGAGCGCAGCGCCGGCGCCCCAATCCCGCAGGTGTGGGCCGCGGATACCTGGTGGTCGCGCGCGCGCGGGCTGCTGGCGCGCCCGGCGCTGGCCACGGACGGATCGGAGGCCTTGCTGATCCGCCCCTGCGCCAGCGTGCATACCATCGGCATGGCCTACCCGCTGGATCTGGTGTTCCTGGGCCACGACGATGCCGTGCTGGAGTGGCGCGAGAACGTCAGACCGTATCGCACGGCACTATGCCGGCGCGCCGCGGCCACCATTGAGTTCCATGGCGGTGCGCTGGACCGCCTGCAACCGCAACGCGGCGAACACTGGCACTGGCGCGCCACCGCGCCGGCGCCTTCCTCTCCGGGAGTCCGGTCATGAATGCACGCGTCCGCACCCTCCGCAGTCGCACGTCGATGCGCGGCCAATCCATGGTGGAACTGGTGATCATCACGCCGGTGCTGCTGTTCCTACTGCTCGCCGTCATCCAGGCGGTGCTGCTGTACCGCATGAAGTCCACGCTCGACTATGCTGCGCTTATGGCAGCGCGCGCGGGCGCGGTGAGCGGGGTGGATCGAGGAGAAATGCGTGCCGCTTTCGAGAAGGGCATGATGCCGCTGTACGCCACTGACAAAAGCCTAATGGGCGTGGAAACCGCACGTCGGGCAGCCCAGCTCGATCTGACGCTGAAGATGCACGGTCACATCACCGTCATCAATCCAACCCGCGCCGCATGGAACAACTTCAAGGAGCGCCAGTACGACGGCAGCTATGCGTTGCCCAACGACACGCTGGCCTACCGCAGCACCGCGATCGGCAGCAGTGGGGTAAATGTCCAGGACGCCAACATCCTCAAGATCAAGGTGGTCTACGACGCACCGTTGGTAGTTCCTTTCGTCGATTGGGTCTTGGGTGGAAATTCCCAGTATCTGAAGCCGGGCACATTCGAGTCCTCTCCCCTTCAAACGTTCACCCGGCGCCTGCCGATCGAAAGCTACGCCATCGTGCGCATGCAGTCACCCATCGCCAAACAGGGCAACCTGGACAAGTGATGTCCCGTCTCGCGCTGCTGGCGTGCGTTGCACTGCTGTGCCAGATCATTGCCGGCTCGGCGTGCGCCGAGGACGCCGCGTTCTCCGGCGTGGCGCAGGTCAGCACCAACGAACTTGGCGGCCTGAGCCGGATCCAGCCGCGCGGCGCGGCGCAGCCGGCGACGGTGTTCTTTCGCGACGACGCGTTGCGCATCCAGTTCCAGGATGCCAGCGGTCGGTCGTATGCGCTGATCCTGGCAAAGGGTGCGCCCACCGGCTGGATCGTCGGCCAGCAGGGCGGCGCGATGCCCGTTCCCGGCATGCGCTGGCCGCTACGCTTCGATCCGGAGCAACCCTGCGCGGGACTTGGGATGTTCGCCGACTGCCAGCGTGGCGACAGCGGCCTGCGTGCGGGCCGCGACGCGGTGCAATGGCGGTACCGCCTGGCCAATCCGGACGGACCAGGCAGAACCCGGCAAGGCACGATGTGGCTGGACCGTGAGACCGGCCTGGTGCTCGCCTATCGCGGCAAGACCGGAATGGAACAGCAAAAGCACTGGGACATCCAACGCGTCGACTATGGCCCGCAACCGGACGCGCTGTTCCAGCCACCCGACCCGACGCACTGATCGCGCCTATGCTGCGATCCAAACGTGTGTCGCCATTGCCGGTCGACGCGGATTCATGGTTCTGCGGCAAGATCGGCCGACCTCCCGTTACACTAGTTTTGTTCGTCCCCCGACAAGGAGTACCTCTGTGAAAAGAGCAGTAGCGGCGACGTTGGTCCTGGCCGTCATCGCAAGTCTGAGCGCCTGCAAGAAGCATGAGCAGCCCGCGCATTCCGACGATCAGGTAACGCCCCCCGCGGCGACCGCCGGCAGCACGCAGGAAGCTTCCGCACAGCAACCTGCCACCAGTGCCACATTCGACCCGGCCAGCTTGCCGGTGTCCGACGTCCCGTTGGGAGACTTCCCCTACATCGCCCTGCCCAGCGGATATGTCACCGGTAACAAACCGGATGGCACCGACTTCGATCAAGTTCCGTTCTGGACCGGTGATCGCCTGCAACCGGTCGAGGGCAAGGTCTGGTCGGCGCAGATCAATGCGGCGGACGGTAAAACGTTCTCGGACATCGAACTGGAACGTAACATCGAGGCCATGGTCACTGCGCTCGGTGGCAAAAAGATTTTCGACGGCCGGATTCCCGAAGCGGCCACGCAGAAGATCAAGGAATGGCCGCGGGATTTCGCCACCAAGTACAACAGCGGCCTGGGCGATGTCTGGAACAACCCGGTGCAGGTGTTCGTGGTGCATCGCGCCGACCGCGACATCTGGATCCACCTGTGCAGCTACCAGTTCGGCGGCGGCCTGCTGATCGCCGAGACCAAGCCGCTGCAGGTCACCGCCAGCCTGCTGCCGGCCAGCGAACTGAAGACGCAGATCGACAAGACCGGCAAGGTGGCGCTGCACGTCAACTTCGCCACCGACAAGACCGATATCCTGCCCGATTCGCAACCGCAGATCGCGCAGGTCGTGCAATTGCTCAAGCAGGACGCGACTTTGAAGCTGGCCGTCAATGGCTACACCGACGGCACCGGCGATGCCGCGCACAACAAGACGCTGTCGGAAGGGCGCGCCAAGGCGGTGGTCGCCGCGCTGGTCGCGCAGGGCATCGAGGCGTCACGGCTGACCTCGGCCGGCTTCGGCGACGCCGATCCGGTGGCGGACAATGCGACCGAACAAGGCAAGTCGCAGAACCGCCGCGTCGAGCTGGTAAAGAAGAACTGAGCCGCGCAGGCGCGCTGCCGCGTGCGGTCGCGCCCTCGTTGCCTGCACAGTTTCGGTGTGGCACAGCGGCACTGCCGCTCGCGTCGCACCGCCGGCAAACGCGCAGCCACGCGTTTGCCGGTACGCGTCCCGACAGCGGGTCGCATCCCCACTCTCTTGCGGCCCTCGTCCCATGCGTATCCTCATTCTCGGTGCCGGCGCGACCGGCGGTTACTTTGGCGGACGCCTGGCCCAGGCCGGCGCCGATGTCAGCTTCCTGGTGCGACCAGCGCGGGCCGCGCGCCTGCAACGCGATGGTCTGCGCATCCGTAGTCCGCGCGGCGATGCGGCGATCGCGGTCAAGACACTCACGGTAGAAGCATTGCCCGGCGCGGCACAGGCACGCCCGTTCGATCTGGTAGTGCTCAGTTGCAAGGCCTATGACCTGGACAGTGCGCTGGACGCGGTGGCGCCGGCGGTACTGGACGGCACCAGCGTATTGCCGATCCTCAATGGCCTGCGCCACTACCGGGCACTGGATGCGCGCTTCGGTGCGGAACGGGTGATCGGTGGGCTGTGCTTCATCAGCGCCGTACTGGATGCCGATGGCGCGATCCAGCACCTGGCCAAGCCGGCCTCGCTGACCTTCGGCGAGCGCGACGGGCGCGGTGCCGACAGCGCACGCGTGCGTGCCCTGGCCGAGGCCTGCACGCAGGCCGAAGTGGATCATCTGGCTGCGCCGCGGATCGCGCAGGAACAATGGATCAAGTACACCTTCCTCACCGCGCTGGCGGCGGCCACCTGCCTGATGCGCGCGCCGATCGGGCGCATCGTCGCCAGCGACGATGGCGTGACGCTGGTGCGTGGCCTGTATGCGGAATGCACGGCGGTGGCGGCGGCCGCCGGCGAACCGGTGCCTGAGGCGGCGCAAGCCAGCGCGCTGCAATTGCTGACCCAGCCCGGCTCGCCGATGAAGGCATCGATGCTGCGCGACCTGGAAGCCGGGCAGCAGGTGGAAGCACAGCAGATCGTCGGCGACATGCTCGCCCGCGCCCGCAGCGCCGGGCACGCCGCGCCGCTGTTGATGGCCGCGTACTGCCACCTGCAGGCATACCAGGCCGGCCTCCCCGCACGCTGACGGGCACCGCGAGGAAGCGGCGCGGTACGCCGCCCCATCCTTCGCGCCTGCCACGGTGCGCTGCGCGCCGCAGGTCATGGTGCCTCCTTACCCCATAGGACATGCATCTTCGCGCGCCGCTGACGCGCCTGGCGCCTATGCTCGCCCACCACTCAGGGGCGGCAACGGGCACGCGCATGGAAAAACTGTTCCGCGGCGGACATTTCCTCATCATCGTGCTGTTCCTGCTGTGCGCGGCCGGGCTGATCTGCATGGCCGTGCTGGAGCTGTGGCACGGCCTGACGCCGGGCGGCGAACTGGTGGTGCGCGACCGCTTCAACGTGGTGCTGGAAGCGATCGGGCTGCTCACCGTGGCGCTGGTGACCCTGGAACTGGGCCAGACCATCTACGAGGAAGAGGTGCAGCGCGACGTCAAGGTCAGCGGACCGACCCGGGTGCGCCGCTATCTGTCGCGGTTCTTCGTGGTCATCGTCATCGCCCTGGCGATCGAGACCCTGGTGTCGATCTTCGAACTGATGCACGACGACCCGGCCAAGCTGCCCTACGCCGCCGCGGTCGGTCTGTGTGCGGCACTGCTGCTGGTCGCCTGGGGCGTGTTCGTCAAGCTCAACCGCAGCGCCGAGGAGCTGGAGCCGGAAGCGATGGCCGAAGCGAAGCGCGAGGACGCGCAGGTCGATTGAGGAGGGCGCCGCCCGGGCAGGCCGACTCACGTTACCCACGTAGGAGCGGCTTCAGCCGCGACGGATGAAGCCCAACGCCAACTGACACCGTCAGGCGTCGGGACTGAAGTCCCTCCCACAAGAAAATCCCAACCCACTCCGTCCAGGCTCTCCCAGCGGCGCATCGGCCCGCAGGGCCGCGCAAAGGATCGGCATGGTCGCCGGGTCATCAGCCGCGACCGGTGACCGGTCGCTGCTGAAGCCGCTCCTACAAAAAACGCGTACAGCCAATCACGCTCTTACGAATCCCCAATCCCCAATCACGAATCTCCAATCACGAAACCCGCTGCGGCGACGTACTCAGGCCGGCATCGGCAAACGGAAGAAGGTCCGCGCGGCGGCAGTGCTGGAAGCAGCGACAGTGGCTACGTCCTCGCCGCGGTCGCGCGCCAGTTCCTCGACGATGTGCGCGAGGAACGCCGGCTCGTTGCGGCGGTCCTTCGGCGTCGGCTTGAGCGTGCGCGGCAGCAGGTACGGCGCGTCGGTCTCGATCATCAGCCGCTCGGCGGGAATGTGCTTCACCAGCTCGCGCAGGTGCGCGCCGCGGCGTTCGTCGCACAGCCAGCCGGTGATGCCGATGTACCAGTCGCGGTCCAGGTAGTCGAACAGTTCCTCGCGGCTTCCGGTGAAGCAATGCACCACCGCCGGGCCGAGCTTGCCGTCGAACTGGCGCATCAGTGCCATGAAGTCGGCATGGGCGTCGCGCTGGTGCAGGAACAGCGGCTTGCCGGTGTCCACCGCCAGCTGCAGTTGCCGCTCGAAAGCGCGGTGCTGCGCCGGCCGCGGCGAGAAGTCGCGGAAGTAGTCCAGGCCGCACTCGCCGACTGCCACCACCTCGGCGTGCGCATGCAGCGCGCGCAGTTCGGCATCGCATTCGGCGGTGTATTCCACCGCGTGGTGCGGATGCACGCCGGCGGTGGCGTACAGCAGGCCCGGATGCTGCCGCGCCAACTGCAGCGCCAGCGGCGAGTGCTCGCGGCTGGCGCCGGTGACCACCAGTTGCGCGACGCCGGCGGCGCGGGCGCGCTCCAGCACCGCGTCGCGGTCGCGATCGAAGGACTCGTGGGTGAGGTTGGCGCCGATGTCGATCAGGGTCATGCGATTGCGCGGGAATCAGCCGGGAAAGCGGCTGATTGTACGGGCCGTGGGCCCGCCACCGCTCTACAGCGGCGCAGCGGCCCCGTATCCTTGGCCGATGACGTCCGCCGTGTTTCCGATCGATCCGCTGCTGCCGCAGATCCGCGACAGCCTCGCCGCCCATCCGCGCCTGGTGCTGGAAGCCCCGCCCGGCGCCGGCAAGACCACCCAGGTGCCGCCAGCGCTGCTCGACGCGCCCTGGCTGCAAGGCCGGCGCATCGTGATGCTGGAACCGCGCCGCGTCGCCGCGCGCAGCGCCGCGACCTTCATGGCCCGGCAGCGCGGCGAAGCGCCGGGCGAGACCGTGGGCTACCGCATCCGCTTCGAGAACAAGGTGTCCGCGCGTACCCGTATCGAGGTGGTCACCGAGGGCATCTTGACCCGTATGCTGCAGGACGACCCGATGCTCGACGGGGTCGGTGCGCTGCTGTTCGACGAATTCCACGAGCGCCACCTGGCCGCGGACCTGGGCCTGGCGCTGGCCCTGGACGTACAGGCGCAGGTGCGCGAGGACCTGCGCATCGTGGTGATGTCGGCAACGCTGGACGGCGAGCGTCTGGCGCAGTTCCTGGATGCTCCGCGGCTGTCCAGCGCCGGGCGCAGTTTCCCGGTGGAGATCGCGCACTTCCCGGCGCGACGCGAGGAGTCGCTGGAAGCGCAGGCCCGGCGTGCGGTCGAGCATGTGCTGCAGCAGCATCCGGGCGATGTGCTGGTATTCCTGCCCGGACAGCGCGAGATCGGGCGGGTGCAGGCGGCGCTGGAAGCGGCGGGTGTCGGCGGTGGTGCGGTGGCGGGCATAGCGCCAGGAGATGGCGCATCGGGCATGACCCCAGCCGGCACCGCCTCTGGCGTTACCCCAGCTGGCACCGCCTTGGACGCACCCTCATCCGGCGCTGCGCGCCACCTTCTCCCGGAGGGAGAAGGGAGCGGGGTGGAGGTGTTGCCACTGCATGGCGAGTTGCCGGTGGAGCAACAGAGCAAGGTGCTGCAGCCCGATCCGCAGGGGCGACGACGCGTGGTGCTGGCGACCAATGTCGCCGAGTCCTCGGTGACACTGCCCGGGGTGCGCGTGGTGATCGATGCCGGGCTGGCGCGCGAGCCGCACTACGATCCCAACAGCGGCTTCTCGCGGCTGGACGTGACCGCCATCGCCCAGTCATCGGCCGACCAGCGCGCCGGTCGCGCCGGCCGCGTCGCCAGTGGCTGGGCCTACCGGCTGTGGCCGCAGT
Source organism: Xanthomonas rydalmerensis (assembly GCF_033170385.1). Taxonomy (NCBI): domain Bacteria; kingdom Pseudomonadati; phylum Pseudomonadota; class Gammaproteobacteria; order Lysobacterales; family Lysobacteraceae; genus Xanthomonas; species Xanthomonas rydalmerensis. The sequence goes on along the minus strand of NZ_CP126170.1, from coordinate 358,097 downwards.
CGCAACGCCTGGAGGCGCAACGCCGCGCCGAGATCCTGCAGGTGGAACTGGCCGGGCTAGGGCTGGAGCTGGCGGCCTGGGGCAACGATGGCCTGCGCTTCGTCGATCCGCCACCAGTCGGTGCGCTGGCTGCCGCCCGCGAGCTGCTGCAGCGGCTCGGCGCGCTCGGCACAAACGGCGCCATCACCGCCAGCGGCCGGCGCATGCTCGCGCTGGGCACGCATCCGCGGCTGGCGGCGATGCTGCTGGCGGCCAACGATGCGCGCGCGCAGGCGCTGGCCTGCGACCTCGCCGCCCTGATCGAAGCGCGCGATCCGCTGCGCCAGGGCGGCGATGCGCTGGCCGCGCGCTGGCGTGCCCTGGCCGCGTTCCGCCGCGGCCGCGTGCCGCACGACGCCAACCGCGGCGCGCTGGGGGCGATCGACGCGGCGGCCAAACAGTGGCGGCGGCGCCTGCGCAGCGAGGCCGCCGCGCCGGACAGCGTGGAGGCGCACGAACTCGGCGATCTGCTGGCGCATGCCTTCCCCGACCGCATCGGTACGCGTCACCCCAGCGATCCGCTGCGCTACCAGTTGGCCAACGGCCGCAGCGTGCGCCTGTTCGAGCACAGCGACCTGCGCGGCGAGCCCTGGCTGGTCGCCGCCGAACTGCGCCACGAGGCCAAGGACGCACTGCTGCTGCGCGCCGCGCCCGTGGACGAGACCTATCTGCGCGCGCAGTTTCCGCAGCGCTTCGCGCAGGAAGACGTGGTGCGCTGGGATGCCGAGCGGCGCGCGCTGAGCGCGCTGCGCGAGACACGCTTCGATCGCATCGTGCTCGACAGCCGCCCCGCTGGCCGCGTCGAGCCGGCGCAGGCGGCCGCGGCATTGACCGAGGCGGTGCGCGAACTCGGACTGCAGGCGCTGCCCTGGAGCGAGGGTCTGACGCAGTGGCGCGCGCGGGTGGCGGGACTGCGCCAGTGGATGCCGGAGCTGGACCTGCCCGACCTGGGCGATGCCGCGCTGCTGGACAGCCTCGACGACTGGCTGCGCCCGGCCTTTGCCGGCAAGACCCGGCTCGATGCGCTGAGCGAGGACGAGCTGGGCGAGGCGCTGAAAGCGCGGCTGCCGTGGGACAGGCGCCAGGCCATCGACCGCCACGCACCGGTGCGCGTCGCAGTGCCGTCGGGCATGGAGCGGCGCATCGACTACAGCCTGGACCATGCCGGGCAGCCGCAGCCGCCGGTGCTGGCGGTCAAGCTGCAGGAGCTGTTCGGCCTGGCCGACACCCCGCGCATCGCCGACGGCCGTGTGCCGCTGCTGCTGCACCTGCTCTCGCCCGGCGGGCGCCCGCTGCAGGTCACCCAGGACCTGCGCAATTTCTGGTCCAGCACCTACCCGGAAGTGAAGAAGGAAATGAAGGGTCGTTACCCGCGCCACCCCTGGCCGGACGACCCCTGGACCGCCACCGCCAGCCACCGCGCCAAGCCGCGCGGTACCTAGCGTGTGTCATCGGCCCCGCGTAAGCGCGTCATGCCATGCTTACGCGGGGTTGCGCCAGGGAAGCGGGACCACGTCCGAGCGCCGACGCAGCCACGCACGCGCGTACCTAGGCCGATGGGCCGTCATGAAAGCCGCAATCGGCTCCAAGCGGCTCGACCCGACGGCCAGCCATCGCTGCGCCACGCGGCAACGGCAGTGCGCGTGGTGGCAGGCCCACGCGGCGCACTCAGCCGTCGATGGCGCGACCAAATCCACGCCCCGCATTCAGCCGGCAGACGAATCCGCGGCGCTGCGCTAACGCCCCGTATACGGTAGGCGGGCGACACTGCAGCCCTTCATTCCTGCCAGTAGGGACGCCCATGAGCAAGCTGACCATCATCACCGATCGCGCCCTGGATCTCGCCAGCCACGCCGGCGACAGCCTCAAGCACTTCGGCCCGCAGGCGAACAAGTGGTTGCAGTCGGGCAAGGCGATGGGCGCGCTCAAGGCTGGCGCAGCGATGGGTGCAGTGAAGACCGGCTCCAAGGTCGCGCGCACCGCCGTGCGCCGCAACCCGGCCATCGCGATCGCCGCTGCCGCAGTGGGCGTGGGTCTGCTCGGCTACGCCATCTACCGCAAGCGCCAGCGCGACAAGGGCGCGCCGATCGAAGGCAACGCGCAGCGCATCGAGGCCGCCAACAAGCGCGGCAACGTCGGTGCGCGCCGCAGCGCCGCCAGCACCCGCGGCACGCGCCGCAATGCCGCAGCGCAGGACGCCACCGAAGAGTGAGATCCGCGTACTGCCGCTGACGGCAGCCGCAGCATGAAACGCAGCGACCGGGAGACATCCCGGTCGCTTTTTTTATGGATTCGCTGCGACCCTGCTTTTCTAACGCAGGAACGGCGTCTACCGCGACCGGAGCGTTACAGAGGTTCCCATGTTGCGGCTGAAACGCTCCTACGCGTCACTCGGCACACCACGCACTACAGCGCGCGCCAGGCCCCCGGCGCCAACCCGTCCAGCCGGTGTGCGCCCATCGCCGCACGCACCAGGCGCAGGGTCGGCAAGCCGACCGCCGCGGTCATCCGCCGCACCTGGCGGTTGCGGCCTTCGCGCAACACCACCTGCAACCAGGCATCGGGCACGCTCTTGCGGAAGCGCACCGGCGGATCCCGCGGCCACAGCGATGGCGGCGCATCCAGCAACGTCACCTCGGCCCGTGCGGTCGGGCCGTCGTTCAACAGCACGCCGTCGCGCAGACGCTGCAACTGCTCCGGTTGCGGTGCACCCTCCACCATCACCCAATAGGTCTTGGGTTGCTTGTGCCGCGGATCGGTGAGCCGGTGCGCCAGCGCGCCGTCGTCGGTCAGCAGCAGCAGGCCTTCGCTGTCGTAGTCCAGGCGCCCAGCCGCGTACACGTCGGCGGGCAGGCCGAACTCGGCCAGTGTCCGCCGCGGCGGCGTGCTGCGGTCGGTGAACTGGCACAGCACGTTGAAGGGCTTGTTGAAGGCGATCAGCATCGGCGGAAACGGCGGCGAACCTGCGCCGCACGGCGCGGCGCAGGCATTGTCCCATGCGCTCGCGCCTCCCCGCCCGCGCGCCGGTCAGCGCTTGACGAATTTCAGGGTCATGCGGTCGCTCTCGCCGATCGCCTGGTACTTGGCGTCGTCGGCGGCGTCGTGCTGGTTGCTCGGCGGCAGCGTCCACACGCCGCCCGGATAGTCCTTGCTGTCGCGCGGGTTGGCGTTGAGCTCGCTCTTGCCGGCCAGCTTGAAGCCGGCCGCCTCGGCCATGGCAATCACCTGCGCCTGGCCGACATAACCGCTCTTGTCGTCGGCCGGCACGTCGGCCTTGGCGCGGTGCTCGACCACGCCGAGCACGCCGCCGGGCTTGAGCACCTGGTAGAAGCCCTTGAACATGCCCTCGGCCTGGCCGGCCATGCGCCAGTTGTGCACGTTGCGGAAGGTCAGCACCAGGTCGGCCGAGCCGGGCGGGCCGAACACCGGCGCGTTCGGCGCATACGCCACGATGCGCGCGCGGTCGTACTGCGCCGGCGCCGCGGCGAACTTCTGCTCCAGGCCGCTGCGCGCCTTCTGCTGGTAGTCGCGGCCACGCCCTTCCGGCACCGCCGCCGGATCGACCACCGCGGCGATGTACTGGCCACGCTCGCGCAGGTACGGCGCAAGGATCTCGGAATACCAACCGCCGCCCGGGGTGACCTCGATCACCGTCTGGGTCGGCTTGATGCCGAAGAACGCCAGGGTCTGGCCGGGATGGCGATAGGCATCGCGGGCGACGTTGGCGCGGTCGCGCCAACTGCCGTTGATCGCCGTCTGCAGCGCCGCATCCGGTGCCGGCAGCGTGGCGGTGTCGGCGGGCTTGATCGCCTGCGCCGCCGGGGCGAGCAACGCGGTGGCGACGGCCAGGGTACAGGCGCAGGCGAGCGAGGTACGAAGCGTCATGGCAGGCATCCGCAAGAGAGGTGCCGCGAGCCTAGCACGCGGCCCGGTAGCGCCGAATGTTGCACTTCCGTTAGCGCCAATCACGTCTACAGAACGATGTTTTCTCGCGTATTTGACGGCCATCCAACCCCTGACGACTATCCTGTCGCCTCCCCCACAGTGGAACGTTTTCCATGCTGCACACGCGCGAACTCGGCCGTTCCGGCCTGCATGCGGCACCGCTGGCGTTCGGCGGCAACGTGTTCGGCTGGAGCGCCGACGCCAAGACCTCCTTCGCCCTGCTCGATGCCTTCGTCGAGGCCGGCTGCAATCTCATCGACACCGCCGACATCTATTCGGCCTGGGTGCCCGGCAACCAAGGCGGCGAATCGGAAGCACTGATCGGGCAGTGGCTCACGCGCAGCGGCAAGCGCGACAAGGTGCTGATCGCGACCAAGGTCGGCAAGTGGGCCGAACGCCCGGGCCTGTCGGCCGACAACATCGCTGCCGCCGCGGAGGACTCGCTGCAGCGCCTGCAGACCGACGTCATCGATCTGTACCAGGCGCACGAGGACGACGATTCGGTGCCGCTGGAAGCGTCGCTGGCTGCGTTCGGGCGGCTGATCGAACAGGGCAAGGTGCGCGCGATCGGCGCCTCCAACTACAGCGCCACGCGCCTGCGCGAGGCGCTGAACGTCTCCACGCAGTACGGCCTGCCCCGGTACGAAACGCTGCAGCCGGAGTACAACCTGTACGACCGCGCCGGCTACGAGGCCGAACTGGAACCGCTGGTGCGCGAACAGGGCCTGGGCGTGCTGTGCTACTACGCGTTGGCCAGCGGCTTCCTCAGCGGCAAGTACCGTCGCGCCGAAGACGCGGGCAAAAGCCAGGCGCGCGGCGCAAGCGTGGTCGCACGCTATCTCAACGCGCGCGGCCTGCGCATCCTCGCCGCATTGGACGACATCGCCGGCAAGCATGCGGCCACGCCCACGCAGGTGGCGCTGGCGTGGTTGATGGCGCGGCCCGGCATCGTCGCGCCGATCGCCAGCGCGACCAGCCTGGAACAACTGCAGGACCTGCTCGCCGCCGCGCGCCTGCAGCTGTCCGCCGAGGACATCGCGCAACTGAATACCGCAAGTGAGGAAACCGCATGACCGCCCCCACCCACACCACCCGCATCGTGCTCGCCTCGCGCCCGCAGGGCACGCCGGGCACCGACAACTTCCGTACCGAACAGGCGCCACTGACGCCGCCTGGACCAGGCCAGGTGCTGCTGCGCAACCGCTGGCTGTCGCTGGACCCGTACATGCGCGGGCGCATGAGCGATGCGCCGTCCTACGCGCCGCCGGTGCAACTGGGCGAGACCATGGTCGGCAGCACCGTGGCCGAAGTGCTGCAATCCAACTCCCCCGACCATGCGCCGGGCGATCTGGTGCTGGTGCAGAACGGCGGCTGGCAGACCCATCTGGTCGTCGATGGCGCCAGCCTGCGGCGCAAGCTCGATCCCGCCTCGCCGCTGCCGCCGAGCACTGCGCTGGGCGTGTACGGCATGCCTGGCTTCACCGCCTACGCCGGCCTGCACGAGATCGGCAAGCCGCAGCCGGGCGAGACCGTCGCGGTGGCGGCGGCCACCGGCCCGGTCGGCGCCACGGTGGCGCAGATCGCCAGGCTGCGCGGGGCGAAGGTCATCGCCATCGCTGGCGGTGCGGAGAAATGCCGCTACCTGCGCGAGGAACTGGGCGTGGACGTGGCCCTGGACCACCGCGCCAAGGACTTCGCCGAGCAGTTGCGCGCCGCCGCGACCGACGGCATCGACGTGTACTTCGAGAACGTCGGCGGCCACGTGTTCGATGCGGTACTGCCGGTGCTCAACGATTTCGCGCGCGTGCCGGTGTGCGGCACCATCGCCACCTACAACGCCAACGGCGCCTTGCCGCCGGGGCCGGACCGACTGCCGGCGCTGATGGGCCAGGTCCTGCGCCAGCGCCTGACCCTGCGCGGCTTCATCGTCGGCGACTTCGTCAAGCTGTATCCGGAGTTCCTGCGCGAAATGGGCGCCTGGCTGGCCGACGGCCGCGTGCGCTACCGCGAACACGTGGTGGACGGGCTGGAGAACGCACCGCAGGCCTTCATCGACATGCTGAGCGGCGGCAACTTCGGCAAGCTGGTGGTGCGGCTGGGCGACTGAGGCCAGGGGCCGAAACTCGACTCTCGTAGGAGCGGCTTCAGCCGCGACTGGGCGTTCCCGGTAACGCTTGGTCGCGGCTGAAGCCGCTCCTACGGACAGCATGGGTCGATGACACGGCACGGCATTGTGGTGCGCATGCACGCCGCGGCATCGACGCCCGCAGGCGCAGCCACTACCATCGGACGCATCGCCGCCGCCGCCGCTTCCATGTCCGATTCCCCGCGTCCCCCTCGCGCACGCCGCACCGCGCGCGCCGCCACCGCTCCCACCCCGCCCGAGCGCGGCCTGGCCGCGGAACTGATGCGGCGCATCGGCGAATGCGAAGGCGACCCGAACTTCATGACCTCGCTGGCGCGCGGCTTGGCCGTGCTCAGCGCCTTCGGCCAGCACAGCCGCGATGTCAGCATGGCCCAGCTCAGCGCCGACACCGGCATCCCGCGCGCGGCGGTGCGGCGCGTGCTGTACACGCTGGAGAAGCTCGGTTACGCCGGCACCCATGGCCGCGGCTACGTGCTGTTGCCGCGCGCGCTGGGCATCGGCAGCGGCTACCTGTCCACCGCCGCCCTGTCGGTGGCGGCGCAGCCGGTGCTGGATGCGCTGCGCGACACCCTGCACGAGTCCTGTTCGCTGGGCGTACTCGACGGCGACGACCTGCTGTACGTGGCGCGGGCGGAGACGGTGCGGATCATGTCGATCGGCCTGCGCGCCGGCAGCCGCCTGCCGGCGTACTGCACCTCGATGGGCCGGGTGCTGCTGGCGGCGCAGCCGGGCGACACCTTGAACAGCTACCTGGAGCGCAACCCGCTGCGTCCGCGCACCGAACGCACCGTCACCGACCGCGCGCAGTTCCAGGCCCTGCTCGAGCGTGTGCAGCGCGACGGCCATGCGGTGGTTGACCAGGAACTGGAGATCGGCCTGCGTTCGGTGGCGGTGCCGGTGCGCAACCGCCAGGACCGTGTGGTCGCCGCGCTCAACGTCGGCAGCTCGGTGGCGCGCATGACCCTGGGCAGCCTGCAGAGCACGGTGCTGCCGGCGCTGCGGCATGCGGCGCAGCAGTTGAGCCGGGTGCTGGACTGAGCGCCACCGACGCCGCGCCAACCCGCCGCGTCGCCCACCAGAACAGCAACGCCAGCAGGCTGACCGCCGCCCCCAGGCGACACACGCCCGCCCAGCCGGCCTGCGCGTAGGTCGCGGTCGTCGCGATCGCGCCCAGTCCGCTGCCCACCGCGTAGAACAGCATGTACAGGCCGATCAACCGGCCGTGCGCCTGCGGCCGGCGACGCAGGATCATGCTCTGGCTGGTGACGTGCAGCGCCTGCCCGGCCAGGTCGAGCAGGACGATTCCCAGCACCAGCGCGGCCAGCGACTGCTGCAACTGCGACAACGGCCACCACGCAAGCACCAACACCACCAGCGCCGCGGCGCTGGTGCGCTGGGCATGGCCGCGGTCGGCCCAGTGCCCGGCGCGCGCGGCCGCCAGCGCCCCGACCACGCCGACCAGGCCGAAGGCGCCGATGGCAAGGTGCGAAAACGCATAGGGCGGCGCGCGCAGCGGCAGCACCAGCGCGCTCCAGAAGATGTTGAACGCCGCGAACATCAGCAGCGCCAGCACGCCACGTACCTGCAGCACGCGCTCCTGCCGCAGCAGCGTCAGCATGGACATGATCAGGCGCGGATACGGCAGCGGTTGCAGCGGTACCGGCAGTGCCGGCAACCAACGCCACAGCGGCCACGCGAGCGCCAGCATCAGCGCCGCGGCGCCGGCATAGACCCCGCGCCAGCCGGCCAGTTCGCTGACCCCGCCGGCAAACACCCGCGCCAGCAACAGGCCGATGAACACACCGCCCTGCGCCGCACCGACCACCCGCCCTTGCTCCTGCGGCGCCGCGGCGCTGGCGGCGTAGGCGATCAAGCCCTGGGTCATCGCCGTGCCCAGCAGGCCGACAGCGAGCATGCCGGCCAGTAATACCGGCGCCGACCGCGCCACGCTCACCACCACCAGCGTCGCGACCAGCCCCAGCGCCTGCACCGCCATCAGGCGGCGGCGCTCCACCAGGTCACCCAGCGGCACCAGCAACAGCAGGGCCAGCGCGCAGCCGATCTGGGCCGCGCTGACCACGCCGCCCACTGCCGCCGGGCGGATGCCGAAGTCCACCGCCAGCGCGTCCAGCAGCGGCTGCGCGTAGTAGACATTGGCCACGCTCAGGCCGCTGGCGATGGCGAACAGCCAGACCAGGCGCCGCGGCATGGCGGGCGCAGCGGTGACGGATTGCATGATCGATGGCTCGCCTGTTCCGGTTTCAAAACGAAACTTGTTTCAGGCTAGGCCGATAGGTTTTAAAATGCAACCACTACCGCCGAGCGCCTGCCTGGAACGCCGATGCCGTCCCGCCCTGCCATACCCGCTTCGCCCTGCCCGGTGGCGCGCAGCGCCGACCTGATCGGCGACCGCTGGTCGCTGCTGATCGTGCGCGATGCCTTCGATGGCGTGCGTCGCTTCGGCGACTTCCAGCGCAGCCTGGGCATGGCGCGCAACATCCTGGCCGACCGGCTGCGCAAGCTGGTCGAAGCCGGCATCCTGGAGACGCGCGAAGCGTCCGACGGCAGCGCCTACCGCGAGTACGCGCTGAGCGCCAAGGGCGAGGACCTGTTCGCGGTGGTGCTGGCGCTGCGGCAGTGGGGCGAACGGCATCTGTTCGACCACGGCGAGCGCCATTCGGCGTTGATCGACACGCGCAGCGGCAAGCCGGTCGCGCGCATGCAGCCGCGCGCCGCCGACGGGACGCGGCTGCGCCCGGCCGACACCGAAGTGCGTAAGGTGCGCTGAGCGGAGCGCTGCGCGCTCTAGGCGCCGCCCTCGGCGGCCTGCTCGGCCAGGATCGGCGCGGCCAGGGCGAAGGCATGGTTGGCCGCCGGCACACCGCAATAGATCGCCGCCTGCAGCAGCACTTCCTTGATCTCGTCGGCACTGACGCCGTTGTTGCGCGCCGCGCGCACGTGCAACTTGAACTCCTCGTCGTGGCCGCGCGCCACCATCATCGCCAGGGTCAGCAGCGAACGCGTGTGCCGCGGCAGGCCCTCCCGGGTCCACACCGTGCCCCAGGCGGTGCGGGTGATGAACTCCTGAAACTCCTCGGTGAACGGCGTGCGCGCGGCCAGCGAGCGGTCGACGTGGGCATCGCCGAGCACGGCGCGGCGTACCTGCAGGCCGGCGGCGTAGCGTTCGTTCTCGTCCATCGGGTCGACTCCTGAAACGTGGGGAAAGGCAGGCGCGCTCTACTGCAGCAGGAAGCGCAGCAGCGCGTCGTTGAAGGCGTGCGGCGACTCCACGTTGCACAGGTGGCGGCCATGCACTTCGGCGTACTCGCCCTGCGCCACCTGTGCGGCGATGGCCTGCAACTCGGCAGGCGGACACACCGGATCGTCATGCCCGGCCACGGCCAGCACCGGCACGCGGATCTCGCCCAGGCGCTCGCGGAAGTCGGCCTCGGCCAGCGCCTGGCAGCAGCCGATGTAGGCCTGCGCGTCGGTGGCGCGGAAGCTGTCCAGGATCGCCTCGACGGTGGCCGGCTGCGCCTCGGCGAAGGCCGGGGTGAACCAGCGCGTGCGCGTGCCCTCGCACAGCGGCGCCAGTCCCTCGGCGCGGACCTGGTCGATGCGCGCCTGCCAGCTCTCGGCGCTGCCGATCCTGGCCGCGGTGGCGCACAGGGTCAGGCTGAGCAGGCGCTCGCCGGCGTGCAGGCCCAGCCACTGCCCGGTCAGCCCGCCGATCGACAGGCCGCAGAAATGGCTGCGTTCGATCGACAGCGCATCCCAGAGCGCCAGCACGTCGCCGCCGAGATCGGCCATGGCGTACGGCGCCGGCGCGGCGGTGGAGGCGCCGTGGCCGCGACGGTCGTAGCGCAGCACGCGGAAATGCTGGGCCAGCGCCGCGATCTGCGCGTCCCACATGTGCAGGTCGGTGCCGAGCGAATTGCAAAGGGTCAGCCACGGACGGCCTTCGCTGCCGTCGATGCGGTAATGCAGACGATGCGTGGGCAGGTCGAGGATCGGCATGGTCGGCGCTCGCTTGGAAGATGGATTGGGCCGCCACGGCATGGAACCGCGCGGCACCGGCAAGTCTAGAACGTGTCGCCGACGCTGCGGCAGACAGGCACGGCGCGGCGGCTCACGCGCGCGCCTGCGCGGCGAGCACGCGCTCGATCCACACCGTGGCCATGCCGCGCCAGCTGTCGCTGGCGAACAGCGCATCCAGATCCGCCGGTGTCAGCACCGCACTCACCTGCGGCTCCTCGGCCAGCACCGCGCGCAGGTGCTGCCGCGTGGCCAGCGCGCGGCGCACCGCCGATTCCACCAGCGCGTGCGCGGCGGCCTTGCCCAGGTGCGCGGCCAGGGTCACCGCCACCGCCTCGGCGTAGAGCAGGCCGCCGTGGCTGTCCAGATGCGCGGCCATGCGCGCGCGGTCCAGTTCCAGGCCCTCGATCAGCACGCGCACCTGGGCCAGGCTGCCGGCGCTCAAGCGGACCAACTCCGGCAGGGTTTCCCATTCGGCGTGCCAGCCGCCGACCGCGCGCTCGTGTTCCTGCGGCAGCGCAGCGAACAAGATCGCCAGCAGGCCGGGCGCGCGCGTGGCCGCGGCGATGGCGACCACGCAGCCGACCGGATTGCGCTTGTGCGGCATCGCCGAGGAACCGCCCTTGCCTGCCGCGGCCGGTTCGAACGCCTCGGCCACTTCCGACTGCATCAGCAGGGCAACGTCGCGGCCGATCTTGCCCAGGCTGCCGGCCAGCAACGCGAACGCCGCGCCGATCTCGCCGATGCGGTCGCGCGCCGCGTGCCAGGGCAGCGCCGGCAACGGCAGGCGCAGTTCCGCGGCCAGGGCCTCGGCCACGGCCAGGCCCTGCGACTGCAGCGCGGCCAGGGTGCCGGCGGCGCCGCCGAACTGCAGCACCAACGCATCCTCGCGCAGCGCGCGCAGGCGCCGGCGGCTGCGCTGCAGCGCGTCCAGCCAGCCTGCCGCCTTCAGTCCGAAGGTCACCGGCACCGCCTGCTGCAACAGGGTGCGCCCGGGCAGGCCGGTGTCGCGCTCGCGCTGCGCCAGTGCTGCCAGCGCCGCGCACAGCGCCTCCAGTTGCGCCTCCACGCGGTCGAGCGCGGCGCGCAACTGCAGCACCGCGCCGCTGTCGATGATGTCCTGGCTGGTCGCGCCCCAGTGCACCCAACGCGCGGCGTCTTCATCGGCGGCGGCGACCTGCGCGGTGAGCGCCTTGACCAGGGGGATCGCCGGATTGCCGGCCAGCGCGGTGGCGGCGGCGAGCGCCGCCAGGTCGTAGCGCGCGGCATCGCAGGCGGCGGCGATCGGTGCCACCGCGCTGGCCGGGATCACCCCGCAACGCGCCTGCGCGCGCGCCAGCGCCGCTTCCACGTCGAGCATGGCCTGCAGGCGGGCGCGATCGTCGAAGGCCGCATCGACGATCGGATCGCCGAACAATGGACGCAACAGGGACTCGGACACGCTCATCGGTTCGTACGCGGTGGAGAGGTCAAGCAGGGTAACCGCTGCGGCCTGTGCAACATGTCTGTCGCGCTCAATAGCGGAAGAACACGGTCTCGTGCTCGCCCTGCATGCGCACGTCCCACTGGTAGCGGTGCGCCGCCAGCGGTTGCGCGACCAGGGTGGCGCGGCGCTCGGCCGGCACCTGCGCCAGGATCGCGTCGCCGTCCAGGTCGTCGTCGCCGAAGTACAGCCGCGTCGGCGCGGCGCGCAGCAGGCCGCGCATGAACACCAGCACCACCAGGTGCGGCGCCTGCAGGCCCCTGGGCCCGGCGACACGGCCGGGCTTGACCGTGCGGAAGGCGAAACGGCCCTGCGCGTCGGTCGGCACCCGGCCCCAGCCGTGGAAGGCCGGATCGTGCTCGCCGCGGCGCGGATCGGCGGCATGGTCGTAGATGCCGGCGGCATCGGCCTGCCAGATCTCCAGCAGCGCATCGCCGACCGGCGCACCGTTGCCGTCGAACACGCTGCCGGCGATTTCCACGTGAGTGCCCTGCGCCTGCGCCGGCGCGATCTCGGTGCGGTACAGCGGCTCCAGCCCGATACGGTAGTAGGGGCCGACCGTCTGCGAAGGGGTTGCCTGGAAACTCATCGCCTCACTCCCAAGGGGTCTGCTTGCGTCCGCGCAGGACGATGTCGAACCGGTAGCCCAGCGCGAACTCGTTGGCGGTGTTCTCCCAGTCGAACGCGGAGACCATGCGCTCGCGTGCCTTGGGATCCTCCACGCAGTTGAAGATCGGGTCGAACGCCAGCAACGGATCGCCGGGGAAATACATCTGCGTGACCAGGCGCTGGCCGATGCCGTCGCCGTGCAGCGAGAAGTGGATGTGCGCCGGGCGCCAGGCGTTGTAGTGGTTGCGCCACGGATACGCGCCCGGCTTGATGGTGGTGAAGCGGTAGCGGCCGTGGTCGTCGGTCAGCACCTGGCCGGTGCCGGTGAAGTTGGGATCCAGCGGCGCGTCGTGCTGGTCGCCGGCATGCAGGTAGCGGCCGGCGGCGTTGCACTGCCACACCTCGACCACGCTGTTGCGCACCGGCTTGCCGTTCTCGTCGAGCAGGCGCCCGCTGACGATGATGCGCTCGCCCAACGGCGCGCCGGGGAAGCCGGCGGTGAGATCGGCCGCATGGTCGCCCAGGGTGGTGCGGTCCAGGGTCGGGCCGGTGGCCTCGGACAGGGTCAGCGGAATCGCGATCGGATCGCGGATCGGGCCGCGCGCGCCGGTGGAGGCGTAGGGCGGATGCAGATAGGCCGGTTGCGTGCCCGGGTACGGGCGGCGATAGCCGAGCAGGGGATCGATGGGGGTGTCGTCGTGCATCGTGCGGTCTCGCTGGCTCCGTGCGGAGCCGGTTGGCTGGAAGAATGATGCCGGCGTGCGGGGCGCAGCGTCGATGGGCGAGCGGCTACAGCCGCTCGATCGCCAGCGCCACGCCCTGGCCGACGCCCACGCACATGGTCGCAAGCCCGCGGCGGCCGCCGCTGGCCTCGAGCTGGCGCAGCAGGGTCAGGGTGAGGCGCGCGCCGCTCATGCCCAGCGGATGGCCGAGCGCGATCGCGCCGCCGTTGGCGTTGACATGGGCGGCATCGTCGGCGACGCCGAGTTCGCGCAGGCACGCCAGGCCCTGCGCGGCGAAGGCTTCGTTGAGTTCGATCGCGTCGAAGTCGCCAATGGACAACCCCAGCCGCGCCAGCAGCTTGCGCGTGGCCGGCACCGGGCCGATGCCCATGTACGCTGGCTCCACGCCGGCACTGGCGAAGCCCAGCACGCGTGCGCGCGGGGTCAGGCCCAGCGCCTGCACCTGTGCGGCGCTGGCCAGCAGCAGCGCGGCCGCGCCGTCGTTGATGCCCGAGGCGTTGCCGGCGGTGACCGTGCCAGGCTGGCGGAAGATCGGCTTGAGCCTGGCCAGCGCCTCGGGCGTGGTATCGGCGCGCGGATGCTCGTCGACGCTGACCGCGATGGTCTCGCCGCGCTTCCTGCCCGGCGCGGTCACCGGCGTGATCTCGCCGTCGAAGAAACCGGCCGCCTGCGCGGCGGCGGTGCGCTGCTGGCTGCGCAGCGCGAAGGCGTCCTGGTCCTCGCGCGAGATGCCGTGGCGCGCGGCCACGTTCTCGGCGGTCTCGCCCATCAGGTCCACGCCATAGAGCTGCTGCATCTTCGGATTGACGAAGCGCCAGCCCATGGTGGTGTCCTCGAGCTGCTGGTTGCGGGCGAAGGCGCTCTCCGCCTTGCCCATCACCCACGGCGCGCGCGACATCGACTCCACGCCGCCGGCGATGGCCAGGCCGAGCTCGCCGGCGCGCAGCGCGCGCGCCACCGTGCCGACCGCATCCAGGCCCGACCCGCACAGGCGATTGAGCGTGCTGCCCGGCACGCTGCTCGGCAGGCCGGCCAGCAACAGGCTCATGCGCGCGACGTTGCGGTTGTCCTCGCCGGCCTGGTTGGCGCAACCCAGGTAGACGTCGTCGATCTGCGCCGGATCCAGCTGCGGATGCCGCGCCAGCAGCGCTTGCAGCGGCACCGCACCGAGATCGTCCGCACGCACCCCGGCGAGGGCGCCGCCGTAGCGGCCGATCGGCGTGCGGATGCCGTCGATGATGTAGGCCTCGTTCATGCCGCCTCCGTGGAATCGGCCAGGGTCAGCGCCAGCCCGGTGGCCTGGCGCAGGTCGTCCAGGCTCACGCCCTCGACCAGTTCGAGCACGCGCGCGCCGTCCGGCCCGAGCGCGAACACGCCCAGGTCGGTATACACCCGCGACACGCAGCGCAGCCCGGTCAGCGGATAGCTGCACGCGCTCACCAGCTTGGGCTCGCCGCGCTTGGTCAGCAGTTCCATCATCACGTAGACCTGCTTGGCGCCGATCGCCAGATCCATCGCGCCGCCGACCGCGGGGATGGCATCGGCCGCACCGGTGCTCCAGTTGGCCAGGTCGCCATGCACCGACACCTGGAACGCGCCGAGCACGCACACGTCCAGGCGCCCGCTGCGCATCATCGCGAACGAGTCGGCGTGGTGGAAATAGCAACCGCCGGTCAGCAATGTCACCGGCTGCTTGCCGGCGTTGATCAGGTCCGGGTCCTCCTGCCCCGGCGGCGGCGCCGGGCCCATGCCGAGCAGGCCGTTCTCGCTGTGCAGGAAGATCTCCTTGTCCGCCGGCAGGAAGTTGGCCACCGCGGTCGGCAGGCCGATGCCCAGGTTGACGTAGGCGCCCTCGGGGATGTCGCGCGCCACGCGCGCGGCCAGGGCGTTGCGGTCGATGCCGCGGCTGGTCAGTGCGTGCATGCGCCCTCCTGTGCGGTGGCCACCGCCACCACGCGTTGCACGAAGATGCCCGGGGTCACCACCGCTTCCGGGTCCAGCGCGCCGAGTTCCACCACCTGCTCCACCTGCACGATGGCGCAGGTCGCGGCCATCGCCATCAGCGGGCCGAAGTTGCGCGCGGTCTTGCGGTACACCAGGTTGCCCCAGCGGTCGCCGTGGTGCGCCTTGATCAGCGCGAAATCGGCGCGGATCGGATACTCCAGCACGTAGTGGCGGCCGTCGATCTCGCGGGTCTCCTTGCCGGCGGCCAGCTCGGTGCCGTAGCCGGTGGGGGTGAAGATCGCGCCCAGGCCGTTGCCGGCGGCGTGGATGCGCGCGGCCAGGTTGCCCTGCGGCACCAGTTCCAGTTCCAGCTCGCCGGCGCGGTAGGCCGCGTCGAAGTGCTGCGAGTCGCTCTGTCGCGGGAACGAGCACACGATCTTGCGCACGCGCTTGTGCTTGATCAGCGCGGCCAACCCGGTCTCGCCGTTGCCGGCGTTGTTGTTGACGATGGTCAGCTCGCGTGCGCCCTGCGCGATCAGCGCATCGATCAGTGCATCGGGCATGCCCGCGGTGCCGAAGCCGCCGATCATCACCGTGGCGCCATCGTGGATGTCGGCCACCGCGTCGGCGCACGAAGCCAGGGTCTTGTCGATCATCGGCGCCGCTCCGCCGTCGCCGGCCGGGGGCGCAGCGCACGGCGGCGCAGGCGCATTACGGGGTCTGCCACGACATCCTCCTCCAGGTCGCTCCGGGACGCCACGTTAGGCCGGCACTGACGGGCGGTCAATCCGATTATCGGATGCATAGTTCGATAAACGAACAATTTAACGACGTGGCAACGGCGCGCCTGCCCCGCCCTGTTGTATACATTCTTCCATCGCCGAGCATCGGCGATGGCGCGATGGCCTCAGTACGCGGTTGTGCGCCGCAACACGCAAGGATCATCCCCCAGCCTGTTGTATACACAATCGAGGTCGCCGCCATGCAGTCGTCCGCTCCGGCATTTCCGCTCAATGCCTGGTATGCCATCGCCTGGGATCACGAGGTCAAGCACGCGCTGCTGCCGCGCAAGGTGTGCAATCTGGACATCGTGCTGTACCGCACCAGCAACGGCCGCGTGGCCGCGCTCGAGGACGCCTGCTGGCACCGCCTGGTGCCGCTGTCGATGGGCCGGCTGCGCGGCGACGATGTGGTCTGCGGCTACCACGGCCTGGTCTACGACGCGAACGGGCGCTGCGTGCACATGCCCTCGCAGGACACGATCAATCCTTCCGCCTGCGTGCGCCGCTTCCCTACCGTGGAGCGGCACCGCTACGTCTGGGTGTGGCCCGGCGACGCGGCGTTGGCCGATCCGGCGCTGGTGCCGGACCTGCACTGGAACGACGACCCGGCCTGGGCCGGCGACGGCCGCACCATCCACGTCAAGTGCGACTACCGGCTGGTGCTGGACAACCTGATGGACCTGACCCACGAGACCTTCGTGCACGGCTCCAGCATCGGCCAGGACGAGGTCGCCGAGGCGCCGTTCGACGTGGTCCACGGCGAACGCAGCACGGTGGTCTCGCGCTGGATGCTGGACATCGACCCGCCGCCGTTCTGGGCCTGGCAGATCGAACACGCGCACGGCTACCGCGGCAAGGTCGACCGCTGGCAGATCATCCGCTTCGAAGCGCCCTGCACCATCGCCATCGACGTCGGCGTGGCGGTGGCCGGCAGCGGCGCGCCGCAGGGCGACCGCTCGCGCGGGGTCAACGGCTACGTGCTCAACACCATCACCCCGGAAACCGATCGCACCTGCCACTACTTCTGGGCGTTCGCGCGCAATCACTCGTTGCACGAGCAGTCGATCACCACGCGCCTGCGCGATGGCGTCAGCGGCGTGTTCGGCGAGGACGAACTGATCCTAGAAGCGCAGCAGCGCGCCATCGATGCGCATCCGGACCATGTGTTCTACAACCTCAACGTCGATGCCGGCGGCATGTGGGCGCGGCGCCTGATCGAGCGCATGATCGCCGCCGAGCAGCGCAGCCAGGACCTGCAGCTGCGCATGGTCGGCTGAACCCGCCGCACACACAGGAGCCCGCCATGCCGACCGCACATCCGTTCCGCTCCAGCGCTGCACAGACCACCCGCGCACTGCTGGAACTGCGCGAGTTGATCCTGGCCGGCGAGCTTGCCGCCGGCGAGCGCCTGTCCGAGGTCGCGCTGGTGGAACGCCTCGGTGCATCGCGTACGCCGGTGCGCGCCGCCCTGCAGCGGCTGGCCGAAGAAGGCCTGGTGCAGCCGCTGCGTGGCGGCGGCTATGCGGTGCAGGCCTTCGACGAGGCGGATGTGGACGACGCCATCGAACTGCGCGGCACCCTGGAGGGTCTGGCCGCGCGCCGTGCCGCCGAGCGCGGTGCCGAGCCGGCTTTGCTGGCGCAGGCGCAGGCGCTGCTGGCCCAGATCGACGCCGTCCTGACGACGCGACCGCTGAGCGAGGATGACTTCGCACGCTATGTCGGCTGCAACGCGCAGTTGCACGCGCTGCTGTTCGAGATGGCCGGCAGTGCGCTGCTCTCGCGCGAGTTCGCGCGGGTCGCGCAGCTGCCGTTCGCCTCGCCCAGCAGCTTCGTGCTCGAGCGTGGCCAGGCTGCCACCGTGCTGTCGATCGCGCAGGACCAGCACCGCCAGGTGCTGGACGCGATCGTGCGCCGCGAAGGCGCGCGCGCCGAAGCGTTGATGCGCGAACACGCGCGGCTGGCGCAGCGCAACGCCCACCACGCCCTGCACGACCAGAACGCGCTGGGACAGATTCCCGGCAGTCGCCTGCTGCGGCGCCGCTCGCCCGCCTGATCGCGGCGCACGCCGTACCCGCTTCTCCTTTCCACGCCTGCCGGACCCCGCCATGCGCAAAGACACCCAGTGGACCACCGCCCGCGTCGTCGCCGTCGCCACGCCATGCCAGGACGTGCGCGAGATCGTGCTCGATCCGGGCCGCGCCAGCCGCCCGTTCAGCGTCGGCAGCCACCTCGACGTGCGCGTGCGCATCGGCGAGGCCTGGCACGAGCGCTCCTACTCGCTGGTCGGCGAACCTGCCGCCGATGGTCACTATCGCATCGCGGTGCGCGCCGTGCCCGACAGCCGCGGCGGCTCACGCGCGATGTGGACGCTGGCGCCTGGCGACCAACTGGACATTTCCTCGCCCAACAACCACTTCGCGCTGGACGAGACCGCCGAGCACATCGTGCTGGTCGCCGGCGGCATCGGCATCACCCCGATCCTGGGCATGGCGCAACGGCTGGCGCGCGGGCGCATCCCGTTCCAGCTGCTCTATGCCGGCCGCAGCCGCGCCAGCATGGCCTACCTGGAGCACCTGCAGGACCTGCTCGGCGAGCGCTTGCAGCTGTTCTGTCCTGAGCATCTGGGTCAGCTCGAGCTGGCCGCGCAGATCGCGCAGTGGCCACGCAACGCCGACGTCTACGCCTGCGGCCCGCTGCCGCTGCTGGACGAACTGCGACAACGCTGGCGCGACGACGGCCGCGCCCGCGCGCGTCTGCATTTCGAGACGTTCGGCAACAGCGGCAACGCACCGGCGCAGCCGTTCGTGGTGCAGGTGCCGGCACTGGGCAAGACCGTGCAGGTCGCCGAGAACGAATCGCTGCTGGATGCGCTGAGCGCGGCCGGCGTGGAAGTCATGGCCGATTGCCGCCGCGGCGAATGCGGCCTGTGCGTGGTCGAGGTGTTGGAAGCCGCCGCGCCGCTGGACCATCGCGACGTGTTCCTCAGCGACGAGCAACGCCACAGCAACCGCAAGCTGTGCGCCTGCGTCTCGCGCGCGCTCGGCGGCAGCCTCAGCATCGATACCGGCTACCGCGCCGACGCGTTCTGACTCGCACGTGCGGCGTCATCCGCACGTACCGCAGGCGCCGTCCACAGCAGTGGGCGGCGCCTGCGGGTCTTCATCATCCGTGCGGCGTCACTTGGTCGCCGCGTCCCAGTGCTCCTGGATCTTGCCGTTCTGGATGCGGAACATGTCGAACCAGGTGGTGGTGTAGGTCTTGCTGGCGTCCTTGGGATCGGGCAGCGTGCGCACCGACACCAGGGTCACGTAGTCGCCTTCGGCCAGGATCGCCACCAGCGGCAACTGCACCCGCGGCTGGATCGGCGTCGGCTTGACGAACGACGTCAGGAACGCCAGGAACGCATCGCGGCCGTTGGCCACGGTCGGATTGTGCTGGATGTAGTCCTTGGCCATGTACATCGGCGCATATTCGGTGTGCCCGGCTTCGAACACGATGCGCCAGAAGTCGTAGACCAGGCGCTTGTTGACGGTGGTGCGCCAGTCTTCGCCATGCAGCAACTGTTCGTGGTTGGGATTGGCGGTGACCGCAGTCTGCGCGAACGCGGACGCGACCGGGAGCGCAAGCAGCAGCGCCAGCAGACAGGCCTGAAAGCGGATCTTCATGGAAGACTCTCCGATGGGGGAACAGGGGAATGCGCAATGACGCTGCGCTGCCGCGATGCGCGGCAACGTTGGCACCGGCGCGACTGCAGCGTAGCAATGCGCAGTGGCTGCGCGACGCGGGAAATTACGAAAAACGCGCGGATTTAGCGGCTTTTTTCCTGGTCTGGGAGAACCGCCACAGTTACCTCGACATCAGAAATGGCGCGGTAGTACGCACCCAAATGTTCGTATGCAGTGCATGGCGCAGCAACGTGCTGGCGGTCTACGCCGTCGTCGATCCGCCCGTTTGATCGCCGTCATCGATCGCGGTGATAGACAACGTTTCTATCGAGAGTGGGTATTCGAGATTCGGGATTTGAAGAAAGCGAAGACGGGCACGATCGACATGCGCAGACTGACTGGGACGCGGCTCGACGAATCCCCAATCCCGACTCCCCAATCCCCGCTCTTAAAGCGCCAACGGCAATCCCGCGTAATTCTCGGCGATGGTGGCGCGGCCGGCAGCGCTGCCGAGCAGGTAGTCCAGTTCTGCGTCGTGCAGGCGGCGGCTGAACGCGTCCTCGTCCGGGAAGCGATGCAGCATCGTGGTCATCCACCAGGAGAAGCGCTCGGCCTTCCACACACGCTGCAGCGCCAGCTCCGAATAGCGCTGCAGCGGCGTCTCGCTGCGCTCCTGCTGCGCCTGCGCGAACAGGTGCGCGAGCAGGCCGACGTCGCCGGCGGCCAGGTTCAGGCCCTTGGCCCCGGTCGGCGGCACGATGTGCGCGGCATCGCCGGCCAGGAACAGGCGGCCGTACTGCATGGGTTCGGCGACATAGCTGCGCAGCGGCGCGATGCTCTTCTCCAGCGAGGGGCCGGTGACCAGCGCCTGCGCCACGTCGTCGGGCAGGCGGCTGCGCAGTTCGTCCCAGAAGCGATCGTCCGACCAGTCTTCCACCCGCTCGTCCGCCGGCACCTGCACGTAGTAACGGGTGCGGGTGGGCGAACGCATGCTGCACAGGGCGAAGCCGCGCGCGTTGCGCGCATAGATCAGCTCGTCGGCCACCGGCGGGGTGTCGGCCAGCACGCCCAACCAGCCGAACGGATAGACCCGCTCGTAGACGCGCAGCACCTCGGCCGGGATCGCACGGCGGCTGACCCCGTGGAAGCCGTCGCAGCCGACCACGTAGTCGCAGTCCAGGCGCTGCGTGACACCGTCCTGTACGAAGCTCAGCCAAGGCTGCCGCCCGTCGATGTCGTGCAGCTGCACATCCTCGACGGAATAGAGTGTGGTGGCGCCGGCCGCTTGGCGTGCGTCCATCAGGTCGCGGGTCACTTCGGTCTGGCCGTAGACGGTGACCGCACGGCCGCCAGTTGCCGCACTCAGTTCGATGCGTTCGCGGCGCTGCTCCAGCGCCAGTTCGAAGCCATGGTGGACGATGCCTTCGCGCTGCATGCGCGCGCCGGCACCGGCGGCGCACAACAAGTCGGCGGTGCCCTGCTCCAGCACACCGGCACGGATCCGCGACAGCACGTGCTCGGGCGTCTGCCGCTCAACGATGACGGTGTCGATGCCGTGGCCGTGCAGCAACTGCCCGAGCAGCAGTCCGGCCGGGCCGGCGCCGACGATGGCGACCTGGGTACGCATATGTCCTCCAGAGGATGGGACCGACCCACAGTGTTCCGGTTGCAGCGCACCGAGGACATGGATCATCGCGACCGATTCCGGTACTTTTCGCCGATGCCCCGCACTGCTTCCGCCGCTGCCGCGTCGCCCGTCACGGTCCCGGCCTTCCGCCTGTACGGCGAGACCGGCGACCGCGAGACACCGGACCTGTTGCACTGGGAATCCATCGCCGCGCGCAGCCGCCTGCACGACTGGCATATCCGTCCGCACCGCCACGACGACCTGCTGCAACTGCTGTATCTGCAGCGCGGCAGCGCCGGCCTGCACTTGGACGGAACGCAGCAGCGTCTGCGCGGCCCGTGTCTGCTGCTGTTGCCGCCGCTGTGCGTGCACGGCTTCCGCTTCCAGCGCAACGTGCGCGGCCACATCGTGACCGTGTCGGCACCGCTGCGGCAGCGCCTGTCGGCGCAGTGGCCGAGTCTGGACGAAGCGCTGGCGCGGCCGCTATGCCTGCCCGCGGGCGACCAACAACCGATGCTCGATGCCTGCTTCGCCGCCATCGCCGCCGAACACGCGCAACGCCGCCCCGGCCGCGAGCCGATGCTGCAGGCGCTGGCGACCCAGGCCTTGCTATGGGCTGCACGCGGCGCACTGGCACATGTCCATGCCGATCCGCACGATGCCGACCGCGGCGCGCGCCATGTGCGCGCCTACACCGCGCTGATCGACGCGCATTACCGTGAACACTGGCCGCTGGCCCGCTATGCCGACCGGCTCGGACTGAGCCGCAGCCATCTCAACGCGCTGTGCCGGCGCCTGGCCGGCGCCTCGGCGCTGGAACTGCTGCAGCGGCGGATCATGCTCGAAGCACGGCGCAGCCTGGTCTACACCACCTTGACCGTGCAGCAGCTCGCGGAAGTCCTGGGCTATGCGGATGCGGCGTATTTCAGCCGCTGCTTTCGCCGGCATGCGGGGTGTTCGCCGATCCAGTTCCGGCAGCGGGCGCAGGGGTGAGCGCGTGGGGGTCGTCGGGACGGCCCGGTCGCGGCTGAAGCCGCTCCTACAAGGATTTACAAGGATATTTCAGCGTCGTCCGGTGTAGGAGCGGCTTCAGCCGCGACGAACGCAGCGGCAATGGTGAATCGCCGCCGAGGCGTCGGGACTGAAGTCCCTCCCACACTGCAGTGCCGGTGCCACACCGACCGCGCAGGCCGCGTACGCCTCGACCTGCACACAACGGAGCAAACGCCGCTCCCTGCACTCACTACGTGCCACCGCATCACCGGGCGCCGATGCGACGCCCGGCGAATCAACACTCAGAACGGATACTGCGGCGCACTGTCCTGGATCGTCACCCACTGCCAGTGCGTGTACTGGCCCCAGTCGGCCGGGCCGCCCATGCTGGTGCCGTTGCCGGAGGCGCCGGTGCCGCCGAACGGGTTGGTCACCTCATCGGCCACGGTCTGGTCGTTGATGTGCAGCAGACCGGTATGCAGGCGCTCGCCCAGCGCCATCGCGCGGCCGACCGACGCCGAGAGGATGCCGGCCGACAGGCCGTATTCGGTCTGGTTGGCCAGTGCCACCGCCTCGTCGTCGCTGTCGAAGGCAATGACATTGGCGACCGGGCCGAACACTTCCTCCTCGAACGCCGGCATGCCCGGCTGCACGTTCGACAGCACCGTGGCGGCATAGAACAGGCCGTCGTGGGTACCCCCGGCCTCGATCACCGCGCCCGCCGCCACCGAGGCATCGACCACCTCCTTGACGTGCTGCAGCTGGCGCTGGTCGATGATCGGGCCGAGCGCCACGTGCGCGGTAGCCGGGTCGCCGACCGGCAGGTGCCGCGCCTTCTCGGCCAGGCGGCGGGTCAGTTCCGCGGCGATGCTGCGCTGGACCAGCACGCGGCCGGTGGCCATGCAGATCTGGCCCTGGTGGAAGTACGCGCCGAACGCGATCGCCGACACCGCCTTGTCCAGGTCGGCATCGTCGAGCACGATCAGCGAATTCTTGCCGCCCAGTTCCAGCGCGGTCTTCTTCAGGTGCTTGCCGGCCAGCTCGCCGATGCGGCGGCCGGCGGCGGTGGAACCGGTGAACGCGATCATCGGCACGCCTGGTGCCTCGACCAGCGCCTGGCCGGCGTCGGCGCCGCCCGGCAGCACATGCAGCAGCCCCTTCGGCAGGCCCGCTTGCTGCAGCACTTCGGCAATGACGAAGCCGCCGGCATACGGCGTGCGCGGATCGGGCTTGAGCACCACCGCATTGCCCACCGCCAGCGCCGGCGCCACCGAGCGCAGCGACAGCACCAGCGGGAAATTGAACGGCGAGATCACCCCGACCACGCCCAGCGGCAGGCGCCGCGCCAGGCTCAGCCGGCCCGGCGCGCTCGGCAGCACCTGGCCCTGCGCCTGCAGCGGCATCGCCGCGGCCTGCTGCAGCAGCACGATGGCCTCGCGTACCTCGTGCTCGCCCTTGGGCAGGATGCCGCCGGTCTCGCGGGCGATCAGCGCCGCGGCCGCCGCCGCATGCTGCTGCAATACCTGCGCGGCGCGATGGAACACGGCCGCGCGCTCGCGCGGCGGCGTGGCCGCCCAGGCGCGTTGCGCCTCGCGTGCCTGCGCCACCGCCGCGGTCACGTCGGCGGCATTGGCCTGGCCGACGCGGTGCAGCGGCTTGCCGCTGCCCGGTTCGATCACCTCGAGGACGCCGCCCTGGGCGGCGACCCACTCGCCGTTGAAGATGCGCTCGCTCCAGGTGGAGGCGGCGGCCAGGGGTTCGGTGCTGTGCATGCTGTGTGCTCTCGTGGAAAGAGGAAGAAGAAGTCGTTCAGAGGGCGGTGGCGGCCAGGCCGCCGTCCACCGGCAGGTTGACGCCGTTGATCCAGCGCGCCGCATCGGAGGCCAGAAACACCACCGCCTCGGCGACCTCGTCGGCATAGGCCGGGCGCTTCATCTTGCCGGCGTCGGCCTGGACCCGCTCTGGCCCGAGCATGGTGACGAAATCGCCCAGGATCGGCGTGAACACCGGACCGGGCGCGACGCTGTTGACGCGCACCGAATGGTCGGCGAACCAGTCGCGCGAGCGCAGCAGCGTCCACACGATCAGCGCTTCCTTGAAGTACTGGTAGCAGGTCGCCTGCGGCACCGGATGCGCCGCCAGCCAGTCGCTGCCGGCGGCGTAGCTGTCGGCGGCGGCCAGTTGCTTGTGCAGGTCCAGCCGCTGCGGCCACTCGGCGCCGAGGATGGAGGCGATGTTGATGATGCTGCCGCCGGGCGCGATGCGCGGCAGCAGCGCCTGGCTGAGGTGGCGCAGGCCCAGGTAGTTGACCTTCGCCACCACGTCCACCGGTGCGGTGCCGGGCACGCCGGCGATGTTGGCCAGCGCGTCGATGCGCTCGGGCAACTGCGCCACCAGCGCGTCGATCGAGGCCGGGTCGCCGAGATCGGCCTGGTGGAAGCCGTGCAGGGTCATGTTGACCGGCTGGCGGTCGATGCCGATCACGGTGGCACCGTGGAAGCGCGCCAGGCGCGCGACCTCGGCGCCGATGCCGGAGGCCACGCCGGTGACGAGGAGGGTCTTGTTGTGCAGGTTCATGGCAGCGCGTGTCCGTTTCGGGGTTGGTCGTCAGAAGACGTGGATGTATTGCAGGTTGACGTTGTGGCCGGAAGGCGCGTTCTTGACCTCCACCGGCATGTAGAAGTTGGCGTTGAAGATGTTCTTCTGGTCGATCCGCCACGACAGGCCCGGGCCGAGATAGAACTGGGTCTGCTTGCTGTCGGCGACGCGCTGGCCGTTGGTGCGGTTGTCGCGCAGCTGCTTGAGGTAGTAGCCGTTGATGCCCAGGTGCAGGTCCTTGACCACTTCCAGCGAGCTGGCGAAGTTGAGCCACGCCGCGTCGCCGGCCTGGCCGTTGCGGAACACGAAGCCGTCGCCCTGCGGCACGTTGGAGGCCTTGTCGGCGCGGAAGTTGTAGAGGTAGTTGAGCCGTCCGCTGATCTCCCAGCGCGGCGTGGGCAGGATGCTGAAGGCCCAGCTCGGCAGCACCGACCAGTAGCCTGAGCCCTGGTTCACGTCGCGGTTGCGGTCGAACTTGCCGATCGGCGCCAGCACATCCAGTTCGAAGCGCTGCGAGAACACCGGGCGGCCATCGCGGATCACCGGCGCCATCTGCAGGTAGGGGCCGATGGTCAGGTCGCCCAGGCCGGCGCCGTTGTCGCGCAGCGCCACCGGGCTGTCGTACGCGAACGAGGTGTCCAGATCGACGAGCGCAGCCAGCGCGGTGATGCCGAGGGAACCACCGAACAGCTTGTAGTCGCTGAGGTAGGCCACCTGGGTCACCCACACCGAGGAGCCGATGTGCGGATCGCGGAACACCGGCACGTCGTCGCCGTGCGCGTCCTTGATCGCATCGAAGTCGTAGCGGCGCAGGTACTGGATCGCCGTCCAGCCCGGATTGGGTTTGCTGAAACCATCGAAGAAGCTGGTGCCGCCGGTATTGATGCCGGTCGGCAAGGTGGCGCTCTGCGGCACCGATTGCGCGGCCGCCGGGGCGACCCAGGCGATGGCCAGCACGGCGAGCAGGGACAGGCGCGCACGGGCACGCGACGGCGAGGGGACACGGTGGCGAACACGCTTCACGGGCAGGCACTCCAAGCGAAAGGGGAACGGCGGGGTGCGGGGGGACAGAGACAGGAACGCGAATGGGCGCCGCCGCGCGCAGGGCGCGGCCACGCGGCGACGCGCGCCGTCAGCGGGACGCTGGCGACGGGTCGCGAATCAGTGAAAAAGCGGGGCGGTCGGCGGGAACCAGCCGCGCCGCCGGGGACCGCTACAGACGCTCGAGCGCGTCCAGCCGGTCCAGCGCCTGCAGCAGCGCGCGCGCCGAGGTCGCACCGAGCGCGGTGCCGAGCTGCTGCTCCATGCGCACCACTTCGGCTTCGGCCTGCGCCAGCAGCGCAATGCCGGGAGCGGTCAGATGCAGGTGCTGCATGCGCCGGTCCTGGCGCCCGCGCACCTGGCGCAGCAGTTTGCGCTTGACCAGGCGCGCGACCACGATCGCCAGGTTCGGCGGCGACACGCTCAGCACTTCGCCCAGTTGGCGCTGGTTGATGCCGGGGTTGGCGTCCACCAACACCAGCAGCGAATACTCCACCGGCTTCAGTTCGAAGGCACGCACGCAATCCTGGAACAGGCGCCGCACCTGCAGTTCTGTCCGGGTGATGCGGTAGCCGATCAGGCTGGTCAGGCGCCGCTGGTCCACGCTGTCCACATGCGGATCGGCGGGCAACGCGCTGCTGGACATCTCGGGACTCGGTTTCGAACTCACTGCGCTTCCTGCATGGGGCATCCTGCGACCAGGTCACGGCGGATGCGCACGCATCCATCGGCGCCGGCCGGCAACACCGTCGCAGCTGCATTGTAGGGGCATGGCCGCGCATGGTCACAACGCCGCGTCCACGCGCCGCAGCAGCGCCCGGTACGGCGCGGCCGCCGTCCACAGGCACAGCGCGCCGAGCAGCGCCGCGCCCATGCACACCACGCCCAGCGACAGGCCGACCTGACGCTCGTCGGCGAGCACGTGGTCGGTGCCCAGCGCCACCAGGAAAGGACCCAGGCCCAGCCCGATCAGGTTGACCAGCAGCAGGTAGATCGAGGTGACCTGGCCGCGCAGCCGGTTCGGGGTGACCGCCTGCAGGATCGCCGGCGCCAGCGCCACCGGCATGCCCAGCACGAAGGTGGTCAGCGCGATCGCCGCCAGTGCCGGCCACGGTCCCGGCGCGACCGCGAACAGTGCGCTGCTGATCACCAGCAGCACGGCCCCGACCAGCGAGATCTTCAGCGCCGCATCGCGGTTGCCGCGCGCGGCCAGGCGGTCGGCGAGGAAGCCGCTGAACAACATGCCGGCGATGCCGAAGGTGAGGATGATGATGCCGTAGGCCGGGCCGATCTCGCCGGGCGTCCACTGCCAGCGGCGGATGAAGGTGGCCGGCAGCCACGCAGTGATGCCGAAGGTGATCATCGCGATCACGCCGTTGGCCAGGAACAGCGCCACGTACACCCGCGCGTTGTCGCGCAGGTGGCTCAGGTCCGGGCGCACGCTGGGCACCGCCGCGGCCTGTTCGCGCCGCGCCGGCTCGCGCACCGTGGCCATCAGCGCGATCACCGCCAGCCCGGGCAGCGCGACCAGAATGAAGGCCGCCTGCCAGGGCCTGAAGCTGCCCAGCAGCGGCAGCACCACCATGCTCTCCTTGCTGGTGGCCGCGATCACCAGGCCGCCGACGATGAACGCGGCCGCCGAGCCGATGTAGACGCCGGAGGTGTACACGCTCATCGCCCGCGCACGCTTTTCCGGCGGGAAATAGTCGGCCAGCATCGAGTACGCCGCCGGCGACAGCGAGGCCTCGCCGACACCGACGAACACCCGCGCCAGGAACAGGGTGAAGAAGCTGGTGACGTAGGCACCGGCGGCGGTCGCCGCGATCCATACCACCACGCCGAGCACGATCAGGTTGCGGCGGTTGCGGCGGTCGGCGACGCGACCCAGCATCACCCCGATCAGTGTGTAGAACACCGCGAAGGCGAAGCCGTGGACCAGGCTGAAGGCCGAGTCGGACAACTGCAGGTCGCGCTTGATCGGCTGCACCAGCAGACCCAGGATCTGCCGGTCGACGAAGGACAGCGTGTAGGCCAGCAACAGCACGAGGGTGACGTACCACGCATACAGCGGGCGGTACGGCGCAGACGATGGCAGCGGATCGCGCATGGAAAGGCTCCGGCTCAGAAGCGCAGGGTCAGGAAGGGGGCGATGTAGAAATAGTCGCGGCCGCGCACCGGTCCCTCGCGCAGGAACGGCCCGGCCTGGGTGTAGTGGGCGTACACGTCCAGGCTGGCGAAGGCGTTGAAGCGGTACTTCACCCACAGCACCGAGCGCGTGCCGATGTCGCGTTCGGCGTTGGCGTCGCCCGGCTGCAGCACCCGCCAGCCGGCCGCGTACACGCCGTCGTGCAGGCTCTGCCGTTGCAGCTTCAGCACGTACATGTCGATCCACAGCCGTTCGCTGGGGCGCAGCACCAGTTCCGGGCCGAACGAACGCACGTTGCTGCTGATCATGCTGCCGTCGAACACCGAGGCGCGCGCGTACAGGCCGTTGAAGGTATTGAGTTCGCCATCGCGCGGATCGCGGTCGCCGGAGGACGCCTCCATGCGCCAGCCCAGGCGCGGCGTCCATGCCGTCGCGGCGAAGGTGTAGCCGCCGAACAGCGTGCCTTGCCAGGCGCGCACGCGCTGGCCGGCGAAATGGCCACGCTGGCCGATCAGTTCCAGGTCGTAGTCCCAGCCCTGCACGGCGCCGCTCAGGCGCGTGGACAAGGTGTGCCGATGCTCCTCGCCGACCACGCCGCCATAGCGGCGCCCGTCCTGCACGGTGTCCAGGTACAGCGTCTCCAGCAATGCCGCCTTCGGCTGGCCGGGCGACAGCGGCACTTCGGCGTGCGCGCCCCACAGGCGCTGGTCGCGGTTGCTGCGGTCGTCGAAACTGCCGGTGCGGGTCAGCACCGGGCGCCCCCACAGCAGGCCGCCACTCCAGCGCGGCTGTCGGGTCAGCAGGCGCACCGCATCGAACGGCATGCGCGAATTGGCCGGATCGCGCGGGTCGAGCAGGCGCTGCCAGGCATAGGCGATCTGCTGGCGGCCGGCGCGCAGGCGCCAGGCCGGTTGCGCCTGCCCGTCGGACAGCTCGACGAAGCCCTGCGCCAGATCCAGCGGGTTGCGGTCGGTGGCCTGCACCGGCCGCGTCTGCAGGCCGGCGACCCGGCTGTCGGCGAGCTCGCCGAACAGGCGCACATACGCCGAGGGCCGGTAGTCCGCCCACAGCCGCAGGCGCTGCTGCGCGTAGCCGTGCGGATCGGTGGCGAAGCGGCCAAAGCCGGCGTGCTCGCGGTAGTCATACAGCGTGCGGCTCTCGCCGCCGAGGCTGAGCCAGCCATCGCCGAGCGGGATGTACTTCCACTTCTCCCAGCCCTGGCGCGGACGCGCCGCCAGCGCCGAATAGTCTTCCTGATCGGCCAGCAGCTTGCCCTGCGGGCCGTCGGGTTCGGCATTGGCCTGGCCGCAGCCGACGCTGCACAGAATTGCCAGGCACACGCTACGGGGCGCACGCCGGGTGCGCGCAAGAGGCACAGTCATCGATTCCCTCCCAAGTCTCGAAGCCAGTGGTGCGAAGAAGCGCGATCCGCCTATGCGGTGCCGCGCCGGGGTGGCCCGGTCATGACGGCGCCGCGACAGCGCCCGGCGCGGTCCCGGCGTAGAGCTGTTCGACCAACGCTGCGCGTGCGCGCAGCACGTTGCGCTGGTTGATCGAACCTTTGTCGGTGATTTCGCCCGCTTCCAGATTCGGCGGCTGCTCCAGCCACGCCGCACGCGCGACATGGCTGGCGCTGCCGGTGGCGCTGCGGTTGAGCGTGTCCAGCAGCCGCTGCAGCCAGGCGCGCACCGGCGGCGCGTGCAGCACCTGCGCCGCGTCGGCCTGCGCGGGCAGCCCCGACAGCGCCTGCAACGCATCCAGCCGCGGGAACAGCAGCAGGCCGATGGCGTCGCGGTCGGCGCCGGTGACCACCACGTCCTGCACGTAGGCGGCGCCTTCCATCAGCACCCGCGTGCGCAGCGGGCCGACGCTGACGAACACGCCGGAGGACAGCTTGAAGTCCTCGGCCAGGCGTCCGTCGAACAGCAGGCCGCGCTCGGGGTACTGCGGATCGATCGGCTTGAGCGCGTCGCCGGAGCGATAGAACCCTTCTTCGTCGAAGGCCTCGGCAGTCTGCTGCGGCGCGTTCCAGTAGCCCGGCATCACGTGCGGCCCGCGGAAGCGCGCTTCCAGCTTGTCGCCGACCGGCACCAGCTTGACCTCGCAGCCCGGCGCCGGCACGCCGACGTCGCCGGGCGTGTTGCTGGTGCCGTGGGTGAAGGTGCACGACGGCGCGCACTCGGTCATGCCCAGGCCGGCGAGCATGCGGATGCGCTCGCCGCAGTGCGCCTCGGCGATGCGTTCCAGGCGATCCCAGACTTCCTGCGACAGCGCCGCGGCGGCGAAGAAGAACATGCGCATGCGCGACAGGAAGGTCTCGCGCAGCGCCGCGTCCTGTTCCAGCGCCTGCGCCAGCTGCTCCCAACCGCGCGGCACACTCAGGTATACGGTGGGCGCGATCTCGCGCAGATTGCGCAGGGTCTGCTCGAACAGCGCCGGGGTCGGCTTGCCGTCGTCGAGGTAGAAGCTGCCGCCGTTGTACAGGGCGATGCCGATGTTGTGGCTGCCGCCGAAGGTGTGGTTCCACGGCAACCAGTCGACCAGCACCGGCGTCTCGCCGAGCACCGGGAAGGTCTGCAACAGCATCTGCTGGTTGGCGCACAGCATGCGCTGGGTGGTGATCACCGCCTTGGGCAGCAGGGTGGAGCCGGAGGTGAACAGGAACTTGGCGATGCTGTCCGGGCCGCAGGCGGCGAAGGCCGCATCGGCGGCATCCAGCGCACGCGGCGCCAGCAGGTCGTCGAAGCGCAGACTGGCGCGGTCGCGCACCGCACCGCGCACGCACACGGCCGGCACATCCGTGGGAAACACCGCGGCGATGGCGGTGGCGAACGCCTCGCCGTCGCTGGCGAACAGCAGGCCCGGGCGCAGCACCTCGGCCACGTGCCGCAACTTGGCGTAATCGCGCGACAACAGCGCATAACCCGGCGACACCGGGCAGTACGGGATGCCGGCGTACATCGCCGCGAATGCCAGTTGCAGGTGCTCCAGGTCGTTGCCGGACAGGATCGCCAGCGGCCGATGCGCCGACAGCCCCATGTCCAGCAGATGGGCGGCGATGCGGCGGGTGCGCTCGAGCATCTGCGCGTAGCTCAGGCGCCGCCACTGCCCGTCTTCGTCGCGCTGCGCCACGAAGGTCGCATCGGGGGTGTGCAGCGCCCAATGCTGCAGGCGCTGCAGCAGGTGCCTGGGCAGCGGCGCCAGCGGTTCGCGCGCGCGCAGGCGCAGCACACCGTCGGCATCGCGGTGGACCTCGGTATCGGCGTGGCTCAGTCCGACAGGACGGTAGCGCACGGCGGTGGCAACGGACTCAGCGGCATTCATCGGAACCATCCGGAGGAAAGAGACGGTACGGCGTGCGGCAACGCCGCCGCGGCCCCGCGGGCCGCAGGCGACGCGACGGGTCAGCGCTTGTAGGTCTGCAGACCGGGCTTGATGGTTTTGTCGTCCAGGAATTGCTTCAGGCCCTGTTGCCGGCCCTTCTCGGGATCGCGGTGATTGGACTGGTCGACCTTGGCGTACAGGTAGTCCTCGTTCTGCTCCCAGGTCAGCTCGCGGCAGCGCTTGAAGCCGTGCTTGGCGAAGCGCAGCACCACCGGATTCTTCTGCTGCAGTTCCTGCGCCAGTTTGGTCACCTCGTCACGCAGCTGCGCACGCGGCACGCTGGCATTGACCAGGCCCATCTGCGCCGCCTCGGTGCCGGTGAAGGTACGCCCGGTCATGATGTAGAGCATGGCGTTGCGGTGGCCCATGGTGTCGGCGACCGCCTTGCTGACCAGGTTGCCCGGGGGAATGCCCCAGTTGATCTCCGACAGCCCGAACACCGCCTCGTCGGCGGCGATGGCCAGGTCGCAGGCCACCAGCGGCGAGAACGCACCGCCGAAGCACCAGCCGTTGACCGCGGCGATGGTCGGCTTGCTGTAGAAGCGCAGCAGGCGCCACTGCCACTGCGAGCAGTCGCGGCGCATGCGCTCCTGCACGATCTCTTCCCTGCCGTCGGTCTCGCGGAAGTATTCCTTCAGATCCATGCCGGCCGACCAGGATTCGCCGGCGCCGGTCAGCACCAGCACCTCGGCGCTGCTGTCCAGTTCCAGCGTCTCCAGCACGTCGATCATTTCGCGATTGAGGGTGGGACTCATCGCGTTGCGCTTGTCCGGCCGGTTCAGGGTGACCCAGGCGATGCCTGCGTCGATCTCGACCTGGACGGTCTGCCAGCGGTCTTGGTAGCTGCTCATGGATAGGCCTGCATGGGGGGAGGGGAGGAAAGATCACTTAGGACTGATAATAGTTATAGATCATCATTATTTCGGCGCAAGCTGCAGTGCAGCATGCCCGGCCGCCGTGACACACGGGCCTCAGGGGACGCCGGAGATGCCTGCAATCAAAGGGCCAAGCGATGCAGGGTGCGGACCATCCCAGCCCGCGACTGGCCCTCAGGCCGACGACGGCGCGGCTTCACGCCCGGCAAACGCCTCCCTCACGGTCAGCCTTCGTTCATCGGCTAGGATCGGCATCACAGGGGATCGCCGACATCGGAGTGACGTCCATGCACACCGCCTCCGCACTTGCCCAGCCTGCCAATCCTGCGCATCAGCACCGCCACGCCGTCGATCTGGACGCGGAGATGGCGTATTGGCGCCAGGCCCACGCCGAGGGCCGCCTCGGCCATCAGGGTTTCACCGACTACGCGCAGTTGCTGAAGATCGGCTACGACGTGTACCTGGCCTACCCGCGCGCCAGCGAGGCGCAGTTGTACCGCGTGCTGCAGGACGCCTATCACCAGTGCGCGCCGATGCTGTCGGTGCCATGGGACGAGGCGCGCTGGCTGGTGCGGCATGCCTGGCAGCACCTGGCGCATGCGGGGCGTTGTCACTGAAGAGCGCCTCGCGCAGCGGGGCATCTCATCGTCGCCCGTGTAGGAGCGGCTTCAGCCGCGACTGGCGTTACTGGGAACTGCTGTCGCGGCTGAAGCCGCTCCTACGACGAGTCTTCGGGCGTTATTGAAAGCGCCCAGGGCGCCGCCTGCCGGCACAGCAGCGACAACCGGCTAGCACACCATCGCGCACACGGCACATTCGCGGCCTGCGCCGCGTGCAGCGGTCACACGCCTCCCGCGCTGCATACGGCTCAACGCGACGAAGTGGGCGGCGAGGTGGAAGTAGGCGGCGGGGCGCTGCGCTCCTTCGCTTCGAGGCGGCCGTGGAACGCGTTCGACCCCTGGCCCGGCGCCGTCGCTGCATCGCCCTCGCTGCGCTTGAGCCGCTGCTTGCGTTGTTCGACCACGCTGCTGGCCAGCGCCACGCGGCGTCCGATCACCATGTCGGTCAACCAGTCGATCAAATAGCGCGTGTAGGCGGCCTGGTGCGCCTTCTCGGTCAGCGCGTGATCGGCGCCGGCGATCGTGCGCGTGGTCAGCGAGCGTGCGTTGGAGAACGCGGCGGCGTAGTTCCTCAGCACCTGCCCGGGCACGATCACGTCGCGCTCGGCCTCCACCAGCAGCACATCGCCGCGATAGCGTTGGCATGCCGCCAGGGCGCGGTTGTCCGCCGGCGCCACCACGCGGTGCCGGTACGGCATCAGGTCCGGATCGCGGTTCAGCGCGACTTTCGGGCCGTCCCAGTGCGCGTCCTTGTACAGCGCCGGCGAGCGCAGCGCCAGCCACTCCACTGGCCGCTCCAGGGTCAGCAACGCGGCCAGATAGCCGCCGTAGCTCAGCCCCACCACCGCGATCGACTCCGGATCCACCTGCGGCGACGCCGCCAGGCGATCGTAGGCCGCCTTGATGTCGTCCAGGTTCTGCGCGCGCGTCACCGTCTCGCGCATCGCCGCCAGACCTTCGTGGCCACGCAGGTCGAAGGTCAGGCAGACGCAGCCCAGGCCCGCCGCCTCGCGCGCGCGCACCAGGTTGTGGTGCTGATTGCCACCCCAGCCATGCACGAACAGCACGCCGGGCAGGCGGCTGGTCGGCGTCAGCAGGGTGCCGCTGAGGGATGCGCCATCCACTGCGATGTCGATGCTGGAAAGTTCGGCTTCCATGGATCAGGCCGCGCTGCGCATGTAGCGGTACTTGGTCAGCAGGCCGGTGCGCGGCTCCTCGCCGACGTAGTAGACCTGCGCCCCGGCCGGCGGCGGCGGATGCGCACCGTACCGTTCGACGGTGGCGGCGACCACGCGCTGCAGCGTCGGCGACTGCTGGAACGCGGCGACCGCGGCCAGT
Organism: Xanthomonas rydalmerensis; assembly: GCF_033170385.1. Lineage (NCBI taxonomy): Bacteria > Pseudomonadati > Pseudomonadota > Gammaproteobacteria > Lysobacterales > Lysobacteraceae > Xanthomonas > Xanthomonas rydalmerensis. The sequence continues at coordinate 324,084 of NZ_CP126170.1, read as the reverse complement.
TCCGCCGGCGTGGCGCCGCCGACACGCCAGGACTGCTCGAGCACGCCGCAGGCGACGCTGCCGTCGGGCACCAGGCCCTCGATCACGTCGTAGTTGCGCCGCGAGGCATAGAAGCCGGGATAGGCCGCGGCCACCAGTCGATCGTAATCGCGCGCTTTCATCACCGCGGTGCGCTGGCGCGGCGGCAATGGCTGCTCCAGCAGCGTGTCGAGGGTGCCGCGGATCACGTGCAGTTCCGAGCCGCCGTACGCCTCGCGGCCGCTGCTGTCACGGGTGAGCGATTGCGTGCCGCAGTAGGCGATGGTCACGCCGGCGCAGTGGGTTTCGCCGACGCTGAAGGTGGTCGGCTGGTGCAGATGCCGTTCCAGTACCACGCCATGCCGGTTCAGCTCCTGTGCGGGCAGTGCCGCCAGCGCGGCATCCAGCGCCTGCGCATCGCCAAGCAACACCTGCCCCAGTCCACCGACCCCATGTGGCAGCTTCAGCCGCACCTGGCCGCCCTCGCACAGGCACGCATACGCGCGGCGGGCGTCCGCTGCGCTGAAGGCGGTGTAGCCCGGCAGCGTGGCCGACGCCAGCGCCACGCCCAGGTCCGGTTGCCAGCCATCCGGCGCCTGTGCATCGGCATCGATCAGCGGATGGCTGATCGCCTTGGTCGCGACGAAGGCATGCGGCACCACGCCGCCAAGCAGATCGGCCGCGGCATGCACGCCGAACTGTTCGGCCTGCGCGGTGGTGAGGGTTTCGTCCGGCACGCAGAACGCACAGGCTCCGGCAGCACAGCCTTCCTCGTGCAACGGCAGATGCATCAGGCGCGCCACTTCGGCGACCACCCAGGCATGCGTGGCCGCCTCATGGCCAGCGGACGCGGCCTCGCGCAGATGACAGGCGCGGACCTGGGCATGGGGAGCGGATCGGGCCATGTGGGATGCTCCGTGCGGATCGGGAAGGCGCACTGCCTCGTTCACGCGCCGCCCCAGCGCAGCAGGAGCACGACGACCAGCGCCAGCAACAGCAGCACCACGACTGCGCCCAGCCAGCGGCTGCCACGCAGCTGCCGCCACCAGGCCGCGGCTTCGGAAGTGCCGCTGGCGTCTCGGACGCGCCTCGGTGGCGGCGAGGGCGCGGAAGGGGGAGCCGCAGGATGGCGGTCGTCGTGGCGCATGCACCCAGGCTGTCGCGAAGGCCGTCGCATGGGGGTGAACGCGATGTGGGGCGCGTGTCATTGCGCGACCAGCGAAGCGCAATGTCGAGGCGGTGCTGCGCCCCGGCGCGCACGGCCGAGGCTAGCGACGAAGACGACTCAGTACGAGCAGAACACATGCCGCGTTATCACGCCCGCCCGAAGGCGCAGCAGCACGAATGGCGTGCTCCGCGCAGCGCTCAGGCAACTGCGGCGTGCTGCGGCAGCCGCGCGTCGATTCGGTGCTTGCCGGCCAATGCCTGCATGCCCTGCAAGGTGGCCTGCACCGCACTGGCGTAGCCGCTGCGCCACAGCTCGGCGCGCGACTGCCGCGACGACGCCGCATCCAGCGCCAGTGCGAACGCCGGCACGCGGGGATCGGCCAATGCGGCGCGCTCCAGGAACGGTTGCTCCGGCGCAATGACATCGACCGGTGCCAGCCAGGCATCGGCGACCAGTTCGGCCACGCCGGCGCGGTGCGAGAGCTGGTGCATGGCGCTGAGCGTCTCGTGCAGCATTTCCAGGCACGCCCACTGCCATAGCGCCGCCTTGTACTGCGGGTCGGCCTGGTCCAGGGCGGACAAGGCGCCATCGACATGATCGATGCGTAGATCCTGCATGGCCGACTCCACGATGCGGCGTTGCGATTGCCACATTCTGCGCCGCGAAAGTGAGCGCAACGTGAGTCGCACGATGGCGGCAGCGTGGATGCGGTCACAGCGGGCACGGCGACAGCCGTCGCGTATACTGGCGACGCGCCTCTGCTCGCGCCGATCCCTCACCACGCGCTTCCCATGACGCCACCCTGAACCCCGCCGCTCGCATCGGCCCGCCTCGACGGCTGGCCGCAGGTTGCTGGTTTTCCATTGCATACAGCGAGCGCTGCCCTGCGACAGGGCGGTGTCGGGAGTGTCTACCTTGAAATTTTCCTCTTCCCTGCGCCAATCCTGGTGCGGCAATCTTCGTGGCGACGTGCTCGCCGGCCTGGTCGTCGCACTGGCGCTGATTCCCGAGGCGATCGCGTTCTCGATCATCGCCGGGGTCGACCCCAAGATCGGCCTGTACGCCGCCTTCTGCATCTGCGTCACCATCGCCTTCGCCGGTGGACGCCCCGGCATGATCTCCGCCGCCACCGGCGCGATGGCGCTGCTGATGATCGGCCTGGTCAAACAACACGGCCTGCCCTACCTGCTGGCGGCCACGCTGCTGACCGGCGTGCTGCAGATCCTGGCCGGGCTGTTCAAGCTCGGCGCGCTGATGCGCTTCGTCTCGCGCTCGGTGATCACCGGCTTCGTCAACGCGCTGGCGATCCTGATCTTCATGGCGCAACTGCCCGAACTGATCGGCGTGCCCGTGCCGGTGTACCCACTGGTGGCGCTGGGGCTGTTGCTGATCTACGGCCTGCCCTGGCTGTCTCGACGCAGCTTCCCCGGCATCGGCCTGTGGCTGCTGGTGCTGGGCGCGGCATTGACCGCAGGCAGCATGGCGCCGTGGACGCTGCTGCCGGTCGCCGTGGGCGGTGCGACGGCGCTGCTGCTCGGGCACCGCTGGACGCGCGGGCTGGCCGTACCGCCGCCATTGGTGGCCATCGTGCTGTTGACCGGACTGGCGCTGTACTTCGGCATCCACGTGCCCACCGTCGGCGACAAGGGGCAACTGCCCGATCGCCTGCCCAGCCTGCTGTTGCCGACCGTGCCGTGGACGCTGGAGACGCTGCGGATCGTGTTCCCGGTCGCGGCGACGATGGCGGTGGTCGGCCTGCTCGAGTCGATGATGACCGCACAGATCGTCGACGACATGACCGACACGCCTAGCGACAAGAACCGCGAATGCGTGGGCCAGGGCCTGGCCAACATCGTCAGCGGCCTGTTCGGCGGCATGGCCGGCTGCGCGATGATCGGGCAGTCGGTGATCAACGTGAAGTCCGGCGGGCGCGGCCGCCTGTCGGCGCTGGTCGCCGGCAGCGTGCTGTTGCTGCTGGTGGTGTTCGCCGGCGCCTGGGTACGGCAGATCCCGATGGCCGCGTTGGTGGCGGTGATGATCATGGTCTCGGTGGGCACGTTCAGCTGGCGCTCGCTGGTGCAGCTGCGTACCCACCCGGCCAGCTCCAGCGTGGTGATGCTCGGCACCGTCGTGGTGACCGTGGCCACCCACGACCTGGCGCGCGGCGTGCTCACCGGGGTGTTGCTGTCGGCGCTGTTCTTCGCGCGCAAGGTCGGGCGCATGCTCGATATCGCCAGAAGCCAGGACGCCGATGGCGGCCACACCTACCGCATCCGCGGCCAGCTGTTCTTCGCCTCGGCCGGCAGCTTCGCCGGCGCCTTCGACTTCGCCCATGCGCCGGCGCGGGTCACCCTGGATCTGAGCCAGGCGCACGTCTGGGACATCAGCGCCATCGGCGCACTGGACCAGGTCGTACTGAAGTTCCGCCGCCACGGCGCGCAGGTCCATGTGGTCGGACTGAACCCGAGCAGTGCGGCAATGGTCGGGCGGCTGGGTACGCATCAGAACGGCGACGTGGAGAGTGTGCCTCTGCATTGAGGGGCAATCCGGACACCGCGCGATGCGGCGCATCGCGTGGGCAGCAGGCACGCCGCGCGACCGCCACCGCGCTTGCGTTCCTGTGGCGACATGGCGACGACATCGACCGATTAGCATCGGCCTGCCGACGACCGTGCAGGAGAACCGCGATGCCGCTGGACCACTGGCAACTACCGCCGCACGACTGGGTGCCCAACCACCCGTTCCTGCCGGTGCTGCACTACCGGCACTGCGTCGGCGCCATCGACGCCGACGGCTTCGAACGCCGCTTCGGCGCCCACGGCTGGCCGCCGCAATGGCGCGACGGCATCTACGACTACCACCACTACCACTCCACCGCGCACGAGGTACTGGGCGTCGCCGGTGGCAGCGCCCGCGTGCTGCTCGGCGGCCCCGGCGGCATCGAGGTCGCGCTCGCGGCTGGCGATGCCCTGTTGCTGCCGGCCGGCACCGGCCACTGCCGGCTGTTCGCCAGCGCCGACTTCATGGTCGTCGGCGCTTATCCCGAGGGCCAGGACTGGGACATCTGCCGGGAGGCGCCCAGCGCCGCGATGCTGCAACGGATCGCCGAGGTGCCGTTTCCGCGGAGCGATCCGTTACTCGGGACGGGTGGACCATTGCTGGAGCATTGGCAAATGCCGTGACTGATCCGCGCGCAGCCACGATGGCGACCATGCCAAGGATTCGGAACGACGTGGAGGAACACGGGGTCTGCAGCGTCGCGAAGCAGGCATGGCGTCGAGCCGCGGGATGCCGGGTGCAACACCCGGCATCGGCGGAGTTGGCGATCGACGCACGTCCCGCTGCTCAGCCGCCTCTATGTCCATGACGCCGACGCCAGCCGCTAGTGCGATGCGGCTAAGGCGGCACTACCAACGCAACGATGTCAGCCGTTATCGCCAGGCGAATTGGTGACCTGCGGGTCGTAGGCCACTCTCCTGTCCGGCTGTTGCGTGTCGCTGAACTGCAGCGACAACGAAATCAGGCTGGCGTGGGTGTTGCAATGCTGGTAGGACAGGACGTCGTGGGCAGGATCCGCCGAGCCGGTCGCGCTGCTCCGCAGATAAGGGCCGCTGAGCTGGAAGCGCGGGTCGCTGGCGAAGGCACCGGTGAAAGCGATGCCACGTGCCACGGTGTCGGGGCTCAGCCGATACACGATATCGGTGGAGACGCCTGCGGCTTCGACGTGCACCACGTCCTTGTCGAGCAGGACGATGTACTGGCCACTGGCGGTGTTGCCGTGCGGCTGCGGCGCATCGCGATCCGTCACCCGGTAGACGTAGACCGTCACCTCGATGGTGGCGATGGGATCGTCGGGCGACAGGATGTTATGGGCGTGCTGGGTCATGAGGCAAGCGTCCTTTGGTGAGTGGAAGATCGAAGTCGTCATGCGATGCGCCGCGGTAGCCGATCGTGGCCAGCAGGCGTGCGACGCGCGCGCCGGCCGCATCGTTGCCCAGACAGTGCTGGCTGCGCATCCACGGCAGGAGAATAAGGTAGTCCTCGCTGGTCTGGTTGACCGCGGTGAACAGGTCGGCGCTGCGCTGGCACGCCGAGCGGGCGGCGGCCGTGTCGCGACCGGCGATCTGCGCCGATGCCAGCCACGCCTCGGCCAGCGCCTGGCGGCCATTGATGTTGTCGGGGTTGCGCAGGTGGGCAGGCTGCAGGATCGCCACCGCTGCCGCGATGTCCTCGCCGGCCTGCGCGCGAGCGCCGGTAGCGGACAACGCCAGGGCCGACTGGGTCTGCACAGCTGCCAGCAATCGTTGCCATTGCGCATTGCTCGGATCGTGCGCCACCAGGGCCCGTGAAGCATCGACCAGCGCGCGCCATGCGCTCGGCGACCGCGCCGGCGCTCCCGGCGCGGCAAGCCGTGCGCGCTGCAGTTGCGCGTACAGCCGGTCGCGCTGCCACTGCAGTTGCTCCGGTTGCGCGGCGACCAGCGGATCGAGGAGGGCGATGGCGCGCTGCAGTCGCGCCATCGCTCCCGCACCATCGCCCATGGCGGCATCCAGTTCGGCGCCGTTGGTCAGCGCAGTGGCCAGACGATGGCCCCACAGCGCATCGCGCGGCACCGGAACATGCATGCCTTCGAGCGTTTGAATCGCCTCGGCGTAGGTGCGGGACGCCTGCGCCAGTGCGCCGCGACGGCGTTGCGCGGAGGCCTGCCAGGTCAGGCTATCGGCCAGTTCGGCGGTCAGTGTCGGATCGTGCGGACGCCGCGTCAGCGCGGCGCGCTTGAGCGCGATGGAGGCAGCAAAAGCGTCGGCTGCACGCGACAGATCGTCGTGCCTGAGCCACAGCGTGCCCAGGCTGTTCAACGCGTACGACTGCTCGACCCACGCATCGACATCGTGCGGGCGCTGCATCTGCCAACGCTGGCCGGCCTGCAGGTAGGCAAGGAAATGCGCCTGCGCCTGCCGCCATGCGTTGCGGTCCAGGGCGATCTTGCCCAGCCAGAAGGCATTGGCACCGGACAGACGCAGGGCGTCGACGTCCTGCGGCGCCTGCGCCAGGCGCGCCCGCAGGATCGCCTGCGCGGCGTCCAGCGCCTGCACCGCCTGCTGCGGATGGCCGCGCGCCACCTCTACTTCGGCCACCAACGCCAGCGCCTGCGCGCGTTGCCGCTGCTCGGGCGCGGTGCGCGCCGGTGCCGAGGCGTCGGTCAGGTAGGCCAGCGCCTTGGCGCTGATGTCCTCGAGCAGGTCCAGCCGTCCCAGCGGCCGCAACTTGTCGCCGAAGTCGCCGAGCATGTAGGTCAGCAACCCTTCCGCGCGGCTGCGCTGCGCCTGCGCCTGCCGATCGGACCGCAAGGCCAGCAGCCCGAAGGCGCCGGCCGCCAGCCCCAGCCCGACGATGCTGGCGAACGCGGCGATGCGCAGGCGCCGGCGGCCGCCGGCACGCCGCGCCGAGGCCGCGATCAGCGCGCGCTCCGGCGCGGCCAGCGGAATCGTCCCGTCGGCCAGCAACTGCCGCGCGTCGTCCAACTGACGCCCTTCCGGCAGCAACAGGTCGTGACTGCGCCGCTCCTCCTGCCAGCGCGCGGCGACCGCCGCCAGCCGCGCCCGCGCGCGCAGCCCAGCGCGATGCTGCTCGATCCAGGCGATGGCGCGCGGCCAGCGCCGCAACAGGGCTTCGTGGGCAACGGCGAATTCGGCATCGCCGGCACCGGCGCTGCTGACCAACAGCCGCGCCTCGACGAACACCTGGACCAGTTGTCGCTGGGCGGCGCTATCGATGTCGCGCCAGGCGACGCGGCGCCCGACCACGGCCGCGTCCTCGGCCAGCGACACCACCCGCGCCAGGATCTGCGGCAGGCAGGCCCGTTCGCGCGGGTCGAGCGCGGCCAGCACGGTTTCGGCGCGGTAGCTCACCGCCCCTTCGAGGCCGCCGATGCGCTGGTAGGCCTCGGCGCTCAGTTCGCCGAGCGGCGTGCGTGCTTCGTAGAGTTGTTGCAGGGCGTACTGCAGCAGGGGCAGCGCATCCGGGCTGGCCGCGGCGACGGCGCACAGCACGTCGTCCAGGTGCGCCTGGGTCCGCGGATCGGTGCCGAAGCGCAGGCCGGCGGCACGTGCCGGCAGGCGGATCATCTGCGCGATCTCGGCCTGGCTGGGCGGCTGCACGTCGTAATGCCCGCCGCGCAGCTTCAATGCCAGCAGCGGCGCCAGCGCGGTCAGTTGCGGATAGAAGTCGTTGCGGCAGGCCAGCAGCACCAGCACCTCGCCGCTGGCCGCCAGCGCCTGCAGGACGTCGACGAAGGCGGCGCGGGCCGGCTCATCCAGATCCTGCGCCAGGAACAGCTGCTCCAGTTGATCCACCACCAGGCCCAGCGCAGGGCCGCGGCGCGGCCGCCCAAGGCCCACGTCCAGATGCCAGCTTAGCTCGGTCAGTACCAACGGCGAGGCCTCGGCCAGGCGCCGCGCCAGCACCGCCGCCGGTTGCCCCGGCCACAGCGGCTGCCCTACCAGGCGCCAGCCGAGGAGCGCCTCCGCCAGCGGCAACCAGGGGCCGACCAGGGCGATACGCGCGCTGTCCACGCTGGACACCGTGTGCAACGCGAGATCGCCGGCTGCAGGATCCTGCAGCGCCGGTAGCAGCCCGGCCTGCAGCAGGGAAGTCTTGCCGCTGCCGCTGGGGCCGAGCAGCAACGCCATCGGCACGCCGTGGGCATGCTGGGTGCGCACGCACGCGATGAGTTCGGCCTGGGCACGGGCGCGACCATGGAACACCGCCGCATGCTGCGAGGCGAACGGCTCCAGTCCGCGGAAGGGCGAACCGTCGCGCCAGGGTGCGGGTTCGCGCGGCGGCACATGCGGCGCATCGCGGAGGACTGCGGCGACGGTGCGGTAGCCGCGCTTGCGGATGGTCTGGATGTAGCGGGCCTGCCCCGGCGGATCGCCCAGCGCCTTGCGCAGTTGCGCGATGGCCTTGTGCAGCGGCCCGTCGCCATACACAGTGGTCCCCCAGCAGGCGTGCAGCAATTGCTCGCTGCTGAGCACCTCGCCCGGACGCGCGCACAGCGCGACCAGTACCTGCATCAGGCGCGGTTCCAGTTGCCGGCGCGTGGCATCCACCTCGCCGGCGATGGCGTTGGCCTGCGGCCAGACCCACCACGCGCCGAAACGGAAGCGCTCCTGGAGCGGCAACGCATGCGCTGGGGCGCCATCGGGCTCGGGACCAAACCCCTGCTCTTCCAACAAGTTACGCATCGTAAGGTAATCGGAAGAGACGCCGCAGTGGGCCGCCGCCAGTCTACCGAACGCACCATCACGCTTCGTATACATCCGCCAGGTGGTGCACTTACGGAGCCGCCTCCATGCAGGACAGCCACCCATACCGCGCCCTTGCCACCGCCGCCGTCACATCGAACCGCAATGCGCCGGAGCAGGCCGAGGCGGTACGCGCGGCCCTGGCCGGGGTGCTGGCGAGCCCACCGTTCGCCCGCTCGCCCTGCATGCGCCGGCTGCTGCGCTACCTGGTGGAGGCCAGCCTCGACGGCCAGGACGCACGGCCGAGCGAGTACCGGATCGGCCTGGAAGCGCTGGGCAAGAACCCGCGCACCTACAGCCCCCAGGAGGATCCCAGCGTGCGGGTACAGGTCGGGCGGCTGCGCGAGCGACTGGGCCGCTACTACGCCGACGCTGGCGCTGCCGATCCGCTGCGCTTCGAGATCCCAAACGGCAGCTACACCGCGCTGATCCACCGTTCCCAGACCCAGCGCACGGCCGCCGGCGCGGCGCACCGCACGCTGCTGGTGTCCGCCTTGCAGGCGCTGGCCGAGGGGCGGGGTGCGGTGCGCTTCGCGCTGGGCTTGCGCGAGGAGCTGATGCATCGGCTGCATCGTGAGCTGGGCGGACTGGCGATCGTCTCGCCCTGCGTGGCGAGCGGCGCCGCCCTGCCCTCCGCATGCACCTCGGCTGCGGCATCGGCCTATCGGCTGGAAGGCAGCGTGCGGCAGGTGCAAGGCATCGCCCGGGCGACCCTGCGCCTGGTCGATCCGCACAGCGAATGCGTCCTGTGGTGCGAGCGCTTCGATCAGCCGGACGAGGGTGTGCTGCAGACCCAGGAAGCGCTGTCCACGGCAATCTGCGCCCGCCTGCGCCACGACGTGTTCGCGCCGCCGCACGGCGCTCAGCGATAGCGGATGATGTAGTTGAGATAGAGATTGACCGGACGGGTCTCCTTGTCTGCGCGCGGTGCGCCATCGCCGGCCTGATCGGCGAGCTGGCTGGTCGTCGCCTGGACGGTGTCCACCGGGCCGAATACCGGCACCTCGCCCGGCTCCACCTCGATGCTGGTGCTGGACGCGCTGTAGTCGTGCTCGTGCCCCTGGTAGGCGTCCGCCTGCACCGAGCCGACCTGGTTGCCGGTGTTGCCGCCCGAGGCGGCGGGCTGGCGTTTGTCCAGCGACGGATCGCGCCCGCTGCCGCCGTCCACCCCGCGCACGAAGCGGCCGCGCAGGTCCGGCAGGTTGAAATGCCCATTGCCATCGCTGCCAAAGGCCGTGCCGATCACTGCATAGAGCAGCGCGTAGTCCTTGCAACTGAGCGCATCGCCGTTGCAGAACAGCCAGCCGTCCGCGGCCAGCCGCGTCCGCACCTCGGCCCGGGCCGCGCTGGACAGCGCATCGGTGTCGGCAAGCGGACCGGCATAGGGCAGCACCACGCCGATCGGCACCTGTCCCCGGGGCAGCGGCAGGCCGGGGAAATAGAACCCGTTATTGATCATCGGCGGACTCCTGGCGCATGTGCATGGGCAGGCCTGCGCCGTCCTGCAGATACAGCAAGGTGGTGGGAACGCGCAGGGTCCAGCGCGGCGCCGGCTCCGGCGGGAACTCGGCCGCGCCGTACAAGGTCTCGAGCACCCCCTCGCTGCTGGCGACCACCGGCGTGTCGGCAGGTCCGCCGGCCCATGGCGCCGGGCATTGCAGCAACCACAGTAGCCAGGCTTCCCAGCCCACCGCGACCGGCATCAGCACCCGCGCACTGCGCGCCTGCAGGAAGCCCTGCAGGCTCTCCTGCTGGGACGCGCGCTGCGCCTGTCCCGGCGCCGGCACCGGCCAGGGGTGAACGCTGTCCAGCGGCCACGCCTGGTACTGCCAGGTCATATGCGCGGCATCCAGCACGGCCTCCAACTCACGCGGCCCCAGTGCCTCGGCGGGCAGCGCCGGCAGCAGCGCGGCGATGCACGCCTGCTGCAGCACCTGGCGCTGCAGGGCGAGCGGCTGCACCGCTGCCGTGTCGATGCATGCGCGCAGCGCGGCGTCGTAGCCGCTCCACGCCTCGGCGCAGGCGCGCTGCAGTCGGGCGAACTGGCGCAACTGCCAGGCCTGGAACAGCGGCGACGCCGCCGCGCCACCGATCAACGCGCAGTCGAGGCTGACGCACACAGCAAAGGCCGGTGCCGAGGTCATCACCGTCACCGGCACCGCCCCGGCCAGCGTCAGCCCGCTCAGTTGCTGGGTCTTCTGATACGGCTGGATCACCACCGGCGGCGCGATCTGCGCCGGGCCCGCGGCGGTCGCGGTCGCGTAGGCGGGCAATGGCGCACTCAACGCCGGCAATGCCGTGGGCGAGGTGGCGCTGGCGTCATGGCCGCCGATCGAACAGGCCATCACGTAGCGGCTGTCGGCCACGGCCAGCGTCACCTGCGCCGTTTGCGCCTGATAACCCTCCGGCACCCGCAGCACCCCCAGATCGGCCAGCGCGACCCGATCCAGGGTCGCGCTGACCGTGCATTGCGGCGACGGCGGCGGCTCCAGGTCGAACACGCCGTAGGTCGCGCCCAAGGCCAGGTAGTTGTCCGCGGTGACCACGCTGCATGGGGGCTGCCCGCTCGCCGGCAGCGGCAAGGTCGGCGGCGGCTGCAGCGGCGGCGTGGCGGCCAGGCGCAATTGCGCCAGCCACGGCTGCGCCGGCTGCGCCAGCTCGAATTCCAGCACCAGGCGACTGCCCAGCGGGTCCAGCCGCACCTGCACCACCCGGTCGATCCAGCGGTACACACCGACCAGACGGCCATGGCCGCTATTGTCGATGGACTGTGCGCGGCGCTGCTCGCGCAGCGCATGCCATTCCTGGCCGCGACGCTGGCTGACCCTATCGTTCATGCGCCGCGCGGCGCGTTCGGTGATGCGTTGCGCCAGCGACGCGCTGTCGCGGCTGCGCCAGCCGGATTTGGCCGCGGCGCCGGCCCAGGTGCCGCTGAGCTGCATGTTGAGGTTCTCGTAGCTGGGCTGCACGCCGCTCAGGTTGCGTCCCAGGCCATCGGCCGCCATCACTTCGGCGATGCTGTCGGCCAGTTCGCTGCTGGCCGAACGCAACTGGCGCTGCTCCTGCGCATGCGTCTCCACCGTGCTGGCGCGGGTGCGTTCGACATGACGCTCGACGCTGCGCTCGGACACCTCCTGGCGTTCGCGCGGCATCACGTTGACCACGTCGGCCAGCTCGCCCGGCGCATACCCGGCAAGACGATGCCGCGCCATCTTCAATTCACCCACGCCCAGCACCTCCCAGCGCGCCCGCCCATCGGCGGTGGCACCGCGCAACGCAGGCTGCGGCGGTTGCGTGGCGACGGCGTCGGGCACCACCACCCGGGCATGCAGCACCTTCTGGCGGACCGAGGCGTGCTGCGGCGACGGCGCGGGACGCGCAGGCGGGAACGGCGTCGGCGCGGTGTTGGTGTTGGTGTTGGTGTTGGCAGGATCGGGGCCAGGGGCGGCGGCGGCGCCCGCCTCGGCATCGGCCGCGGTGGGCGTTGCGGTCGCGGCCGTCGCCGGCAGCAGGGCCAGCAAGCGGCCCACCCGCAAGGCCGCGATCAGGTGTGCGGCCAACACCGCATCGGGCGCCGTCCCCACCAATGCCAAGGCGAACACGCTTTGCCACAGCTGCGGCTCGGCCGCCTGCCACTCGGCCCCGGCCAGATAGTCGGCGGGCGTGGTTCCCGCCGGCAAACCGAGTGCGGCGCAGACGTAAGCGCGCATCTCCGACACCGGCCACTCGCCGCCAATCCCGCACAGGTGCGTCGCCAGCGCCGGCATCGCCGCCACGGTCGCGCCGAGCGCCTCCAAGGCAGGAACGAACGCCGTCCCGGTGCGGAACTGCCGCGCCGCCGCGATCTTCGCCGCGGCATCGGCGGCGGCCTGCAGGGCGGCGTACAACGGCATCGCGGTGGCTGCGTTCTTCAGCAACGCATCGGGACAGCGCAGGAAGCGCAACGCGGCGTCGGCGGCCTGCGACGGGCTCGGCGGCTGCATCCACACGAACGGAAACAGATCCTCCGCGCGCGCCTGCGCCTGGATGAAGGACGCATCGTCCGCGCTGTCGCCCGCATCCCCGTCCGGCTGGTCCGGCGTCGCCGTGCGCCATTCACCGACGCGTTGCTCGAGATAGCGACTCTCGTCCAGCGGCAGGTTGCACATCAGCGCGACCGCATCGTGCTCGCGCACCAGACGCAGCGTTACGTCGATGAAGGTCTCCGGCTGCCTGCCTGACGCATGCGTCAGCATCAGCAGCGCCTTGTGCGCACCCTCCGCCAGGCTCAGCGCGAAGGCGACGGCCTCGCCGCCGCGCAGATCGCGCACCTCGCCTTCGACGCCACGCCCTTCCTCGCGCCAGGACCACGTCACCTGCACCTGGAATCCGGCGCGCGCCGCGTGCTGCCACAGGTGGCGATGCGGCGCGTCCGTAGGCACTGCGGAGGGCGCGGAGACGAGGGTGTCGGCAGACAGGGACATGAGCGATCCACGTGGGAGAAGTCAAACGGGCACGCCGCAGCGGCGACGGCGATGGCGCCGCTGCGGGGCGAGACGATCAGCCGACAAACGATTCCTCGTCGGGGCGCGACCGGGCGAACACCCGCTGCGCGCGTCGGGCTTCCGGCCACAGCGCGTCGAAGAAGGCCGATTCCCGGTAGGCGCCGCCTTGCACCGCGGGGACAGCGCTGATGAACGGGAACACCATCGCGTGGCCGCCGGCGGTGGGCAGGGCCACCAACGCCTCGACATTCACGCCGCGGCAGCGCAACAGCGCCAGCTCGACGCTGCCGGCTGTCTCCGGCGCCGGATACGCGGCCATCCGCGCGAGTGCACTGGCCAGTCGGCTCGACCAGGCGCCATGGCTCAGCGACTTGACCCACAGCGCCGCCGGATTGCTGCGGCCGATGCCGACATCGGCCACTGCCGCGATCGCGTCCGCGGCCTTGGGGTTGCGCAGCAGATAGCGCAGCCCGGTACGCGTCGCGCTGTCCAGACCGCGGCCGTCGGCCAGGTCCTGCAGTGCGAGTTCCAGGATCGCGTGCGGTGTCTCGATACCGATCTGCTCGGCACTCACGCCTTGCAGGCCTGGCGGCGCGACCGCCGCCGCCAGCGCGTCGGCGACCAGCGCCACGACCTGCGCCGTTGCATCCGGCAGGTTCGGATTGGGAACGATCTTCATGAGGGGAACTCCGAATTCAAGCGCGGGTGGTGACGGTCCAGTTCCAGCTGCCGCCGATGGGGAAGTCGTCCAGGGCGACCAGCGCGGTGGCCGCACCAGACGGATCCTGCACGGTGACGTACGGCCTGCTCTGCAACGTGCTGTAACCGGTGATCACCAGCGCATGACCGCCGCCTCGGGCCCAGAGCACGGTGACCGCAATCGGCCGCAGCGCATCGATCTCTGCGCGGACTTCAGCAAACGACAACCGGCCGGCGCTGGAGGCACGGCGATGACCCACGTGCTGCAATGCCTGGCTCTGCAACTGCGGCTGATTGCACGCGGCACTGCCGCCGTCGGCGCAGCAGGTGTCGGCACCGGTTGCCCAGCAGGCCAGCCAGCATTGGCTGAACTCGGGATTGGGCGGCGGCGCATAGAAGGTCGCCACCGACGACGCGACCGCGGCCCAACACCATTGCGTCTGCACCTGCGCCTGTTGCACATACCCGGCGATGTCGGCACGCAGGCGCGGCGGCGCGACGGTGGGCGCGGCATCGGCATGCGCTGGCGCGAATCCGATTGCCGGCTCGCCCGGCGCAGCGGTCGACAGCACCTGCGGCAGCGCCGGCAGGAGCGCGTTCTCCCCGGTTGCGGGCACGCCATCGATGGGAGCGAACGACTCGCCGGCCAGCGCAGACGGCGCTGGCGGACCGATCACGCAGTGATGGCCGTCGTCCACGGAGATCAGCGAACCGGCCTGCGGCACCTGACATTGGCCGTTGGAGAGCAGCTTCCCGTTGCGTTTGTTCTCGTTGACGTAGTAGTCGACCGTCCATGGCGGGATGTCATGGCCGCAGTCGTACTCCATCGTCCCGTCGCAGGCCAGCGAGAATCTGATCGGGCTCGCCCCCGGCGTGCTGTCCTTGAGCGCGTACGTCAGCACTTGGTCCGCGGGAACCGCGCTGGTGAAGCTGAGCATCTGTTTGTCCATGGTGTCGCTCCGACGGCAAGGAAGGAATGGATCAAGGTCCGGCCGGCGACCACTGCAAGCGCGGCTCGCCGCTGTCGTGGGACGGTTCGATGGTGGCGGCGCTACTGCGCCACGGCAGCAAAGGCAGCCCTGCGGTCGTCAACCCATCGACCGTCACCGTCAGCTGAACGTGGCCCAGGCGCAGCAGGTGCGTCGCTTGCGGCGGCACGTTCATCACGCACTCGAACGGCGTACACAGGAACCGGCAGTGGAAGCGCACCTCCGCGCCGGTCAGGTTCAGCAGTCCGAGCGCTTGGGCGTCCGGGTGCGCTTCCTGCGCGACGGCGAAGCCGCTGCCGCCCGCGCCGCACTGCACCTTGGCGACCAGCCGCGGCAGTTCGACACCGCTGCGCCCGAAGCCGCCGTCGATGCGCGTGGACAGCCTGCTCGCCACCTGCGTCTGTGGATCCAGATGGCAGGTCGCGATCTCGATGTCGGCGTAGGCCAGGTCCGGCACGTCCAGCGACACACCGGGCTGCAGGCGCGTGTCCCATAGTGCGTGGCGGCCGCAATGGAAGCGCAGGCGCGCATCCACGCGCATGCGATTGCGCACGATCAGCGATGGGCCGCATTCGAGTGCCATGATCGTTCCTCAGAAGGAAGTCCGGCCCGTGCATGCGGGCCGGACACGTGCTCAACCGAGGTCGAGCGTGGCGTAGCCGCGTTCCAGATCGCTGCTGTCGGTACTGGCGGTGATGGTGGACTCCGGGTTGCTGGTGGTCAGCGTGTCGGTGGTGACGCCGTTGACCACGGCGTAGACGTAGTACGTGTCGCTGATGTCCAACGACTGGACTTCGAACGAGTCGTTCACCACCACGCTCTGCAGCGGCCGCTTGTTCTTGGTGATGGTGAAGGTGACCGGACTCAGGCAGGTCTTCTGGAACTGCAACTGGCTCGGGTTGAGACTGGGAACCTCCACCACGTTGAACTCGTACGTGCCCTGCGCCCTGACCTGCAGCACCTGCGCCAGGAAACCGGTGGGTCCGGACACCTGCAGCGGCGCGGAGATGTAGGTGTTGCCGTCGATGACCGCCGTCGCGGTCACTTCGTAGGCATTGTCGGTCGGCACCAGCATCGAGGAATTGGGTTCGATGCCCGGGATGCGTGCGACGACCTGCTGGCCCTTGGTGACCACGAACTGGGCCACGTACTTGGTGTTGTTGCGCAAGGTCATGTTTTTCATGTGTGCTCCTGAGAGGATTGGACCGAAGGCGATCTGGCGGACTTGGGGTCGGCGCTGGCTGCGCTTCGCAATCCCGGCGTGGCGAGAACCGACGATGCAGACGTTAGGCGCAATGGCGGCGCGATCGAAGTATCGTTACGGTATCGGGCGACGGCGGATACGCGGCCTTGTCCGTATCAACATCGCTTCGACACGCAGGCGGAGGCCCTGGCGATGCCCATGACCACGGCCAGCTTCCGCAGGGCGCCACGGCTCCTGGCTCAGGAACGCGATGTCTCACCGGCACGTGCCGGCGCGGAATGTGAGAAGTTCACGCGGATCGAGCGCATCGCCATCGCTCAGCTGCTCGCTGCGCAAGCGCCGCGGTTGCGATGCTTTGGCGCCGAATGGCGACGGCCGGCCGAACCGTCGCGAGACACTCAGGCCCGCGAAGGCGGCCCCGCCGCCCAGACGTCGCACGCCGGATCGAACTCGGTCGTCGCTGCGTGCTCGGACCGCCAACCGAAGCCGCAGATCGCCATGACGCTCTGGCGCATCGGATCCAGGCCCAGTGCCTTGCCGAGATCGACGTCGTTGATGGCAGAGGTGACGAACGCGCCCAACCCCAGATCGGTCGCCGAAAAGTACAACGCCTGCGAAATGTGGCCGACGTCCAGGGTCAGTGCGCGATAAGCCTTGGCGTGCTGGCGATACTTCCAGAACGTCCGGTTGAATCGCGGCGCCAGCAGCACCAGCACGTGGGCATCGGCGAACCAGTGCTGTCCGGCCAGCGCCAGACGCGCGAATGCGTCGATGTCCGGCCCCGGGCACGACAACGGTGACAACGCATGCTCCACCGGGTGGTAGTGGTACAGCCCCGGCTCGATCCCTTCCACCCGGCGCACCAGCAGATAGGCTTCGGTGGGATGCAACCCGCCAGCGGACGGCACGTTCTTCTTCAGGAATACAGTATCGTCCTGGACACGCAGCGTCGCCCGCGCCATCAGCACGCGCTGCAACATGCGCAGGAACAGCGCATGCGGCAGCGTGCGGGCAGCGTCGTAGTTGCGGCAGGTGACGCGACGCGCAAGCATGGCCTCGAACGCGCCGTCGTCCAGCCGCGGCAGCGGAATCCTGGCGAGACCGGAATCGACCTCCTGCACTTCGGGCGGTGGCGCCCCCAGCTTGCGGCGCAGGTCGGGGGCGGACACCATGCCGTTGCGCTCCATCGCGGTCACCCCATCGATGCCCTGCCAACGGCTCGCCCAGTGCGCGACGGCGGCAGCCGGCCACCAATGCGCGGACCGCAATGCCTCGTCGCGTTCGCGAAACGCCGCAGAACGTGCGTCGTCGCCGATCAGCAGGCCGCGCTCAAGCGCCCGCTCGATCGCATCGTCCGCATGGTCGACCAGTTGTGCGCGCTCGACCCATTCCGTAGGACTGACCTGGCCGAGCAACGGAAGCTCGGCCACGTCCAGTTCGAGCTCGCCGTCCAAGTGCGGCGCCAGGGCGACCCAGGCCCGCCGGCGACGCAGGCCCGCACCGCCCCGCAGCAGGCTAGCCAGGTCGAACGCCACGCTTTCCCTCGCCTCGACGAACAGCACGGCGCAGCGCCTCAGGCGCATGAATCCCTCGTTTCCGCGGTGCGGGAGCGCTGCATCGATTTGCCACGTTGGAGAGATGCCGGACTGCTAGGATACCGTCGCGGCCCCGGTCGCTCCTGCGAGCACCCGTGGCAACCGCACCTCCACCATGCGTGCATCGCATGTCCACCGCTATCGCAACAGGGGACCACATCATGACCGATCAGCCGCAGGGGCATCCGCCCTTCGATCTCGCCACCGCCCAGCAATTGCTCACGCTTCTGTCCACCGACGACGACTTCCGCGCGCTGTTCGCGCAGGATCCGGGCGCGGCGCTGCGTAGCCTCGGCCTTTCCGAGCAACGCGCCGCTGCCGCGCTGGAGGAGCCGACCTGCCTGTGCACGTCGGACCTGGCGAGCAAGGAAGAAATCCAGGAAGCCCTGGAATTGCTGCTGGCCTACCTCACCGCCGAGGGTACGCACACGGTCGTTCACTGTTTCGAGGCGGGTTCCGTCGTCGCCAGCCTGACCGCCAGATAGTTCGGTAGCGCTTGCCCGGCCCAGGCGCGTCGGAAGGTTTCCGCCTTCTGCCGTGCCTGGTCGGCCTCGCCAAGGCTGGCCAGGATTTCCGTGGTACTCAGCACCGCCAGGTTCGCGTCGGCGACATTCATCGATTGCAGCACCAGTCCGCCGGTCGGCTCGATGTACGCCAGGCCGCGACGCGCGACCAGCCAGTCGTTTTCGGCGATGGCCTGTTTCTTCTCGCCGGCCGCGAGCAAGGCGTCACGCAGGCTGACATGGAGCTGGTACGGCTCCCGGCCATCGATCTGTTCGCGTAACAGAGCGACCGCACGCGTGGGATTTCCGCTGTCGACGAGCTGTTGCGCCTGCAGCAAGGACAGCAGCTTGGTCATGGGCGGAAAGCCCGACTCCGCGACCAGGGACGCGAGCTGCGCAGCGTGCAGGTCGTACAGCGTTCGGTCGCCGCTGCGCTGCGCCAAGCGGATCGCCGACATCGCGACGATGATCAGGTCGTCGCGATCGCCGGCGTCACCGTGGACCGCGCGCTCCAACGCTTCGCCGGCGATTCGCGCCAACAACGCCCTGTCCACCGTGCGCGGATCGGTAACGAAGGCGACCGCCTGCTGCGCGATCTGCAGGGGATAACGGATCACTGGCTCGGCATCCGCCGACGCCGCCACGGCCGCCTGCGCGGCAGCGGCGGCATCGTGCAAACGTCCCTGGTCCAGCGGAATGGAGATCTGTTCGAAGTGGTCGGTCAGCGCCGTTCCCGACGCCGCCAGCGCCGCCATGATCCTGCCAGCCGCCGGATAGTCTTTCATCGCCGCGAACGCCGCAGCATGGCGCCGGGTCGCCGGATAGCCACCAAGTTCCTCGGCCTGCTTGAAGGCGTTCAGCGCGTCGCCATACCGGCCCTGCGCCAGGTAGATGCGGCCCTGCAGTTCCACCGCCACGTCGCGCAGCGGATTCTGCGGCACCGCGAACTTCTGCACGCTATGCGCGGCGGAAGCGTAATTGCCTTCGGTGAACTCGTCCCAGGCGAACTGCGCCGCGCCGGCATAGTAGTCCGGATACAGTTCCGACAGCATCTTCCACTTCTGCTTGGCCTGCCGCCACGGGTGCGGGCCGAGTTCGCTCGCCCATGCATCCAGGTACAGCGCATCGCGTTCGGAAAGGTGGTCGCGCAAGGCCATGGCCTTGGCCAGATACTGCAGCGCAGCGCGGTTGTTGGCGGTGGAGATCTCGACCCGCATCGACCCCATGTAGGCGAGCGCGAAATCCTTGTCGATCTCCGCCGCCTTGGCGAAGTACTGATCGGCGGTCTGATAGTCGCGCCGGGTGAAGTACTTCACCGCGATGGCGTAAGCCTTCAGGGCATCGAGGCTGCTGGTGGTGACGCTCGGCAGCGGCGGCGAATTCTTTCTGATGATCTCTTCGCCTTCGCCCAATTGCTCGCGCAGCGATGCGGTCACCGAATCGATCGAGGCCAGCACCGAGCCCGCTCCGCGGCCGTCGTGGGACTCGGCATAGACGGTCGCCTGCGTCCGCGGATCGACCACTTCCGCACTCACCCGCACCCGTCCCCCGACCTCCGAGACGGTGGCCAGCAGCACGGCGCGCGCACCGTCGCGCTGCGCGATCTCCGAAGCTATGGCGCGATCCAACGGCGTGTGCTCTGGATCGCGGCGCATCCGCATCAGCGTATCGCGCACCTTCAGATCGCTGAGCACGTTGACATAGCGCGACTGTTCCAGGCTGATACGGAAGGCCTGCTGCAGCGAGTCGTCCAGGGCGACATCGCCGGTGAGATTGCGCAGATCCCCCACCACCACCCAATCGCGCTCGGCGAAGGCGATGGCCGGCTGCGGGCGGGTGACGAACCAGGCGCCGAGCGCGAACGCGGCGATCAGCGCCGCTTCCGCCGCCAGCGCCGCCGGCCGGCGCCACAGCGGGATGTCGCGCCAGGCCTTGGGCGTGGGCTTGGGCGCGCGCAGGGGGGTGTGGCCGATCTCGCCGACTTCGTAGATCTCCTGCGCGGTGGGCATGCCCTTGAAGCGCCAGCGGCCGTGCGATTTCCACAGCAGGCGCTCGCCGCGCTCGCCCAGTTCGCGCGCGGCGCGATGGGTCAGCGACTCGGCCACCGCCGAGAGCAGGATCTGTCCGGGTCGGGCCAGGGTCATCAGCCGCGCCGCGGTCGGCTTGGCCAGGCCTTCCACTTCCAGCGGCTTGGCGCCCACCTGCACCGCGGCGTCACTGTTGCGCCAGGTCAGCACCTCGCCGACGTGCAGGCCGGCGCGCACCTTCAGCTCCAGCGCGCGCGCCGCGCCCAGGGCGTGCAGGCCGCGGCTGTAGTCCAGGGCGAAGCCGAGGCCGTCGATGGGCCGTTCGAACAGCAGCAGCAGGCCGTCGGAGCGGTCGATCAGGCGGCCACGCCAACGTTGCTGCAGCTCCAGCACCAGCGAGTCGTGCTGCTTGAACAGTTCGGCCGCCTTGGCGTCGCCGAGTTTTTCCACCAGCGCCACCGAGTCGCACAGGTCGGTCAGCAGCAGGGTGCGGAGCTGCGGGACCTCGGGCGGCGGTGCGGGGGCGTCGGTCATGGCGGCGGCTCGGCGGGGGCGCGGTGGCTCAGCAGTTGGCGGAGGCGAGGTCGTGCCAGTACAGGCGATTGCCGCCCTGGCGCTTGGCTTCGTACAGCGCCGCATCGGCGTTGGCGTACCAGTCGTTCCAGTCCGAATGCGGGTCGACCCGGCTGATGCCGATGCTGACCGGGCAGATGTGCGGCGCCGGGTGCGGCACGCCCAGCAGGTTCTGCACGGTGGCGAGCACGAATTCGCCGATGCGGCGCAGATCCTCGACCGTGCCGGCGGCCACCAGCAGGCAGAACTCGTCGCCGCCCAGGCGGCAGGCGATGTCGTCCGGCCCGGCCACCGAGCGCAGGATGTTGGCGACGTTCTGCAGCACGCGGTCGCCGACCAGGTGGCCGTGGGCGTCGTTGATGTGCTTGAAGCGGTCGCAGTCGATCAGCAGCAGACCCGGACCGGGCGAACGGCCGTCGCGGCGGCACTCCTGCAGGCGCAGGATCAGCCCGCGGCGGTTGTGCAGGCCGGTGAGTTCGTCGGTGCGCACCAGTTCTTCGGTCTGGGTGAGCTGGTGGGTGGTGGCGTAGAGGTTGTCCAGCGCCGCTTCCAGGTCGCGGTTGCGTCGGCGCAGCTGGCGGATCAGGGTCTGCTCGTTCATCACCACGCGCATGATGGTACGGCGCAGGAAGTAGGCGACCACGCCCGGGTCGCGGTCGACCAGGCGCTGGAAGTCGTCGTGGTCCAGCTCCACCAGGGCGCCATCGCTGGCGGCGAGCGCGTCGGCGCTGCGCATGTGGTTGCCGATCAACAGACCCAGCTCGCCGAAGAACTCGCCATGGCCCAGGTGCTTGACCACCAGGTCCTCGCCGAAATCCAGATCGATCACGCCGCTGGTGATCACGAACATGGCGCTGCCGCCGTCGCCGCGGCGGAACAGCACATCGCCGGCGCGCACCGTGCGGGCGCGACCGAACTCGGAAAACAGGCGCAATTCCGCGGCCGTCAGCACCGCCAGCTCGTTCGGCTTCGGAGCGACCGCAGCGTTGGAAATTGTGCCGCGTGCGGTGGATGCGGCGCTGTCGCAGCTCATCCGGCCCCCTCATGTGACGTCGCTGGCCCCTGGCTGGGGAGCATAGCACCTACACGTGATGCTCACGATACGTTTCACAGCCAATCTCGTCGCCAAAGAGACGCCGCGGCCAGGTGTCGCACCCGGTAGACAGCTTCCCGCCGCCGGCGCCAGCGCGCCGCAAAAAAAAAGCCCGGGCGAACCCGGGCTTCCCACCTCCTGCCAGGGAGGGGCGAGTCGTGAGCGTCTGGCTGCAGGTCAGGCCGCTTTCTCGCCGTGGAACTGCTCTTCCTCGGTCGACCCGGTCAACGCGGTGGTCGAGGACTGGCCCTGCTGGATCGCCTGGGTCACCGCGTCGAAGTAGCCGGTGCCGACCTCGCGCTGGTGCTTGACCGCGGTGAAGCCGCGGTCGGCGGCGGCGAACTCGGCCTCCTGCAGCTCGACGAAGGCGCTCATCTGCCGGCGCGCATAGCCGTGCGCCAGGTTGAACATCGAGTAATTCAGCGCATGGAAGCCGGCCAGGGTGATGAACTGGAACTTGTAGCCGTAACTGGCGATCTCGCGCTGGAACTTGGCGATGGTGGCGTCGTCCAGGTTCTTCTTCCAGTTGAAGCTGGGCGAGCAGTTGTAGGCCAGCAGCTTGCCGGGGAACTTGGCGTGGATGGCCTCGGCGAACTTGCGCGCGAACTCCAGGTCCGGCTTGCCGGTCTCGCACCAGATCAGGTCGGCGTAGGGCGCATAGGCCAGGCCGCGGCTGATCGCCTGGTCCAGGCCCTTGCTGGTGCGGAAGAAGCCTTCGACGGTGCGCTCGCCGGTGGTGAACGGACGATCGTTGGGATCGATGTCGCTGGTCACCAGGTCGGCGGCCTCGGCATCGGTGCGCGCCACCAGCAGGGTCGGCACGCCCATGACGTCGGCGGCCAGGCGCGCGGCGTTCAACTTCTCGATCGCCTCGCGGGTCGGCACCAGCACCTTGCCGCCCATGTGCCCGCACTTCTTCACCGAGGCCAGCTGGTCCTCGAAGTGCACGCCGGCCGCGCCGGCCTCGATCATCGCCTTCATCAGCTCGAAGGCGTTGAGCACGCCGCCGAAGCCGGCCTCGGCGTCGGCCACGATCGGCTGCAGGAAGTCGATCTCGTCCTTGCCTTCGGCATGGTGCAACTGGTCGGCGCGCAGCAGGGTGTTGTTGATGCGCTTGACCACCGCCGGCACCGAGTCGGCCGGGTACAGCGACTGGTCGGGATACATCTGCCCGGCCAGGTTGGCGTCGGCGGCGACCTGCCAGCCGGACAGGTAGATGGCGTTGAGCCCGGCCTTGACCTGCTGCATCGCCTGGTTGCCGGTCAGCGCGCCCAGCGCGTTGACGAAGTCCTTCTCGTGCAGGTACTTCCACAGCTTCTCGGCGCCGAGCCGGGCCAGCGAATGCTCCACGTGCACCGTGCCGCGCAGGCGCACCACGTCGGCGGCGGTGTAGTTGCGGGTGATCCCGGCCCAGCGTGGATCGGTGTCCCAGTCGCGCTGGATCTGTTCGGCGGTCTGCAGCGTGGTGCTCATCTGGCGTTCTCCTCGAAATGGATGCAGCGATGAAACGGTGGGGTGTCGCGGTCGGCTTCGGGGAGGACGGGCATCCGCCCTTGCGAATCCCCAATCCCGACTCCCCAATCCCCGCGTTCAATCAATCAACTGATAGGCCGGCAAGGTCAGAAAATCGGCAAGCTCTTCGTCGCGGGTCAGGCGGTCGAGCAAGGCGATCGCCTCGTCCACCCGCGCGCCGCCCGGCAGCAGCGCGCGCTCGCCCAGCCGCGCCGGCAACTGCCGCAGGCAGGCGTCGAACAGGGCGAAGTCGATGGCGGTGCCGTCGTCCAGGTGCAGGCCGCCCACATGCAGCCACTGCCACAGCTGGCTGCGGCTGATCTCGGCGGTGGCGGCGTCCTCCATCAGGTGGTGGATCGGCACACAGCCGTTGCCGTCCAGCCACGCCGCCAGGTAGCGCACGCACACTTCGATGTTGCCCTCGAAGCCGGCGCGAGTGATGGTGCCGGCGGACGGGGCGATCAGCGTGTCGCGGTCGGCCTGCACGTCCTCGCGGCGCACCGCGTGCTGGTTCGGCGTGCGCATGTGCTCGTCGAACACCGACCGGGCGATCGGGATCAGCGCCGGGTGCGCCACCCAGGTGCCGTCGTGGCCGGCGGTGACTTCGCGCAGCTTGTCCGCGCGCACCCGCGCCATCGCCTGCTCGTTGGCCGCCTCGTCGTGGCTGATCGGGATCTGCGCGGCCATGCCGCCCATCGCATGCGCGCCGCGGCGGTGGCAGGTGCGGATCAGCAGTTCCGAATACGCCTTCAGGAACGGCTGGGTCATGGTCACCTGGCCGCGCTCGGGCAGCACCCGGTCCGGATGCCGGCGGAAGGTCTTCAGGTAGGAAAAGATGTAGTCCCAGCGGCCGCAGTTCAGGCCGACGATGCGGCCGCGCAGCGCGTGCAGGATCTCGTCCATCTCGAACACCGCCGGCAGCGTCTCGATCAGCACGGTGACCTTGATCTGGCCCTGCGGCAGGCCGAGCATGTCCTCGACGTGGGCCAGCGCGGTCTCCCACAGCGCCGCTTCCTCCATCGACTGCAGCTTGGGCAGGTACAGGTACGGGCCGCGGTCCTTGGCCTGCAGCGCGCGGCCGTTGTGGAAGGCGAACAGCGCCGCGTCGAACAGGCCGCCGGCCAGCGGCTGGCCGTCGACCAGCACGTGCTTCTCGTCCAGGTGCCAGCCGCGCGGGCGCACGATCAGCACCGCCTGTTCCTCGTAGGGGCGCAGCGCATAGCGCTTGCCCGGGCTGCCGTCGCGCGCGGCCGGCGCGGTGAAGGTCAGGGTACCGGCCACCGCCTCGGCCAGCGCGCGCTGGCCGGCGACCAGGTTGCGCCAGGTCGGCGCGGTCGAGTCCTCGAAGTCGGCCATGTACACCTTGGCGCCGGAGTTCAGCGCGTTGATGACCATCTTCGGATCGGTCGGGCCGGTGATCTCGACCCGGCGGTCCTGCAGCGCCTCCGGCAGCGGCGCCACCTGCCAGTCGCCGTCGCGGATGGCGCGGGTGTCGTCACGGAAGTCCGGCAGGCCGCCGGCGTCGAAGAACGCCTGGCGCTCGCGCCGCGCCGCCAGTCGCGCCTGCCGCTCCGGCTCGATCGCCCGGTGCAGCGACACCAGCAGGGCCAGCAGCGGCGGTGGCAGCAAGGCGTCCTGGCCGGCCAGCGACGTGGTCAGGGCAATGCCCGGCGTGGAACGCGTGGACGGGTCGGGAGCGGCGGCGAAAGCGGGGGCGGACATGTGGGGATTCCTCGATGTTTCCGGGGCTCCACCGTGCTTCCAGCGCATGTATTTGACAAAGCAGTTTTGTCAATGCTTTATATAAGCAATACTTATATCTATCACGTCATGGCCACGGGCAGCACTGCAACCCCTCGATTTCCTTACAAATCCGACCGGTTGAAACCGCTGCGCGCGTTCTGCCAGACGGTGCGGCTGGGGGCGGTATCGCGGGCTGCGGAGGCCTTGTTCGTCAGCCAGCCGGCGGTGACCCTGCAGTTGCAGGCGCTGGAACGGGAGCTAGGCGTGGTGCTGTTCGAGCGCAGTGGTCGCCGCCTGGTGCCCAGTCGCGAGGGCCAGTTGCTGTACGAGATGGCGCAGCCGCTGGTGGAGAGCCTGGACCGGCTGGAGGCGGACTTCCGCGAGAAGGCGCGCGGGCTGGACGCCGGCGAGCTCAACGTCGCCGCCAACAGTTCCACCATCCTCTATCTGCTGCCCAAGATCGTGGAGGCCTTCCGTGCCCGCCACCCGCAGGTGCGGCTGACCCTGCACAACGCGATCAGCGCCGACGGCACCGACCTGCTGCGCGAGGACGCGGTGGACCTGGCGGTCGGCTCCATGCTCGACGTGCCAGCCGACCTCAGCTACGCCCCGGTGTACCGCTTCGAGCAATTGCTGATCGCCCCGCGCGACCACGCATTGGCCCGCAAGCCCAAGCTGACCCTGGAGGATCTGTCGCCGTACCCGCTGATCCTGCCGCCGCGGCGCCAGGTCACCTACCGCCTGGTCGACCTGGTGTTCCAACAGGCACGGGTGCCCTACACCGTGGCGTTGGAGGTCGGGGGCTGGGAGGTGATCAAGCAGTACGTGGCGATGGGCATGGGCGTGTCCATCGTCAGTTCGATCTGCCTCACCGACGCCGACCATGCGCGCTTGGCCACCCGCGCCCTGGGCGATTACTTCCCGGCGCGCAGCTACGGCGTGGTGGTGCGCAAGGGCAAGTACCTGTCGCCGCAGGCACGTGCCTTCATCGAACTGATCCAGCCGGACCTGTTCACCCCGCGCGGCTACGACGAGAGCGGGCCGTCGGAGCGGTAGCCACACCGCGCGAGACAGCGGCGCCATTGCCTCTGCTACGGTGGCGGCACGCTCGCTGCACACCGACCGCCCATGTCCCTGCCCTCCCGCTAGCCGAATGCGACGCACCACCGGCGTTGCGCGACCGCCTGCGCTGCAGTTGGCGCTTCCGTCAGGGCGAGGCCGACACCGACGCGACGCAGGTGCTGCCCGACGGCTGCGTCGATCTGATCTGGGACGGTCGCGCGCTGTTCGTGGCCGGGCCGGACCACTGCGCCACCGACGCCACAGTGGCGCCGGGCAGCGTGCTGACGGCGGTGCGGCTGGCTGCGGGCGCCGGGCCCAGCCTGCTCGGCCTGTCGCTGCATGCCATCGCCGACCAGCGCATACCGCTGGACGCGCTGTGGGGCAGACGCGGCCGTCACTGGCAGGCGCGCCTGGAAGAGGCCGCCGACCCGCTGGCGGCCCTTCACGCACTGTGCGCCAGCCGCCCGCTGCAGGCCGACCGCGAGATGGCCTGGTTGTTCGCACAACTCGCCGGCGACACGCCACCGCGCCTGGCCGCGCTGACCCGCATGGTGGGCGTCAGCGAACGCACGCTGCGGCGGCGCAGCCACGACGCCTTCGGCTACGGCGCCAAGACCCTCGAGCGCATCCTGCGCCTGCAACGCTTCCTGGGCCTGGCCCACCGGCATCCCAGCCTGACTGCGGCGGCACTCGAGGCCGGCTACGGCGACGCACCGCACCTGGTGCGCGACAGCCGGCAACTGACCGGGCTCAGCCCACGCGAGTTGGTGCAACGGCACGCGCGCTGACAGGGCCTGCAACGGCAATGCGCCGCCGATCGCGACAAACGCGCGCTGTGGCCCCCTGTAGGAGTCACCTGTCATGCAGCCGCGACAAGCGAAGCCGAACGCCGACTGACACCCTCCGTCGTCGGGACTGAAGTCCCTCCCACAGTGCGGTCCTCCGACAAGGCTGGTGCCGCACCCGTGGGAGCGGCTTCAGCCGCGACAGGCATTCCCGATAACACCCATCGCGGCTGATCACGAAAAAGTGGCCAGGAACCGCGCCTACGCGCGCACCTGCATTCGCTCGGATTACGGCGAAAACCGCTTGCCTGCATGCCGGCGCCGGCGCCGCGCTGCACCGAGCGCAGGCTGTCGTCTTGCGCAGTTTGCTACCGTGCCGCCAAGTGCGAAGACCTGGGTGACACATGGCCAGAGATGCAGGCTTGGAACACATGCTGCGCGACACGCTCGGTGCGCAGCGCGATCTGACCGAGAAGCCGATGTTCGGTGGCTGGGCCTGGCTGCTGCACGGCCATCTGCTGTGCGGCGCGCGCGACGACGGCGTGCTGGTGCGGCTCGGCAAGGGTCACGACGCGTGGGCGTTGGCGATACCGGGAATCGTGCCGATGCTGTCGCGCGGCCGGGCGATGGCCGGCTGGGTCCGGGTCGCGTCGGAGACCTTCGCCGACGACGCGCTCGCCGCGCGCCTGCTGCGCGAGGCCATCGCGTTCGTGCAGACGCTGCCGCCGAAATGACTCCGGCCCGGTGCGTCCGCACGGATCGCGACCGGCGCTCGCGCAGCCCGGCATCGACGCAGGCGCCCGAGACGGTCGGCATCGGCACACGGCTCAGGGTGCGGCGACGATGGTGCCCTGCGCCACGGCACACAGACGTTCGCCGCCCTCCTCGACCGAGACGATGTCGCAGCGGCACACCGCCTGGCGCTTGCCCTGCCCGAGCGTCTGCGCGCGGGCGATGAGCTGGCTGCCGCGTGCCGGACGCAGGTAGTTGATCTTGAACTCGACGGTCAGCGCATCGCCGCCCAGCGCCAGCCCGCCGGCGAACGTGAGCGCATTGTCGGCGAGGTAGCTCAGCACGCCGCCATGCGCGAAGCCGTGTTGCTGGCGCAGTTCGTCGCGCATGTCGAGGACGATCTCGACCTGTCCCTCGCCGATCGCGTCCAGCCGCGCGCCGAGCAGCCGGCTGAAGGCTTGTGCGTCGAAGATCCGCCGCGCCAGTACCTGGATGTCCATGCCATCGCTCCCTCGTTCGCGGCGCCGCCGCGCCTCCGTCATCGCCGGGATCGCGCTCGCCCGCACATGCCGCTCGCAGCCGACACCGGACGTGCGCTGTGGCCGTTTTCGCCAAGCCAGCCGCCGCGCGCTGCCCGATACTGGCGCCTCGTCCACAGGAGCCGCCCATGTCCCGCGCCGAACAGCATCACCGCATCGACTACCTGGAATTCGCCGTCGCCTCGATCGATGCGGCCAAGGCCTTCTACGGCCAGGCCTTCGACTGGACCTTCCAGGACTACGGCCCGGACTACTGCGAGTTCCGCGACGGCCGCCTGAGCGGCGGTTTCTTCCACGGCACCGCGCAGCCTGGCGGTGCCCTGGTGGTGCTGTACTCCACCGATCTCACAGCCACGCAGGCCCGCATCGAAGCGGCCGGCGGCCGCATCGTGCGCCCTGTGTTCGCGTTCCCGGGCGGACGCCGCTTCCACTTCGCCGACCGCGACGGCTACGAGTTGGCGGTGTGGTGCGAGGGCTGATGCCGGTTCATCCCCACATTCCTTGCCACGCCGCGAACCGGCAGACCAGGAACGTCATGCCGCACGCGCCTGTTCGCGGCGCGTCGGCTCGGCAGGCAGCCGCGCGGCCACGTTTGGCCGGTAGCAGGTGCCGCCCCCCATCGATACGAGACAGTGCGTCATTCGGCGCCATTGCTCAGTAGAGATCAGCTTTGTTTTCCCTATCCAGCGCCTGATCGATCGCGTTCCAGGCACCTTGCAACCATGCCAGGCGAGTGGTGGCAGCAGGGCGGGAATTGCTGGTGAGTTGCACAAGCGCATGGGCCATGCTCAGCAAGCGCCCGTTCAATGCATGCCGTTCGACCTGCGCACTGTCCTCCAGCGAGATCGCGGGCGTCCCGGTCTTACCGAGCATCGGGACAATCGCTGCCTCGGCGATCCCCAGGATCTGCATGATCATGTCGCCGCCTTCGACCGCGATCCGCTCGATGGCGTGGCGAGACGCCGGCGACAAGGCGTCGGCGACCCGATCGAATTCGACCTTGGCGCCGCCCTGGCCCGTCGCATAGTCGCGATCGGAGGCGATCACTTTCCAAAGCACCTCGTCGGTCGCCACGCTCACCGCGCACAGCAGCACCGGCACGGAAAAGTCCTTCCAATAATCGACATGGCGCGTCTCGAGATAGACCGTGTTCTTCCCATCCACGAATGGGCTCATGCTGGCCTTGACCTGGACTTTGATGATCTTGCCAGTGGCGTTCAAATCGTCGTCGGTGATCTCGACTTCGGCATCCACGCCCAGATCGACGGTCTGGCGCCGGCACGGCCAGCGGAAGTACCGGATGAAGGCGCGCGCGACCGCGAGTTCGCCGAGGTCTCCGATGATCTGCTGTTCCGTGTATCTCATTGCATCGCTCCTTATGCACGCTCGGAATGTAGAGAACCGTGCTGCGCGGGCACACCCACGCACTCTCGCTAACCCGGATCCCGCGCGTAATGCCCGAGGAACATGTCGGTCGCCGACGCGGCGACCTCGGCCTGTTGCGCGGGACTGAGCGGCGGCTGGCCCATGGTCAGCTGCGGCCAGAAGGCGAAGCCCTTGATCAGCGCATGCAGTTGCTGCGCGGCGAACTCGGGCTGCAACGGCTTGAGCCGGCCATCGGCCAGGGCCGCGCGCAACCAGACCAGGGTGCCCTCCTCCTTGCTGCCCAGGCGCGCGGTCAACTCGCGCGCACGCTCGGGCGCACGCATGCCTTCGGCGATCGCCATCCGCGACAGGCCGACGAAGGCGGGATCGTCGAACATCTGCAGCTTCTGCTGCAGCAACTGCAGCAGTTGCGCGCGCAGCGGCTGCTGCGGGTTGTAGGGCACGCCGACCGTGTCCAGGCTGCGCTGCCATAGCTGCACCAGGATCTCGTCGAACAGCGCTTCCTTGCTGGGGAAATGGTTGTAGACGGTGCGCTTGGACACGCCGGCACTGGCCGCGATGCGGTCCATGCTGGTGGCCTCGAAGCCATGGCCACGGAACTCGGCGATCGCCGCCTCCAGGATCGCCTGGCGCTTGCGTTCGGTCAGCCGTGCCGGGGTGGGCGTGGAAGGAGAAGCCATGGACGGATGTTACACCGGACGGTTTACTTTCACGAAAAGGAAACTACACTGTGTAGTGTAATTATCTTGCCGGATCACCTTTCAAGGATTGCTGCAATGTCTGCGTCCGCTCCCCCGCTGTCCCGTGTCCCGCCCTCGCATCTGGGCTCGCCGCAGTACCGCCATGGCCGCTTCCGCAACGCCACCCCGGGCACCAGCGGCATGCCCGGTCTGGCCGGGACCCTGCGGATCATGTGGCATCTGCTGACCCGCAAGTCGCCCGAGGCGGTGCCCGCGCAGCCGCTGCCGGTGCTGCCGCTGACCGCCGCGCAACTGCTGGCGGCGCCCGACCGCAGTCTGTACCGGCTCGGTCACTCCACCGTGCTGCTCAAGCTGCGCGAACGCTTCTGGCTGACCGACCCGGTGTTTTCCGAACGCGCCTCGCCGTTTCCGTTCGCCGGCCCACGGCGCTTCCACGCACCGCCGATCGCGCTGGACGCGTTGCCGCCGATCGCCGGGGTGATCCTCTCGCATGATCACTACGACCACCTGGACCGCGCCAGCATCCGCCGCCTGGCCGAGCGCGTCGGGACGTTCGTGACCCCGCTGGGCGTGGGCGACCTGCTGATGCGCTGGGGCGTGGCTGCGGACAAGGTGCGGCAACTGGATTGGTGGCAGTCGACCACGGTGGACGGCGTGACGCTGACCGCCACCCCGGCGCAACACTTTTCCGGGCGCGGGATGTTCGACCGCGGGCGCCGGCTGTGGTGCTCGTGGGCGATCGAGACGCAGGAACTGAAGCTGTTCTTCAGCGGCGACGGCGGCTACTCCGATGGCTTCAAGGCGATCGGCGAGCGACTGGGTCCCTTCGATGTGGCGCTGATCGAAAACGGCGCCTACGACGTGGAGTGGCCGCACGTGCACATGCAGCCGGAACAGACCCTGCAGGCGCATCGGGACATCCGCGGACGCACGCTGCTGCCGATCCATAACGGCACCTTCGACCTGGCCATGCACGCCTGGCACGAACCCTTCGAACGCCTCGCGGCATTGGCCGACGCCGCCGGCGTGGCGCTGGCCACGCCGCGGATGGGCGAGCGCGTCGACCTGAAGCAGCCGGCCACTGGAGAGCGTTGGTGGCGTGCGCTGGCGCAGGCGGTGGCGCCGTGAGCCGCTGGACCCTGGCCGACCTGCCGTCGCAGCGCGACAAGCTCGCGATCGTGACCGGCGCCAGCCCCGGCGGATTGGGCTACGAAACTGCGCTGGCGCTGGCCGGCGCGGGCGCCAGCGTAGTGCTGGCCGCCCGCAACCCGGCCAAGGGCGAGACCGCGCGGCAGGCGATCCTGGCTGCGCATCCGGCGGCCGACGTACGCGTGGAAGCGCTGGACCTGGCGCAGCTGGTCTCGGTGGCCGCCTTCGCCGAGCGCATCGCGATGCGTTACCCGCGGTTGGATCTGCTCATCAACAACGCCGGCGTGATGGCGCCGCAGCAGCGGCAGACCACGGCCGACGGCCTGGAGCTGCAGTTCGGCAGCAACTACATCGGCCATTTCGCGCTGACCGCGCGGCTGCTACCACTGCTGCGCGCTGCGCCGGCCGCACGCGTGGTGAACCTGTCGAGCCTGGCGCACCGCCACGGCCGCATCGACTTCGACGACCTGCAGAGCGAACGCCCGTACCGGCCGTGGAAGGCCTACGGGCAATCCAAGCTGGCGATGCTGATGTTTGCGCTGGAACTACAGCGGCGCAGTGACGCGCGGGGTTGGGGCCTGTGCGCGGTCTCCGCGCATCCCGGCATCGCGCAGACCGCGCTGGTCGCCA
The DNA here is from genome assembly GCF_033170385.1 of Xanthomonas rydalmerensis. NCBI lineage: Bacteria > Pseudomonadati > Pseudomonadota > Gammaproteobacteria > Lysobacterales > Lysobacteraceae > Xanthomonas > Xanthomonas rydalmerensis. The sequence goes on along the minus strand of NZ_CP126170.1, from coordinate 292,185 downwards.
ATGGCCCGGACGCAAACGGACGCCGCAGCGTAGTGGGCACTGCGACCAGGTGGCTGGCGCCGTTGATCAGCCATTCCGCCGCGGCCGGGGCACTCCCCACGCTCTACGCCGCGACCTCGCCGCAGGTACGGGGCGGCGCGTACTACGGACCAGACGGCCTGTTCGAACTGAAAGGCGACCCGGCACCAGCCAGGATCGCCCGGCAGGCACGCGATCCGCAGGTGGCCGCGCGGCTGTGGGAGGTGGCGTGCACGCTGGCGGGCGTGACGTTCTGAGCGCACCACCGGCAGCAGCTCCTGCTCGCCGACTGAAGGCCTGCACTCGCCATGTCCCAGCAGAACCAGGTTGCCCCCTTGTAGGAGCGGCTTCAGCCGCGACAGGCCTTACCGGTAAAGCCCGTCGCGGCTGAAGCCGCTCCTACGGATCACGTCCCGTCGTTGCGAGCGATGCCCTACAGCCGCGCCCACTCAAAGCCCTCACCGCGACGGTAGAACACCGCCAGCGCCTTGCCATAGACCTTGTCCGCATCGACGAAGCCGAAGTAGCGGCCGTCGAAACTGTCGCCGCGATGGTCACCCATGACCAGCAGCTTGCCGGGCGGCACGCGCACGTCGTGCAGGTCCGGACCGCCGCCCGCGTCCAGGTCGAGCCGCGCGATGCGTGCGCCGAATCGCTCCGCATCGCCCGCGGCGCCCACCTGCAGCGGCTGGCCATTGATGGAGAGATGGCCATCGCGCACGTCCACACGATCGCCCGCCACCGCCACCACGCGCTTGATCAGGCGCGTGCTATCGCGCGGGGAATCGAACACTGCCACGTCGCCGCGCTGCGGCCGGCCGCGCTCGAACACGCGGTACTCGGTGAACGGCACGCGCAGACCGTAAGCGCTCATGTCCACGGCAACACGATCGCCAGGCTGCAGGGTCGGCTGCATCGAGCCGGAGGGCACCACGTAGTGATTGGCAAAGGACGACCGTGCGGCGGTGAGCAGCAACAGCATCACCACCATCGGCAACAGTTCCTTGCGGGTCCAGCGCGCGGCGCGCTGCAGGCGGGTGGCATGCGGATCGGTGGGGGTCATGGGGCACCTCTGGTGAACGAAGGCGGCACGGGATGTGCCAGTGCGACAGTGCGCGCTTGGCGGCTCGGCGGACCAGTGACGAAAGGCATGGCGATAGCGCCTTCGGTGAGCGCCGTGCGCCGAGAAACAGGCAGCTCAGAAAGCAGAGATGATCGAGGTGACGCAAGCTTTTGAGTTCACTGCCGTGTAGGCAGCTCAGAAATGCTCGAACGAATGGCCGGCTTCATCGCAGGCAGTGCAAGTGTTGGTGGTGCCGAGTAAGCGGCGCACCTGCTAGTCGCGGTCGCTGTAGCGATACTCCATGGCCGGTTTCTCGAAGGCAGCAACCTCAATTGAGCCAAAGAAAAGGCCTCGAATGCGAGGCCTTCCGTCGGCTTTATACATTTACATCCAATATATTAAGCCGTTTCGCGAGCTAATCAGTCTTCGAAATAGGGCTCGCCAGAAGTCCAGAAGAGCTGATAACCATTCTTCTTGGCAACCACCTTCAGTAGCGAGTCCACGTCAGCGGCCTGACTCAACGCATGAACGCCATCTATGCCATGTATCTCCACATCCGGCTCAGCGATCCCCAAAAACCTTACGACGCAAATAGCAGCACCTTGATCCAATTTTGCATTTAGACCTGTCAAATCGGCGAAAGTTGGAGAAAAAATTTGCACCTTTAACTCGTTCAAATCTGAGCCAGAGGCTTCAGAAAACAGAAGAGCTCTTTCTGCGATCAGTTCACCACGATTGGCCATCATCACTCATACCCCATACATTGACGATAACTGGTATTTGCCGCCTCATAGCAAGCCGTCCTTTTTCTTGGCGACAATCCATGGTGGCGTCCCCACTTGGTCGGGCTGCACGTAGTCCAGCGTCGTGCTCACCAGCACGCCCCCTGGCAAGCCGTCGAACCAGATCGCCTGCTGGAGCGCCTTGCCGCGCCGACCATAGGCCAGGGCATCGCTCATGAAGTCCACGACGAGAACCTGTCCGGCAATGCGGGATGTAGAGCGCAACGCGTCCTCGCTTGGGCAAGCGCCGCTTGGCGGAGCGACGCAGGTTGAGTTTCATGGCTTTGTACACGCGATAGATCCGCTTGGGGTTCCAGTCCACATGTGTCTTTCGCAGCTGATCGCTACACATCCAGAAGCCGTGGCTGGGGTGGGCCTCGACGAAGCCGGCGATTGCCGCGATCAATTCGGCATCACGCCCCGTCCAGCCCAACGGCGGCGCGTTCCACGTCGCTCTGGACAGTCCGACACAAACACAGGACCGACGCAACGGCCACCCGTGCACCTGCACCATGTACCGCACGGCCTCTTGCTTGCGCGCCGGCCCCAGAGTTTTTTGCGATCAAACCCTTCATCGCAATTTTGTCCAGGGCCAGCTCGGCGTACATCCGTTTAAGATTGGCGTTCTCGGCCTCGAACTCTTGAACCGCCGCAGCTCGGAAGCCTCCAAGCCGCCGTACTTGCTCTTCCACTGGTAATACATCGCCGTGCTGCTGCCGACCTGGCGGATGTCTTTGACCGGTAACCCGGCGTCAACCCTGCTTGAGTGTGGCAACGATATGAGACTCGGTGAATTTGGATGTGCGCATGGAACCTCCTGGCTGGGGAAAGATGCCAGAAAGATCTACTTATGCGGTGTCTGCCAGATAGGGGAGCTTACGATCGCAGTGTCAGAAAACCCCACGCCTGTTATGCCCCCAAGTCAGCGGCAACGACTCGTTCTAGTTCCGCAATGGCGGGCTTCACGCTGGGATGCCGCTGCACCCAAACATCCCCCAGATGCTGTCTTACGTTCTTCCCACCTAACATGTCTCTCAATTTTTCAGAGCTTCTGCATTGCAGGATGTCGTGCGCAGCATTCATAACATCTTCCGAGAAATCAGCATTTTTCTCACCAAGCTCTTCGCCCCACTCCTTTTGAATGGCAGAGATGAGCTTGCCCGCAGCCCGCTGAAATTCTGTTTTCTTAGCCACTTTCAACCCATCCAAATTGGAATCTAAGTGCACGCGACTATACGACACTTCTGGTCATATTCGTCCTCAAGCTGCCTCAACTCCCTTAGCCTTCTATTCAGCAGCTTCTCATGTCCTCGAATAGTATCTCTCAACTTCTCTCCTGGCCCTATACGCCAAGGGAGAGGATTAGGATCCTTACCAAGATCTGGATATCTCTTTTCATAGATCTCCTTCTTGGTGTTTTCGATTCTTCTCGCAAGGCTTTGGCAATATTCACCCAAGGGGTCATTGGATGAAGTGCCTGGAACCGGAATAGCCGGATCAATAGGGGCCGTTATTGGGCGAGGCGTCAAAGCGGGCTTCGGCGAAGATATGGACCACCACGGCGGAACAACGATAGTTAGTCCATACGGATCACTATTAGCAAAGGGACTGGATTCCGAATAGGCATAAGTATTGAGCCCGCCTCCCAAGCCTACTGGATCACTCTGCCCATACCGGCCAGCGCCAGCGTCGTAGTCGCGGAAATAGTTCTGGTTGAGCCCCGTTGCGCTGTCGTAACGCTGACCCGGGAACCGCAGGTTGAACACGAACGCAGTGCCGTCGTTGTCCGGATCCTGATTCGGCTGCGTAGTGCCGAAGGCCTCGCCCTTGATGTCCCAAGCCCAGATGGCAACGTCTCGCGCCGAGTCGATCACCGCCCGTGGCGTGCCTAGGTGGTCCGGCTGCACGTAGTTCAGTGCGGCCCCCGCCAGCACCCCCACCGGCAGGTCATCGAGCCAGATCGCCTGCTGGACCGCCTTGCCGTTGGTGTCGTAGTCGCCCATCCAATGGCCGGCTTCGTCGTAGACAGTGTAGGTGTTGTTGGTGCCGAGGAAGCGGCGCACCTGCTCGCCCCGCTCGTTGTAGCGATACTCCATCGCCAACGTGCCATTGCGCGTGGCTTGGCTCATGCGCCCCGTCGCGTCGTAGGCGAACGTGCGGGCCGTGCCATCGATGGCCGTGGTGTTGCCCGCGGCATCGTAGCTGCGCGCTGCGCCAGCCACGCTCGCCAGGCGGTGGCTGTCGGTTGGATAGGTGTAGGTCTGGCTGGCGCCGTTGACCTGGGCGCTGAGGCGATTGCCGGTGGCGTCGTAACTGTAGCCATCGATCAGCGTGCCGGTCGGGCCATCCTTGAAGGCGGTCAGCCGATTCAGGTTGTCATAGCCCAACTTCACCACGGGTGCGGTGTTGCCCGGCGCGGTCAGCGCAGTGAGGTTGCCCGCCGCATCGAAGCCAAAGCCGATGTTCAGGCCATCCTTGCGGCCGTCCTGGATCGCCAGCGGGCGGTAGTTCTTGTCCAGCACGCGCTGCAACGGACGGCCGTTGCCATAAGTCCAGCCAGCGCTGGGGCCGAACGGGTAGTAAGTCGCGCCGCTCAGCAGTTTTTGACGCACGCCGCCGGCGGGCGTGACGCCCACCTCCGTGGGCTGTCCCAGGGCGTTGCGCACGTAGTCGACAACGGCGCCGTCCGGATAGGTCACCTGGCTGAGGCGGCCACCCTTGGTGTAGGCGTAGCGCAGCGCGAACGCATTGCCGTTGGTGGTCTGCACCTTGCGCACCACGCGCCCGAACCGGTCGTAGCAATACTGGGTCGTGCCACTGCCGTCCTGCAACTTGCTCAAGCGGCCCAGCGCGAAGGTTTCCCCGGCCGCGCACACGTTCTCGCTGGCATCATAGGTGTAGGTGGCGATCAGCGCCTTGTCGGCATAGTTGGTCTTGGTCAGGCGCCCCAGCGCATCGTAGAGATAGCTGGTCTTGGTCCCGCGCGCATCGGTCTGCGTGACCATGTCGCCGGCATTGTTGTAGGTATAGCTGGTCACGCCGGTGTCGGGGCTGGTCAGCTTCAACAGGTTGCCCAGGCCGTTGTATTGGTAGACCGTGGCTAGGCCCTTGGGATCGGTGACCTTCGCGATGCGGTCCAGCGCGTCGTAGTCGAACTGGGTCTTGGCGGCGATGCCGCCCACGTCTTGCGTGGTCTGCTTGACCCGGTTGAGCGGATCGTAGTCGGCCTGGGTCTTGTGCTTGAGCGCGTCGGTGACCAACTGCACGTTGCCGTTGTCGTCGTAGCTGAAGTCGGTCGGATCGGCTTCGGCCGTGGCCTGCGTCGCCAACTGGCCAATTCGGTTGTAGAGACGCGATAGCGTATGCGTGAGGTTGCCCGACGCGTCCTTGATATCTTCCTTGGCCCGGTTGCCCGACGGATCCAGCGTGTAGTGGATGGTGTTGCCGGCACCATCGGTCACGTCGGTCAAGCGATGCGCGGCGTCGTAACCGTAGGTGACGAACGTGCCGTCGGGGTCGGTCACCTTTTTGATGCTCCCCACCTCATCGTAGGCCACGACTGTGGTCTGATCCTGGTCGGACGGTATTCCATCAGCGTTCGCGCGCAACGTGCTTTAGGCGGTCCAGCCGCGTGGCGTGTAGGTGAGGTCGCGAATCAGGCCATTGGCGTCCTGGGTGCGCGTCGGGCGCCCGTTGCGATCGTAGGTCACATACGTGGTAGCCCGGCCAAGCGCGTCGATGGCCTGATACAGATCCCCAGCGCGATGGCAGGCACCGCCGATGTTGCTGCAGCCGGATTCGTCGGCGGTCAGGTAGTAGCGGTAGGTGATGGTGTCGGTCACGTCCGTGCGCGGGCCGTCCTGGCTCAGCACCAGGCCGATCTGCGGACACTGCGTGCCGTCCACGGCGTCGCAGTAGCTGGTCAGCCACTGGCGCACGCCGGTCGGCGCGTTGGCAGTGCTACCGCAGTTGTAGCTCATGGCGGCGGATACGGCCGGATCAATCTCGCAACGTGCTGTCTGCTGGCCGCGGGCGTTGTAGGCCCACACCGTCTTGGCGGTCGTGGCGCCGGTCGCATCGAGCACCGTGCGCGTCAGCGGCACGCGCAGGCTGGTGTTCCAGGTGGTGTTCGTCGTGCGCTGCTGCGCAGTCCCCGACGCATCGATCTGCTGGGTCAGCAGGCCACCGGCCGTGTAGGTGGTCTTGGTGACCGTGCCCTTGAAGTCGGTCCTCGACGCCGGATACCCGTTGTCGTCGTAGGTCAGCGCCTTCCAGGGCTGATTGCATTGTTGACCGCACGGCACGCTGGCACCGGTCGGCTTGAGCGAGCCGTAGCCGGTGTCGGTGTATGTCAGAAAGGTCCTGAATCCCAGCGGCGAGGTGACTGCGGCCGGGGTGGCCCAGTTGGAGGTGGAGGCCGAATACTCGACCGAGATGGCATCGACGTTGCCGGCGAAGCTCGACGCAATCGCATCGCCACTGCTGGCATAGCGTGTGGTTTCGAAGCGCACGCCCTTCTCGTCGACGACGCCGGTCAATGCCGTCGGCTGACTCTTGTTGGAGGTGAGCGAGGCCTCGTTGTAAACGTATTGGCGCGTCTTGCCGTCCGGATACTGCACCGAGGTCAGGTTGCCGATGCTGTCGTAGCCGTAGGTCAATGTGCCACCGTCGGGCAATGTGACGGTGCTCAGGCGGTTGTTGCTGTCGTAGGCGAAGTTCAGCGAGCGGCCACCGGCATCGGTGACCCGCTGCAGCAGGTTCGGCGGCGGCTTGCTGCCAGCGACCGGCGGCAGGTCGCTGTATTGCAAGGTCAACACCGTCTGGCCCATGCGATCGAACACCGAGCGCAGCAGGCCGGCGGTGTCGTAGAGCTCGGTCTGCTGGGTCGCCGCCACCGCCAGGGAGTAGCCCAGCAACACGCCGGCGCTGTCGCGGCGCTCGGTCAAGGTATCGGCGATGTCCGGATCCGGCGCCCACGCGCCGTTGCTGGGACGAAACCGTTCCACCACACCGTCAGGCCGTTGGACATCGATAAAGCTGCCTCCATTGGCGACGCCCGACAGCATCAGATCCAGTCGACGCTCGAAGGAGTGGCGCCACTGCTTGCCCAGCGTCACCGCGGTCACGAAGGTCTTGCTGTTGTAGAACCGGCGCAGGGTCAGCCAGGTCGGCGAGTCGTAGTCGGTGTCCTGGCGGAACATGTTGCCCGTGGACGTATTGATGGGGTCGCCTTCGAAGGCGGTTCCCCGATGCACCCCCCCTTGCTTCAGAGCCGCGTTGCCGCTGCTGCCATGCGGGCCGGTGTTGTCGCCGGCCTGGCCAAGCCCGCCGGTGCACCCGGTGTTGCAACTGCCCGTGTTCTTGACCGGCTGGCCTTCGCCCACAATCTTATCGTTGGCGTAGACATCGCCCCACCAATGGCCGTTTTGATACACGCTCGCGGCCGCGAAGCCGTCGCTGTAGGACACGGTAAAGACGGGCGGTTTTTCGCAGCCATTGGATTGGCACACCCGCATGGCGCCATCGATGACGAACTGCACCGCCTCGTTCACGGTGGCAAACGATTGCGAACCATTGCTGGAATCCCCGACATACGGCGGCCCATATTGCCGCTTCGGGGTGACCGCCACACTGGGGAAGGTCGCTAGCGCGCCGGCGAGCAGCAGCAGGGAGGCACCGCCGAAACGGCGGGCGGCACGAACGTGGGGGTTCGGCATAGCTTCGTCCTTGAGCATCGATTGAGTTGTAGTGCCGGTAGCCGCAGCGTGCAGCTCCTTGGCGGCGCCATCTTACCGGTCCTTGTTGCAAATTCTGAGACAGCCGTTGGATTTCTTCGCTTGTGAGATCCCCACCTGACGACTGGGCGCCAAGCGGTCGTCCTTCGACTACTCGGCGCTGCTTTGCACGTCGTGGACAAGCTTAAAGCAGTGATCGCATCTGCCTACCAGCAACAACTCCAGCGAGCAGAGGAGGCGTCCTGTTGCCGAGGAAACCTTATGCTGGCGAGGATGGAAAGCCACGTTAGCGTTCACTGCCGCGTAGGCAGCTCAGAAATCGAGCTCGAGCACGCCGGCCGGCGCTAATGCGAGCGCTGCTGCTGAAGATCGCCTGCCAGCCACTGCGCGCAGCGACGCCCAACGGCGTGCGTGAGGCGTGTGCGGTCTATACGCTGGAGCCGGTCGTGCTGCCTGCGGGAAGCGAACGGCTGCATTAGCAACCGCACATTCCCCCAACGAAAAACGGGATGGCCGCAAGGCCATCCCGTTCTCGACACACCCGATCGGCGACGCGCCGATCAGTTCTTCAGGCCGCGATTTTCCAGCAGCGGCTCGACGCTGGGGTCCTTGCCGCGGAAGTCGCGGTACAGGGTGGCCAGGTCGACGGTGTTGCCACGCGAGAGGATCTTGGCGCGGAAGATGTCGCCGTTCTTGCGCGACAGGCCGCCGTTTTCCTTGAACCACTGGAACGCGTCGTCGTCGAGCACTTCCGCCCAGAAGTAGGCGTAGTAGCCGGCCGAGTAGCCGCCGCCCCAGATGTGGTCGAAATAGGTGGTGCGGTAGCGCGGCGGCACTTCCGGCAGGTCCACCTTGTACTTCTTCAGCGAGTCGGCCTCGTACTTGTCCACGTCCTGCAGCGGCGCGTCGGCCGGCAGGGTGTGCCAGGACAGGTCGAGCAGCGCCGCCGACAGGTATTCGGTGGTGGCGTAGCCCTGGTTGAAGGTGCGCGATTTCTTGATCTTCTCCACCAGGTCGGCCGGCATCGCCTCGCCGGTCTGGTAGTGCTTGGCGTAGTGCGCGAACACCTTCGGATCCGACGCCCAATGCTCGTTGAACTGCGACGGGAACTCGACGAAGTCGCGCGAGGTGGCGGTGCCGGCCAGGGTCGGATACTTCACGTTGGAGAACATGCCGTGCAGCGCATGGCCGAACTCGTGGAACATGGTGGTGACGTCGTCGAAGCTCAGCAGCGCCGGCTGGCCCGGGGCGGGCTTGGTGAAGTTGCAGACGTTGTAGACCACCGGCTTGGTGCCGGTCAGGCCGTTCTGGCCGACGAACTCGTCCATCCAGGCGCCGCCGGACTTGCTGTCGCGCTTGAAGTAGTCGGTGTAGAACAGCGCCAGCGACTTGCCGTCCTTGTCGAACACCTCATAGACCTTCATCCCGTCGTGGTAGGTGGGGATGTCGGTGCGTTCCTTGAAGGTGAGGCCGTACAGCTGGTTGGCGGCGTAGAAGACGCCATTCTGCAGCACGTTGTCCAGTTCGAAGTACGGCTTGATCTGCGCTTCGTCGAGGTCGTACTTGGCCTTGCGCACCTGCTCGGCGTAGAAGTCCCAGTCGGCGGCGGTGAGCTTGAAGCCGCCCTTCTGCGCGTCGATCACCTTCTGCATCTCCGCGGCCTCGCTGCGCGCCTTGGCGGTGGCGGCGGGCACGGTGTCGGTGAGCAGCTTCAGCGCCGCGTCCGGGGTCTTGGCCATCTGGTCGCTGAGGCTGTAGGCGGCATAGCTGTCGAAGCCGAGCAGCTTGGCCTTCTGCGCGCGCAGCTGCGCCAGGCGCTGCACGGTCTGGCGGGTGTCGTTGGCATCGCCCTTCTCGGCGCGCGACTGCGAGGCGGCCATCACCTGCTGGCGCAGGTCGCGGTCCTTCAGCGAAGCCAGCACCGGCTGCTGGGTAGTGTTCTGCAGGGCCAGCAGGTACTTGCCGTCGAGCTTGCGCGCGGTGGCGTCCTGCGCGGCCGAGGCGATGTCGCCGTCGGACATGCCGTCGAGCTTGGCCTTGTCGTCCACCACCACCGCACCGGCGGCGGTGGCCGCGACCAGCTTGGTGTGGAACTGCGTGGCCAGGGTGGTCTCTTCGACGTTGAGCTTGCGCAGAGTGGCCTTGTCGGCGTCGGACAGTTGCGCGCCGGCGCGCACGAACTCCTGGTATTCGTACTCGACCAGGCGCTTCTGCTCCGGGTCCAGGGTCAGCGTGTCGCGCTGGTCGTACAGGCTCTTGATGCGCGCGAACAGCTTGGGATCCAGGCTGATCTCGTCCTGGTGCGCGGCCAGCTTGGGCGCGATCTCTTCCTGGATCTTCTGGCGGGCATCGTTGGTGTCGGCCTGGACCAGGCCGAAGAAGATGCGCGACACGCGGGTCAGGGTCTCGCCGCTGCGCTCCATCGCTTCCAGGGTGTTGGCGAAGGTGGCCGGTTCCGGGTTGTCGGCGATCTTGCGGATCTCGGCCAGGTGCTGCTTCATGCCTTCTTCGAAGGCCGGCAGGTAGTCGCTGTCCTTGATCTTGTCGAACGGCGGCGCCTGGAACGGCAGCGTGCTCGGGGTCAGCAGCGGGTTGGCGGCGGCGGCGGGCTGCGCGGCGGCCGGAGCAGCGGGGGCGGCGGGCACGGGGGTGGACTCCTTACCGGAACAGGCGGCCAGCGCCAGGCTGATGGCGGCGGCCAGAACGACGTTACGCGACATGAGGTGGAACTCCTGGGAGGACCTTGGGGCCAAGACAGCCGCCCACGTTACCGGGTTTGCCTGGCAGCGGCATGTGCCATTGGCTCGGCCCGGTACGGCAGCCAGCCGGCGTACAGATCGCCGGGCGCGGGCTTGGCGCCAGCGCCGGCAGGGTGACCTCGCTCCTGCACCTCGCCCACGGCGTCCTCGCATCGGCCACCGCGTTCGACCCGGAAAGGACCCTTGCCTGCCAGGGGGCAAGACGGTCGGCGGTACGGGCGCCGGCCAATCGCAAGGAAGCGGCCGGCACCGCGGAGCGGGCCGGCGCGCCGGCTCACTGCCCGCCGGGCAGCGGCAACGCCTCGTCCTTGAAGATGGCCACGTGCGGCACGCCGTCGGCGCCGATCCAGCCGCGGTACATGCCCTCGGTGTTGAACGGGAAGGCCACGCTGCCGTCGGCGCCCAGCGCGATCGCGCCGCCGTCGCCGCCGGCCTTGGGGATCTGCCTGTCGATCACCGCATCGGCGGCCTGGGCCAGGCTCTGCCCGGCGTACTTCACCCGCGCGCAGATGTCGTAGGCGGCCACCGCGCGGATGTAGAACTCGCCCCAGCCGGTGCCGGACACCGCGCAGCGGCTGTCGGCGTAGGTGCCGGCGCCGATGATCGGCGAGTCGCCGACGCGGCCGTAGCGCTTGTTGGTCATGCCGCCGGTGGAGGTACCGGCGGCCAGGTTGCCCTGCAGGTCCAGCGCCAGCGCACCGACCGTGCCGAAGTGCTTGGCCGTCTCCAGGTCGGCGTGCGCCTGCTTGTTGGCCTCTTCCTTCAGCGCCTGCTGCAGTTGTCGCCAGCGCTTCTCGGTACGGAAGTAGGACGGATCGACCAGGGCGATGCCGTGCTGCCGCGCGAAGATCTCGGCGCCGTCGCCGACCAGCATCACGTGCTCGGACTGGTCCATCACCGCGCGCGCCAGTGCGATCGGGTTCTTGACCCGGTGCACGCCGGCCACCGCGCCGGCCTTGCCGGTGCGGCCGTCCATGATCGCCGCGTCCAGCTCGTTGCGGCCATCGTGGGTGAACACCGCGCCCTTGCCGGCGTTGAACTGCGGCGAATCCTCCAGCACGGCGATCGCCGCGGCGACCGCATCGGTCGCCGACTTGCCCTGCGCCAGCAGCGCCTGCCCGGTGCGCAACGCCTGTTCCATCGCCGCGCGCGCCTCGGCCAGGTCGGCGGCGCTGCTGCTGGCGCGCTCGACGCCGGCACCGCCATGAATCACCAGGGTGGTCGCCGGGATCTCGCGCATGCGTCCGTCCTGCACGGCGTAGTAGCGGTGGAACACCGGCGCCTCGACGCGGCCGTCGGGCAGGTGCAGGGTGGAGCCGGGGCCGACGCCGACGGTCTCGATGCGGGCGGCCTGCAGCGGCTGCCCGGCCGGGGTCGGCGGTTGCAGCGGCCCGGCGACCACGGTGGCGACGGCCTGCGGATCGGTGGCGTAGACGCGGGCAGTGCCGTCGCCCTCCACCGCCAGCGCGGCGCTTTCGTCCACGCCCAGGCCGATCAGCGGCGCGCCCTGCGGCGCCAGCGTGGCGGCCTTGGCGCGGAATACGAACAGGCGGCCGAGGCGGTCGCGCTCGCGGAAGTGGGTGTCGGTGATGACCCGCTTGAGCAGGTCCAGGTGCAGGAAGTCGGTCTCGATGGTGACCGCCGGCCCCAGCGGATCGGCCAGCGCCGCCGGGCTGGTGATGCTGCCGCCGTCCATTGAGCCGTACAGGTACTCGCCGAGCATCGCCAGGCCGGCACTGGTGCCGCCCAGCGGCTTGCCGGCGCGCACGTGCGCGTCCAGGGCGTCGGCCACCGGGGTGTTCTTCCAGTAGTGCACGTAGCGCGACTGGTCGCCGCCGGCGATGAAGATGCCGTCGGCCCGCGCCAGCGCGCGCAGCAGCGCCGGATCGCTGGAGGCGCCGCGGCCGCTGAACACGAACGTCTCCACCGAGGCCACGCCGCCGACCTTGCGATAGAACTCCTCGCCCACCTCGCCCGCCTGCGAGGCGCGCAGCACCACTACGTGGCCATGCCCGGCCTTGGCCATGAACCAGCGCAGCGCGTCGTAGTTGCGGTCGCCGCCGCCCATCAGCAGCAGGCCGGGCGACACCGGGCCGGGTGTGGGCGCGGCCGGGTCGCCGACCAGGTACTGGCGGTAATCGCGCGCGACGGCGGGCGTGGCCAGGCACAGGCCCAGCAGCAGCGACATCCAGGGCCGGAACATGCCGACGGAACGGGTCATGCGGATCTCCTCGGGAAACGGGCGGGCAGGCGAGCGTGCGGCTCGTTGCTGAGAGGGGACGAACGGCGGCACGGTTTCCCCCCGCCGCGCCACCCTCCCATGTTCGACGCGCGGCACTTGCCCGCACGCGCCGGCGATCGGCTAATGTGGGATCCATGCCCGCTTCCCTCGACGATTGGTTCGTCCAAGAAATCCTCGTCCACGAGCAGGCGCTCAGCGGCTACCTGCGGCGCTGCTGGCCGCATCGCGAGGAGTGGCACGACCTGCGCCAGGAGATCTACGTGCGCGTCTACGAGGCCGCCGGCAAGGCCCGGCCGAGCCTGCCCAAGTCGTTCCTGTTCGCCACCGCGCGGCACTTGATGACCGACCGCCTGCGCCGCAACCGGGTGGTGTCGATCGAGGCGGTGGGGGATCTGGAGTCGATGCACGTCCTCATAGACGAGTTGTCGCCGGAGCGCTGGTGCGGCGGACGCCAGGTGCTGGGCCGGCTGGCGGCCGCCTTCGACCGGTTGCCGGACCGCTGCCGCAGCGTGGTCTGGCTGCGGCGGGTCGAGGAACTGCCGCAGAAGGAGGTGGCCGTGCGCCTGGGCATCAGCGAGAAGAGCGTGGAGAAGCAGGTGGCCCGGGGCATGCGCCTGCTGGCCGATCATTTCCATGGCGACGAGGGCGCGGCTGCGCCGGCGAAGCCGATGCAGGCGCGGGCACGCGATGGACAGCAGGTGGATTGAGGCGCGTGCGGCGGCCTGGCTGGCGCGGCGCGACCGCGGCGACTGGTCCGACGCACGGCAGGCGCGCCTGGACGCATGGCTGGCCGCGGCCACCGCGCACCGGGTGGCGTTCCTGCGCCTGCAGGCCGCCTGGCAGGAGAGCGGGCGCCTGCAGGCGCTGGGGGCAGGCCAACGCGATGGGCAAGTGCCCGAACGCGGCCGCTGGCAGGGCCTGGGCGGCCGCAGCACGACGGTGCCGGCCGCCACGGCCGCGCCCGATCTGCGCGACCTGCACTTCGCCCCACGTCCACGCGCGCAGCCACGCCGGCGCTGGCCGGCCGCGCTGGCGGCGGCGCTGATCGGTGCCGCGGTGCTGGGCCTGGGCTGGCGCCATGCGCGCGAACCGGTACCGACCGCCTACGCCAGCGTGACCGGCCAGCTGCGCCCGGTGGCCCTGGCCGATGGTTCGCAGGCGACGCTGAGCAGCGACAGCCGTATCGCGGTGGCGTTGTCGCACGCGCAGCGGCACATCGACCTGCAGCGCGGCGAGGCGTTCTTCGTGGTGAGCAAGGACCCGGACCGGCCGTTCGTGGTCGCCAGCGGCGTGCGCCGGGTGGTGGCGGTGGGCACGCGCTTCGCGGTGCGCCGCGAAGCCGATGCGCTGCGCGTGGTGGTCACCGAAGGCACGGTGCGGCTGGAATCGGCGAGCGCGCCGCAGGCGCCGCCGCTGCTGCTGCACGCCGGCAGCATCGCCCAGGCCGGTCCGCACGGGGTACTGGTGCGCCGGGTGGCGCTGGCCGAGGCCGAGCGCGTGCTGGACTGGCGCAGCGGCTACCTGAGTTTCGACGACACCCCGCTGCAGGCGGCGGTGGCCGAGTTCAACCGCTACAACACCGTCAAGCTGCAGGTCGCCGACGCTGGCGCCGCGGCGCTGCGGGTCGGCGGCAACGTGCGCTGGTCCAACGTCGACGCCTTCGTGCGCCTGCTCGAACAGGGGTTCCCGATCCGCGCCGAGCGCCGCGGCGACACGGTGCTGTTGCACAGTCGGTGAGCCGTTCCGCGCCGGGGAGTCGCGGTGGCGGGGGGATTTGCCGGTCTCGTTCGTCCTGGAGCTACGGAGGCGCGCTCCGCGCCCGTTTGGGGAGAAAACTCGATGCGGTATCCGATGCGCGCCCTGCTGCTGAGCATGGCCTATGCGAGCGCCTGTGCGGCGCAGGCGCAACCCGCTGCCGTGGCCGCCGCCGGCGCGGTGGACGTCCCCGCCGGCCCGCTGCGTGCGGCGCTGGATGCCTTGGCGCGGCAATCCGGCGCGCAACTGATCTACCGCGCCGATCAACTGGGCCAGGCCCGCAGCGGCGGCGCGCACGGCCGGTTGGACACGGCGCAGGCGCTGCAGCAGGTGCTGCGCGGCAGCGGCTTCGTTGCCCAGCGCGATGCCTCCGGCGCCTGGCTGGTGCGGCGCCAGGAGCCGGCCCCGGCCCGCGCGCAGCCAGCCCGTGCCGCCGCGCCGCCGCCGGCCGCGGCGGCCGATGCGCCGGTGGCGCAACTGGACACGCTGCGCGTCACCGGCTCGCGCATCCCGCGCACGCAGGTGGAAGGCCCCGCACCGATCAGCGTGATCAGCGCCGAGCAGATCAAGGCCAACGGCTTCACCTCGGTGCCGGACGTGCTGCGCGCGATGACCCAGAACGGCGGCGAGACGCAGAGCCCGCAGTCGGCCAGCGGCGCGGACTTCTCGCCTGGGGCGCAGCAGGTGGACCTGCGCGGGCTCGGCCCCAACCACACCCTGGTGCTGGTCAACGGCCGCCGCATCGCCGACTTCCCGATGCCGTTCAAGGGCCGCAGCAACTTCACCGACATCTCCAACATCCCGCTGGGCATGATCGACCGCATCGAGATCCTGACCGGCAGCGCCTCGGCGATCTACGGCTCGGACGCGATCTCCGGCGTGGTCAACTTCATCCTCAAGAAGCACGCCGACGGCACCACGCTGGACTACCGTTTCGGCGACACCACCCGCGGCGGCGGCGAGAGCTTCAACCTCAGCCTCAGCAGCGGCTGGTCGCGCGGCAATTTCGATGCGGTGTTCGGCACCGAACTGGTGTCGCAGACGCCGCTGTGGGCCTATCAGCGCAGCCGCCAGGACAGCACCCTGGACGGCCCCACCGCGCGTTCGCAGGTGCCGCGGCGCACCTTCCTGCGCACCGACTACGACGACAACTATCTCGACCCGGGCGAGGACACCTGCGCGTCAGTGTCCGGCCTCAACGGCGGCAGCACCGGCTACGCCACGCGCCCGGGCTACGGCGCGTTCTGCGGCAGCAGCGCCTCGATCGGCTACGGCACCATCACCAACAAGCGCCGCGGCTTCAACGGCTACGCCTCGCTGCGCTACGCCTTCGACAACGGCAGCGAGTGGTTCGCCGACGTGCAGTTGGGCTACCACGAGCTGTCGCTGTTCCGCGACGTGACGCAATGGGGCTACATGGCCCCGGATGGCAACGAGCAGGGTTATTTCTACAACCAGGCCACCGACCAGGTGGAAGCCTGGGGCCGGCAGTTCAGCCCGGAAGAAATGGGCGGCCTCAACGCCGGCACCATCCGCACCCGGCAGAAGACCTTCAGCGTCACCACCGGCTTCAAGGGCCACCTGGGCGCGGACTGGGACTACGAGGCCAGCCTCAGCCACTCGCAGTACCAGGCCACGATCAGCTGGCCGCAGATCGTCGCCGCGCGCGCCAACGCGCTGTTCCTCGGCCCGCAGCTGGGCGTGGACGAGGACTCGGGGCTGCCGATCTTCAACGCCGACCCGCAGCGCCTGTACACGCCGCTGAGCCGCGCCGAGTACGACAGCATCGCTCAGCGCACGGTGTACCAGCCGCGCTCGCGCACCGACACCCTCGCCTTCACCGCCACCAACACCGCGCTGTTCTCGCTGCCCGGCGGCGATGCCGGCATCGCCGCGACCGCCGAGTTCGGCAACCAGGGCTACAACCTGCGCCCGGATCCGCTGGCCACGCAGTACTACTACTACAGCTGGAAGGACTCCGATGGCCACGGCAGCCGCAACCGCTGGGCGCTGGCCAGCGAGCTGCGCCTGCCGGTGCTGTCGACGGTGTCGCTGAGCCTGGCCGGGCGCTACGACCAGTACCGCTTCGCCGGGCGCGCGCTGGGCAAGTTCACCTACAGCGGTGGGCTGGAGTGGCGGCCGGTGGACACGCTGCTGGTGCGCGCCTCCTACGGCACCGCGTTCCGCGCGCCGGATCTGCACTACGTGTATGCCGGCCCCGGCAACGACGAGACCACCGGGGTCGATTACTACCGCTGCGCCAGCGAGGAACCGGACGTGGCGATCCAGGACTGCAGCTACAACGAGGACGCGGTGATCCGCGGCCGCAGCGGCAACCGCGCGCTGGATCCGGAGAACAGCACCTCGTGGACCGCCGGCCTGGTGTGGTCGCCGCTGGCGGACCTGGACCTGTCGGTGGACTACTTCAACATCGACATGCGCGACCAGGTGCAGGACCTGCGCGTGGACCAGGTGCTGCGCGACGAGGCCGACTGCCGCCTCGGCGTGCTGCAGGCCACCTCCACCACCTGCCAGCAGGCGCTGGCACGGGTCACCCGCAGCGCCGACGGCCGCCTGTACGGGGTCTACGTCAATCCGATCAACATCGCCCGTGAGCGCACCAACGGCATCGACCTGAGCGCGCAGTACCGCCTCGACACCGGCATCGGCACCTTTCGCCTGAGCGGCAACTACACCTGGGTGCGCCGCCACGACATCCAGGTGTACGCCGGCGAAGCGATGGTGGATGAGTTCGCGGTCAACAGCGGCTACGACATCCCGCGCACCAAGGCCAGCGCCAGCGTGTCGTGGGAGCGCAACGCCTGGACCGCGACGCTGCACGGCGAACGCCTGGGCCGGCTGCCCACCTCGGATTCCTACGACCAGGTCTACGACCCGGCCAGCGGCGACAGCCCTTGGATCGGGGCGACCTATCGCTACAACGCCTCGCTGCAGCACCGCTTCACCGACCACGCGCAGCTGTCGCTGACGGTGACCAACCTGTTCGACAAGATGCCGCCGCACGACCGCACCTACACGGCGTACCCGTATTACGACGTGTCCTGGTTCGACACCGTGGGCCGCAGCGTGTACCTGCAATACACGCAGAAGTTCGGCGGCAGCGCGCTGTAGCGCAGGCGTCGAAGCGATCGTGCGGGAGCGGCCTCAGCCGCGACAGGGCGTTACCGGGAAGGCCTGTCGCGGCTGAAGCCGCTCCTACAACAGACACCTGACCTTTGCAGGCAGGCACCATGTCCAGCGCATTTCCACCGGCCCTGCAATGCAGCATCGATGCAACGCAGGCTCCCTGTGGGAGCGAATTCCGTCGCGACGCGCGAAACCGAACGCGGACTGACACCGTCCGTCGTCGGGACTGAAGTCCCTCCCACAAGGACTCACGATCCGCTGCCTGTAGGAGCGGCTTCAGCTGCGACCGGGCATCGGGAAAGCCGATCACGACTGAAACCTCGACCATGGCTGAGGCATCGTACGGGATCGACGATGAAGTACGACGCGCTTTTTTTGTAGGAGCGGCTTCAGCCGCGACCGAAGCTTTCCCGATGCCCGGTCGCGGCTGAAGCCGCTCCTTGTATCTGGACCTGTCGCCCTTAAACAGGCGTCATGTCTTCCGACTGATCATCGGAGGAGGTGTGGGAAGTCCAGTCGCTCCTGAAGCTTAGAGCTTGCATCGTAGATCGGCTCCCCTCTCCACATGCTGGCCCTTGGGTGTCCGAACGGTATCCAGAGTCCGCCCCCGGCGTGAACTCGCATCGACAAGGCAGGACCGGGCACAGCGCCGATCATGACCCTGACACGATGGAGGAATCGCGTATGTCTCCCGTCATCGGCATCGACGTCGCCAAGCGCAGTTTCGATGTGGCCATCGAGCTGACCAATGGCAAGCACCGTACCAAGGCCAAGTTGTCCAACGATGCCAAGGGCTTCCAGGCCCTGCAGGCATGGCTGCAGACGCATGCGCAGCCCGAGAGCTGGATCGCCATGGAGGCCACTGGCACCTACCACCAGGCACTGGCCGAGTTCCTCCACGCACGAGGCTATCGGGTGTGCGTGCTCAACCCGGCGCAGACGGCCGCGTATGCACGCAGCCAGCTCAGCCGGGTCAAGACCGATCGCAGCGATGCCAAGCTGATCGCCAGCTATGCCCTGCGTCACCGCGAGCAGTTACGCCGTTGGCACCCTGATCCGCCGGCGCTCAAGCAGCTCAAGGCACTGGTGCGCCGGCGCCAGGACTTGCAACAGATGCTGCAGATGGAGCGCAACCGGCTGGACGTCGCTCCGGCCCAGGTGAAGGACTCGATCCAGGTCCATCTGGCCGATCTGCAACATCACATCGCCCAGATCGAGCAGGCCATCGATGACCATATCGACCAGGATCCGACCTTGCGGGGGCAGCGCGAGTTACTGGTGAGCATCCAGGGCATCGCCGACACCAGCGCGGCCTTGATGCTGGCCGAGCTTGGCGATGTGAGGCGCTTTGCCGATGCCTCGGCGGTGACCGCCTTCGCCGGCCTGAATCCGTGCCTGCAGGAGTCGGGCGACCGCAAAGGCCATGTCTGCATCTCGCGCACCGGCTCGCCGCGCCTGCGCGCGGGCCTGTTCATGCCGGCCCTGGTGGCCATGACCCACAACCCGGTCATCCGGGCGCTGAAACAGCGGCTAAGCGAACGCGGCAAAGCCGGCAAGCAGATCGTGTGCGCCGCTATGCGCAAGCTCCTGCACCTCGCCTATGGCGTCCTCAAATCGGGCACCGCGTTCGAC
Organism: Xanthomonas rydalmerensis; assembly: GCF_033170385.1. Taxonomy (NCBI): domain Bacteria; kingdom Pseudomonadati; phylum Pseudomonadota; class Gammaproteobacteria; order Lysobacterales; family Lysobacteraceae; genus Xanthomonas; species Xanthomonas rydalmerensis. The sequence goes on along the minus strand of NZ_CP126170.1, from coordinate 273,052 downwards.
CCGAAAAGGGGCCTTGCCTGCTAGGGGGTAAGACGGTATCTACGACAGCGGGTGGCGCCGTTGGGTGCAACGGCGGGTCGGCGCAGCCCTCAAGCGCCGCCCATCCTCACAACGTATCGCGATGCTTGCCGCGCCACGGCCGGTACCAGGTGCGGATCGCGGCGATGTCGGCCTGCATGTCCTCGCTGGTCCATACCACTTCGCCGAGGCCGATGGTGCGGCTGGGGTAGTCGAAATACACCGGAAAAATCGGCACCTGCGCGCCGTGGGCGATCTTCCAGAACCCGGTCTTCCACTTCTCCACGCGCTTGCGCGTGCCCTCGGGGGTGATCACGTACCACATGCGCTCGGCGCCGCGGATCAGCGCCACGGCCTGTTCCACCACCCCGCGCGGCGAGTTGCGGTCCAGCGGGATGCCGCCAAGCTTGCGCAGCAGCGGCCCCAGCGGCCACCAGAACAACTGGGTCTTGCCGAGCACGCGCACCTCGAAGCCGACCGCGAACTTGACCGCGAAGCCCACGAAGCCGTCCCAGTTGGACGAATGCGGGGCCACGATCATCACCAGCTTCGGCTCGTTCGGGAACTCGCCCACCACCCGCCAGCCGGTCAGCCGCAAGGCGGTGCGGCCGAGCCAGCGCATGAAGCGGCTGGGCTTGACCATCGGGATGTTCGGGGGCGCTGCGGGCAGGCGGTAATCGCGTTCGGTCAAAAGTCACTCCCAGCGGCCGGGTGAGCGGCCGCGTTTGATCTGGCTGCGCTCGCGCTTGGCGTCCAGGCGTCGCAACTTGGCGCCGTGCGAGGGTTTGGTGGCGATGCGCCGCTTCGGCACCGACAGCCCGGCGGCGATGAACTCGGCCAGGCGCTGGCGCGCATCGTCGCGGTTGCGGTCCTGGGTACGGAAGCGCTGCGCATCGATCACCAGCACACCGTCGGCGGTGATGCGGCGATCGCGCCGCGCCAGCAGACGCGCGCGCAGCGGCTCCGGCAACGACGGCGAGCCGGCCAGGTCGAAGCGCAACTCGACCGCGGTGGCGACCTTGTTGACGTTCTGCCCGCCGGCGCCGCTGGCGCGCACGAAGCGCTCGACGATTTCGTCTTCCGGAATCGCCAGGCTGCTCGAGATGTGGATGGCCCCGTTACCCATGGCGCGGATTGTAGGGCATCCGCCGGACCGCCCGGTTTACGCCCCGGCGCTGCCTGAACGGGCCAGGGCGCGAATGCCACCCCGCAGCGCCGCCCGCGGTGCGGCGGCGGCATCGCGGCGATTGCCGTATTCTGGCCGCCGGTCATCGTTCTGCAGGATGCTCCATGTCCCCGACTCCACGCTTCTTCCGTTGGCCGCAGCGCCTGCTGCTGGCCCTGTTGCTGGCCCTGGTCGCCCTCCCCGCGCTGGCCGAACCGCCCAGCGAGGCCGACGTCAACCGCCTGCTGTCGGCCTCGCGTGCGCAGAACATGCTCGACACCATGCTGCCGCAGATCGAGGCGATGCAGCGCCAGCAGTTCGCCCAGCTCACCGCACAGCACCCGCTCGACGCCACCCAGCAGCAAAAGCTGCAGCAGATCCAGGAGCGCACCCAGGCCACCGTGCGCAAGGCGCTGTCCTGGCAGGAAATGCGCCCGCTCTACGTCGACCTGTACAAGCAGACCTTCTCCAAGCAGGACGTGCTGGCGATGGCCGAGTTCTACGAGAGCCCGGCCGGCCAGAGCCTGCTCGACAAGACCCCGCAGCTGATGCAAAACCTGATGGGCGCGATCCAGCAGAAGATGACCCCGCTGTTCGCCGACCTGCAGAAGGACCTGGAGCAGACGGTCAACGCGCCGCCGGCGAAGTAAGGCGGCATCGATTTTACGCTGTCGTAGGAGCGGCTTCAGCCGCGACCGGGATGCATCGGGGACGCCTGGTCGCGGCTAAAGCCGCTCCTACAGCTCATTGCTCAGGCATACACGGTAGCTTTCCATCATTGCTACCAGCACGATCAATAGTTCGCGGCCCGCAATATCCGGCCGGATAACGCAGCATGTCAGTTCATCCAGATATATGCGGCCGTTTCACGATCGCCCCATACAGCACAATCGCCGGTTCCATGCACGTAGACCACCTTGCCTTGTGCGGAAGCGCTTAGCAGCAGTGCGTACTGAGCTCTTCCGGACTGGGTCGCCAATGACAACGCCAATGCCGTGCTGGAGCATGCGGGCACGTTCGTGTAGGGCCCATCGAGGGAGAAAAATACGACATCCTGAGAGTGCGCCATGATCGTTGACACTTTTCCCGACGCATCTCCTGCCGATGCAGAAAACGGCAGCATGGAAATAATCGAGACAGCAAGAACCAAACGAACCTTATTCCACATATTATCCCCCTGAGAAAACTACGGAATTAAGTTTATCAAGATAAACGAAACCGAGCTTCGCCGCCATCCCGCTGCGGACGCTTTGGCACTGTGCATATAAAAGATCAGCCTCGAACAGATCACCCCAGTGACGGCACCTTGCCACAGCAACAGCCTCATGGAGGGAGCGGTGCTACCCCGCCACACCACATCCCACAGCCACCTGCCACGGCGCAGGATCCCAACCGAACAACCCGAACGCGCGCACGAACTCCGTATCCAGCGGCGCAGTGACCACAATCCGATGCCCATCGGGATGCGGAAACGCCAGGCGCTCGGCATGCAGCAGCATGCGGTGCACGCCCTGCATGCGGAAGATGCGGTTGTGGCGACCATCGCCATGGCTGGTGTCGCCGATCAGGTGATGCGAGAGATGCTTGAGGTGGCGGCGGATCTGCCGGAAACGTCCGGTCACCGGGCTGCAGCGCAGTAGCGCATAACGCGAGGTGGCGAACTCGCCCGAGGGTACCTGCAACTCGCCGCAGGCCAGGCGCTCGAAGCGGGTCTGCGCCGGTTTCTTCAGCGGCTTGCCGGGGCCGCCGTCGAGGTCGTGGTCGACGTCGAAGCGGTCTTCGGCCGGCCAGCCGCGGCAGATCGCCAGATAATCCTTGTCCACTTCGCCGCCCATCAGCGCCTTGCCCAGTGCGCTGGCGGTGTCGCGATCGAAGGCCAGCAGCAGGCAGCCGCTGGTGGCGCGGTCGAGTCGGTGCACCAGAAAGATCGGCCGGCCCAGCTGCGCACGCAGGCGGTCGGCGAGGAAATCGTCCTCGCCGCGGGCGAGCTTGCTGTCGTGGACCATCAGCCCGGCGGGCTTGTCGACCACGGCGAGCAATGGGTCTTGGTAGAGGATCTGTAGAGGCGCGGCGTCGGTATTCACCACCGGATTATCCGCGCCGTGCCGCGGCGCGACAATGCGCATGGCAGGGAATGCGGCGCGCATGCAGGTGGCAGGTGGCGATGAGCGGCAGCGTCCGACGCCATGCCCCCACGATGCCGCTCACGACACGACGCTCATTGCTCGGATGACAACCTGGCTGCAGTTCGTGCGTCCAGTTGCGTGACCCGGCGATGCACGCCGCACGTCCGCAACGCCGTCGCGGGACGCCTACGCGTCCTTGACTGCCAGCAGTTCGCCGTTGCCGACCGGCAGCGTGGTGCAGGTGAACGCGGCATCGGCGTGCAGCAGCGCGGCGAAGGGTGCCATCTCCGCCGCATGCGACAGCGCGTTGTCCACGACCAACAGCCCGCCCGGCCGCAACACGCGACGCAACTGCGGCCACCAGTCGCAATACAGCGTGCGCTCGGCGTCGAGGAACAGCAGGTCGAACGCAGCCGACCCCGTGTCCGCCAGCCAGGCGCCGGCATCGGCGTGGACCAGGTCGACGCAACCTTCCACGCCGGCACGCGCGAAGCTGCGCTGCGCCAGCGCGATCTTGTGCGCGGCGTGCTCCACGGTGACCACGCTGCCGCCCAGGGCCGCCGCGGCCTCGGCCAGCCACAGCGTGGAATAGCCGTTGGAGGTGCCGATCTCCAGGACGCGCCGCGCACCGCTGGCGCGGACCAGCACCGCCAGCAGTTCGCCGGTTTCCGGGGCGATGTTGAGCAGACGCTGCGCGCGCTGAGATTGGCCGGCGTCGTGGCGCGGCCCCTCCGCGCCGAGTTCAGCGCGCACCGCCCGCAGTCGCGTGCGGTCCAGCGCGCTCATGCTCAGCGCCGCCACCACGCCGACAGCAAGGCCGCCGTGCCGGCACCACCGCTGATCCACGCCCACAGCGACACCCCGGCCAACTGCGGCCCGCCGGCGTCGAGCGCGTACAGCAGCGTGGCCACGGTGAGCAGGCCGACGCCGGCGATCGCCGCGACCACCCGCCGCTGCATGCGCCGCACCAGCAGGTTGAGTTCGAACAGGTCGCGCGAGCGCATCGACAGTTCGTGCCGGCCCTCGACCTGCTGGCGCAGCCAGCCGTGGATCAGCCTTGGCATGTCCGGGGCGTGGGTCATGATCTCCGGCAGGCGTTTGCGCAGTTCGTGCAACGCCCGCTGCGGGCTGTAGCGCTCGATCAGGATGCGCTCGAGTACCGGCCGCGCCACCGCCCAGATGTCCAGTTCCGGGTCGAGCTGGCGGCCGACGCCTTCGATGTTGAGCAGGGTCTTCTGCAGCAGGATCAGCTGCGGCTGCAGGGTCAACTGGTAGCGCTGGGCCACGCGGAACAGCTTGATCAGCACCTCGGCCAGCGAGATCTGCGACAGCGGCCGGGTGAAGTACGGTTCGCACACAGAGCGCGCCGCCGCCTCCAGCTCGTCGATGCGCACGTTGGCCGGCATCCAGCCGGCCTCCACGTGCAGCTCGGCCATGCGCCGGTAGTCCTTGTTGAAGATGGCCATGAAGTTCTCGGCCAGGTAGTACTGATCTTCCTGCGAGAGCTGGCCCATGATGCCGAAGTCCAGCGCGATGAAGCGCGGGTTGTCGCGGCGCGCCGGATCGCTGTCGACCCAGATGTTGCCGGCGTGCGCATCGGCATGGAAGAAGTTGTCGCGGAACACCTGGGTGTAGAACACCCGCACACCCTTGGCCGCCAGCGCGCGGCGGTCGATGCCGGCGGCGTCCAGCGAGGCGATGTCGTCGGACGGAATGCCGCGCACCCGTTCCAGGGTCAGCGCGCGCTCGGCCGTGTGGGTCCAGATCACCTCGGGCACGTACAGGTCGTCCGAGTGCAGCCAGAAACGGCGCAGCACGCTGGCGTTGGCGCCCTCGCGCTGCAGGTCCAACTCCGCGGCCAGGGTGGTCTCGATCTCGGCCACCACCTCGCGCGGGCGGATCTTGTCGGCGCGCGGATGGGTGCGTTCGACCAGCGCGGCGGCCGATTTCAGCAAGGCGATGTCGGCGTCGATCTGCCGCTCGATGTCCGGGCGCAGTACCTTCACCACCACTTCGCGGCCGTCGTGCAGCGTCGCCGCATGCACCTGCGCGATCGAGGCCGAGGCCAGCGGCGTGGTGTCGAAACTGGCGAAGGCCACGCCGATCGGCTGTCCCAGCGCCTGCTCGACGATGCGCCGCGCGGCCTCGCCGTCGAACGGGCGCACCCGGTCCTGCAGCAGGGTCAGTTCCTCGGCCACGTCCGGCGGCATCAGGTCGCGGCGGGTGGACAGGATCTGCCCGAACTTGACGAAGATCGGCCCCAGGTCCTGCAGCGCCAGGCGCAGGCGCGCCCCGCGCGATTGCGCGGCGATGTCGGGGCTGGCGCGCGGCACGAAGGGTTTGGCCAAACGCAACCAGCGTTCGGCCGGGGTGCCGTCGAGCAGGTCGTCCAGGCGGTAGCGCAGGATCACCCGGCCGATGCGGCTGGCGCGGAACATCGCCTTCATGCGCCACGCTCCGGCTGCAGCCGCGCCACCCGCGCGGCGATGCGCTCGACATCGTCGCGCAGCACGTCGACGTCGTCGTAAAAGGCCTCCAGTTCGGCGCGCGCGACCACGTCACGCGACTCTTCGGTGACGTACTCGGCCGCACTCTGCGCAAGGTCCTGCGCACTGCGCCGGGCCTGCTGCAGGGCCGAACGCGCGGTATTGGCCACCTGCACGCCGAGCACCTCGCCGAACACCTGCACGAACGGCCGCTGCCAGTCCGGATCGAAGCGCGTCGCCAGGTGCTGCAGGCGTCGCGCCAGTTCGGCATCGCCAGAGACCCGCACGCGTCCGCCGGTACGCCGCGCCTGCGCCAGGAACGGCAACTGCGCGAGCAGCCCGCCGAGCGTGCTGCGCACCGCCAGTTCCGGCTCCTGCGCCGGATCCACCGGGCCGACCCGCAACTGCGAGCCATCGACGCGGATCTGCAGGGCCAGTGCGGGCGCCTCCAGGGTCAGCGCCACGCGCTGACCATCGAGGTCGCGCAGGGCCTCGCCGGTTTCCGGGTCCAGCGCCAGCGCGCGATTGAGCGCCGCTTCCAGCGCGCGGCCGGCCAGGGGCTTGAGAGCATCGAGGGGGGATCCAGACATGCCCGCATTCTAGCGGCAGACACGTCGCAAGGCCGTGCGCAGGGCGAGACAGATGCCCCACCCAGGCCGCCGCTTGCCGCTATTGCGCCTGCGCGCCGCCCAGGTGCTTGCTCAGGAACGCCAGCAACTGCGTGTAGTAGGCGCGCCGGTGCGCCTCGGTGTAGAAGCCATGACCCTCGGTGGGGACATACAGCGCCTCTACTGGCACCCCGGCCTTCTTCAATGCCTTCTCCATCCGCTCGGTATGTTCGATCGGGGCACGTTCGTCCTTGCCGCCAGCGGCCAGAAACACCGGCACGCGGATACGTTCGGCCAGGTTGACCGGCGAACGCGTCGCCAAACTGTCGCGTTCGCCCAGCCAATCGCCCGCCCAGGCCTTGGTCCAACGCGCATATCTGGCCTTGTCACGGTACATGGTCTCCAGGTCGTACACGCCGACGTAGCCGGCCGCGCAGCGGTACAGCGCCGGCTCCTTCGCCGCCCCCATCAGCGCAGCATAGGCCCCGTAGCTGGCGCCGTAGATGCAGATGCGCGCGCTGTCGGCGACGCCCTGATCGATCGCCCAGCGGGTGGCATCGGTGAGATCGTCCTGCATGCGCCCGCCCCATTCCCGGGCGCCTGCCTGGGTATAGGCGCGACCATAGTTGCCGGAGCCGCGGTAGTTCACCCGCAAGACCGCGTACCCAGCCGCGGCCAGCACCTGCGCATCGTCGTCGAATTCCCAGCCATCGAAGAGACCGAACGGTCCGCCATGCGGCAACAGCACCATCGGCAGTGGTTTGCCGGCCGGCGCCTGCAACGGCAGTGTCAGATAGCCGTACAGGTCCATGCCATCCCTGGCCTTGAAGGCGACCTCGCGGGTGTGCGGCACCCTATCCGGCACGAACCATTCGCGACGGCTGAACACCCGCTTTGCCGACTTGTCCGCGGTGTCGAACAGGAAGTAATCGCCGTTGTTGCGATCGCTCCACACATAGAGCATCAGCAGGCGCCGATCGGCGGTGGCCGAGGTGATGAACACCGCATCGCCGTTGAAGGCCTGCTCCAGCGCGCGGTACAGCCGTGCCATCGGTGCGTTGTCGTCGAAGAAGCGGTTGTGCACGCGGTCGCTCATAAACGACACGCCGATCGGGGTACGGCCGTCCAGGTCGCGCAGCACCTGGTAGGGATCGACTCGTGCGTCGCGCAACAGCGGTGTGGAGCGGTCGCTTTGCGGATCCCAGGACACAACCGTATCGGGTCCTTCGGCTTGCTCTACCTGCAGGTAGGCGATCTTGTCGTCCGCGGAAAAGCCCAGCGGGAAACTGCGATGTCCGCTGCTGGCCTCGTCGTTGATCAGCCGCCATGGGCTGGCGTCGTCGCTGCGGTAGAACAGTTTACTGGCGTTGCTGCCGGTCTCGGCACCCTGCGCGAAGCGCACGTGGCCGCCGTGGTCGGTGACGAAGTCCGCGCGTGCCACCGGTGCGCGCGCCACCGGCATGCGCCGGTGGTTGTAGATGTCTAGCTTGTCCACATGCACGGTGGGATCCTTGGTCTGCTCCACCACCGACACCAGGACCGAGCGCGGATCGTCCGGCAAGGTGTCGAGCATGAACACCGACGGATCCAGGCCGGCCTTGTAGGTGACGCCATTGACGCTGTCGTTGAGCCCGTAGGGGCTGGCCAGCAAGCGCGGATTCTTGCCGTCGGCGTCGACCGCATGCAGCTGACCGATCGCCACCGGCCGGTCGAGCGCGCCCAGGCGCTCGGCCATCGATACCACGATGCGCTCGTTGCTGGCCCACCAGAAATCGTGCACCACCGAGTCGGCCTGGCCCATGATCTTGGCCGAGACCTGCTTGTCGCTGCGTCGTATGACCGCCAGCACGGTGCGGTCCTCGAGCGGCGCGGTGACGGCGTAGTAGGCACCGGTCGGCGAGATCTTGACCCGTTCGAACTGATCGCGCTGCAGGTATGGCGCCAGGTCCACCGGCGGCACCTGCGCGCACGCGCTCCCCGCAAGCGCAAGGCCTGCCCATACGATCCACGCTCGCATTCGATCCGCCCCTATCCCCTGAGCGGAGGATGGTGACAAGCGTCAGGCAAAACGTCTAGCCCGCAGCGCCACTAAGCGGCCCGGCGTGCGGTCAGCCAGCGCCATCGCGGCGCCCTGCCCCAGAAACGACTTGCCCGCGACGCAAAGCGCCGCGGGCAAGCATCGACGTTCGATTGTCGCGAAAGGACTAGACCTTGCCGCGGCGGAACATCGAGATCACCGCCAGGATCAGGAACACCACGAACAGGATCCAGGCGATGTTGGTCGCCGCGCCGGCGATGCCGCTGAAACCGAGCACGGCGGCGATGATGGCGATCACGAAGAAGATGATGGCGTAATGCAGCATGGCAATATCCAGAAGTTGTCGTGCCGAATCGGCGCGGCATCATCTTCGGAAACCAGCGGTCGTCAGCGGGTGACGGACGTGTCGTTGCGCCATGAGGACGCCAGCCGCTGCAGGCCCTGCTCGATCGACACCTGCGGCACGTAGCCGAAGTCGCGTCGGGCCGGTTCCATGCTGTACCAGTGCGGCGTGCACAACTGCTCGGCCAGGAACCGCGTCAGCGGCGGCTCGCCGCGCAGGCGCAGCAACGGCCACAGGGTTTCGCAGGTGGCGCCGATGCGGTAGGCGGCCTTGAACGAGAGCGTCTTGGTCACGACCGGCGCGCCGACCGCGGCGAGCAGCTTGTTGAGCAGCTCGCGCATCGGCAACGGCTCGCCGTTGGAAATGAAGTAGGCCTTGCCGGCACAGGGCGCGCCTACCGCCAGGTGCTCGAAGGCGTCGAAATGCGCCTGCGCGGCATTGTCGATGTAGGTGGAATCGACCTTGTTGTCGCCGCCACCGACCAGGCGCACACGCCCGGCCTGCGCCCGCGCCACCAGCTTGGGCAGGATCTGATTGTCGCCCGGCCCCCAGATCAGCCGCGGGCGCAGCGCCACCACGGCCAAGCGCGCGTCGTTGGCGGCCAGCACCATGCGTTCGGCGATCGCCTTGGTCGCCGCGTACGGCGCCTGGAAATTCTCGCCGTAGGGCACCTGGTCCGCGCCCAGGCCCTCGACCGGATGGGTGGCGCGGTGGGTCACGCTCGGCGTGGAGGTGTAGACCAGGCGCGACACGCCCTGCATGCGGCAGGCAGCCAGCACGTTCTCGGTGCCGACCACGTTGGGCTGGTAGTAACTGTCGTAGCTGCCCCAGGCGCCGGCCTTGGCGGCGTTGTGGAACACCGCATCGGCGCCGGCCAGCGCATGTTGCAGCGCCTGCGCGTCGACCAGGTCGCCCCGCACCTGTGCCACACCCAACGCCTGCAATTCCGGATAGTGGCCGCGGTTGTAACTGACCACCTCGTGCCCCCGCGCGACCAGCCCGCGGCACAGCGCCTGGCCCAGGAATCCACCACCGCCCGTCACCACAATCTTCATCGCGTCGCACCGATCGAACCAGGGCGCACACGATAGCCGGGGCCGCCGGTGAAGGCGATCCGCGATGACGACGCCGGCGACACAAGCCGTGCAAGCCCTTGATCCGACTGACCTTCAGAATTCTTAAGTCTGGCATCAGGCACTTCAGCGATGCCATGGGCGTAAGTGCACCGGCCTTTCCACCGGAGTTCTGCCATGTCACGCCTGCAACTGCTGCTGTGCGCCATCTTCTCCCTCATCGTTCCGTTTGCTTGCGCCGCCGCACCAGCGGCCGCGACCACACCGCCGGCGCAGGACGACGGCTGGCCGGTCGCCGACGCCGCCGCCAGCGGCTGGAAGCTGGACCGGCTTGCCGCCATGGAACGCGCCATCGCCGATGGCGCGGCGCCGGACACCACCAGCGTGCTGATCGTGCGCGACGGCGCCTTGGTCTACGAGCACTACTTCGGTGGGGCCGACCGGCAGACCTTGCACGACACCCGCTCGGCGACCAAGAGCGTGACCGCGCTGCTGGTCGGCGCGGCGATCGCGCGCGGCCGTCTGCCTGGCGTGCAGACCCACGTCTACGACTTCTTCGGCGACCGCCAGTGGCAGCACGATGCGCCGCGCAAGCGCGCGATCACCGTCGAAGACCTGCTGACGATGAGTTCGCAATGGGAGTGCGACGACGACAACGCCTTCTCCAGCGGCCACGAGGAACGCATGTACGTCAGTGCCGACTGGACGCAGTTCGCACTGGACCTGCCGCTCAAGGGCTATGCACCGTGGATGCGCCGCCCCGAGGAGAGTCCATATGGACGCGCCTTCTCTTACTGTACCGCCGGCAGCTTCCTGCTCGGCGCGCTGCTCGAGAAGGCCACCGGGGAGCGTCTGGAGGACTTCGCCGCGCAGGTCCTGGAGCGGCCGCTGGGTATCGTCGGTGCGCACTGGCTGCACGCCGCCGAGGGCGTGGGCATGGGCGGTGGCGGCACCCGCTACCGCAGCCGCGACCTGGCCAAGTTCGGCCAGTTGCTGCTTGACGACGGCCGCTGGCACGGCACGCAAGTGCTGCCGGCCGCATGGATCCGGGCGATGACCCAAGCGCATGCGCAGGCCCGCGACGATGCCGACTACGGCTACCTGTTGTGGCGCTTCCGCTTCCAGGCCCACGGCGTCGAACGCGGGGTCTGGGCGATGTCGGGCAACGGCGGCAACTATGTGTTCGTGCTGCCGGAGGAACGCCTGGTGGTGGTGATCACCCGGCGTGCCTACAACCGCCCGCAGATGCACCCGCAATCGCAGGCGCTGCTCGCCGACTACGTGCTCACGGCATTGCCGTAGGCACCAGTCCGGCACGCTGCGCCTGTACCCGTTGCACGGCGACATCGGCCTCGTTGCGCGCCAGCAACGCCGCGAAACCCGGCTCCGCGCGCAGCGGTGCCAGCAGCGGCGACACCCGCAGGTAGGCACCGTCGCGATAGCCCGCGGCCTGGGCCCGACGCAGCGCGTCCAGCGCCGCCGGCCGGTCGCCGGCCAACTGCAGCAGCAGCGCTGCATCCAGCGCATCCAGCGGGTCGGTGCCGCGCGCCACGGCGTCCAGCAAGGTCTGCGCCCGCGCGCGCAGCTGCGGCGCCGGGAGCGGCGGTTGCGCCTGCAGCGTCCAGGCCACGGCCTGGGCAAAACTGCCTTGCGGGCGCAGACGCATGGCCTGCAGGCTCGCCTGGCGTGCCCGCGCGGGGTCGCCACGCGCCAGCGCCACTTCCGCCTGCAGCAGGAACAGTCCGGCGGAGTCGGTGCCACGCCCCAGCGCCTGATCCAGCGTAGCCTGCGCATCGGCCGTGCGCCCATGCACGAACAGGAAGCGCGGCCACGCCAGATTGGAATACGCGCTGTCGGGATAGAGCTGGAAACTGTCGCGGTAGCGCGCTTCGGCGGCGCTGACGTAGCCCAGCAGGTCGAGGTTGCTGGCGATCTGCAGCGGCAGGAAGCGCACCCGCGCCGGATCGCGCACTTGCAGGTTGGCCGCAAGCGCTTGCGCCAGGCGGCCCTGGCGTTCGTACAGATAGGCCGCCGAGCCACGCACGGCATCGGCCTGCGGGTCCAGTTGCAACGCGCGCTCATAGGCGGCCAGCGCCGCGGCGTTGTCGCCGCGGCAATCGTACGCATAGCCGAGCGCGGCATGCGCGGCGGCCAGACGCGGATGCGCCGCGAGTACCTGCGTCGCCAACCGCTGCGCGCGCAATGCGACCTGCTGGTCGCCGTCGTATTGGCAGACGCGCGCACTGTAGGCGCGGCTCAGGCCAATCAGGGCTGCCGCCTCGTCCGGTGCCTGCTGCAGGCGCTGCTGGTACAGCGCGATCGCACGCGTGTTGTTGTCGCGCTGGCCGATGCCGGCGTAGTACTCGGCGCGCTGCAACAACGGCGACGCGGCCGGCGTTGGCACGGCTGCCTGCCAGCGCGATACGACCAATGCCGAGGCGATCGCCACCGCACCGGCCGCGATCGTCCAGACGCCACGCCTGCGCCACATCGGCCGCGGTGCGGGTACGGCGTCGGCAGGAACCGGATCGGCGTCGGGCTGTACCGGGAGGCACAGCTGATACCCCTGGCCGCGCACCGAGCGCAGATAGCGCGGTTGCCGCGAGGCATCGCCCAACGCCTGGCGCAGCAGGCGCACGCGCTGGGTGACGGTCTCCTCGTTGACCAGCGCCGGCGCCCACACCTGCGCGATAAGTTCATCGAACCCCACCACGCGCTGACCCTGCTGCAGCAGGTAATGCAGCAGGCGAAAACTCAGCCCGCCCACCTCCAGGACGTCACCATCGCGCTCGACCCGCTGCCGCGCCGCGTCGATGCGCAGATCGCCCAGCCGGTAGCGCTCGGCCATCGTCGCGCCTCAGCGCACCTGTTCCGCCGCCCACAGCGCCAACTTCTCGCGGCCGATCTTGGCGTTGTGGCGGATGTCCACCGGAAAGCCCGGGTGGCTCAGGAAGTCGACGATGCCGGCCGTGTGCGCGTGCGCGGCGGCGGTATCGCGTAGTTGCTGGAGCAGATCGTCCAGTTCCAGTTGGCTCGCCATCCAGGCGTTGTCGCCCAACTCGTAGCACAGCACCGGGCGCTGTCGCCCCGGCTCGCCGATGCCGACCAGGGCGGTGCGGCCGATGCCCGGCAACGCATTGAAGATCGGCTCCACCTGTTCGGTGTACAACGGCCCCTGCGCGGTCTCCACGCGCTGGGTCTTGCGCCCGCAGAACCACAGCCGGCCCTGCGCGTCGAAATAGCCGACGTCGCCCATGCGGTGCACGATGCGTTCGCTGCCATCGTCCAGGCGCTCGCGGATCTTGGCCAGCCGCGTGGCCGCGTCGCGGTTGAAATAGGTGTCGGTGGCAGTCGGGCCGGCCACGGTGATCTCGCCGACCGTGCCCGCCGGCACTTCGCGCACGTCGCTCCACTCGGGAATGGCGGCATCGTCGATGGCGATGATGCGCACCTCGTTGGGCGGCACCACGGTACCGACGCAGGTGCCGGCGCCGCTCTCGGTGGCCGCGCGCGTGTCCTGCAGCGCGCGGCCCTCGATCACCGCCACCGGCAGACACTCGGTGGCGCCGTAGGGCGTCCAGAACTTGCCATCCTCCGGCAGCAGACTGCGGATCCGCGCCACCACGTCCGGCGGCACCGGCGCACCGGCCGAGGTGGCGCAGCGCACGTTGGTCAAGGGCTTGCCGTAGTCGGCCAGCACCCGCATCAGTGCCGGCGAGCCGAACAGCTGGGTCACGCCGAAACGCTGCATCGCATCGTGCAGCTTGCGCGGGTCGACCTTGGCCGGACGCGTCGGGTCCATGTCCGGGATCACCGAGGTCAGCCCCAGCGCCGGATCGAACAGCGCGAACGGCGGGAAGGTCGGCAGGTCGATGCCGCCAGGCTGCATGTCGAAGGCATTGCGCATCAGCTCGATCTGGCCGACGAAATGGCGGTGCCGGTAGACCACGCCCTTGGGCACGCCGGTGGAGCCGCTGGTGAACAGGATCGCGGCGACGTCGTCCGCGGCCGTGTCGGCCAACTGGCTGCCGGCGCCCTGGCCGGCGCGCTCGATCCGCGCCAGCGTGGTGCCGCCCCAGGCCCAGCGCCGGCCGACGGTGACGATCCGTTTCGCCGAGCGCGCCCAGCCGAGCAGGCGCCGCGCCAGCTGCGCCAGCGGAATGCCGATGAAGGCCTCCGGCTGCGCCTCGTCCAGGCATTGCTTGAGCGCGCGCCGGTCGATGCCCGGATCGACCAGCACCGGCACCGCGCCGACCTTGAACAGCGCGAACATCAGCAGGAAGAACTCCGGCGACGGCCGCACCATCACCACCGTGCGGGTGCTGCGGCCGATGCCGTAGGCGCCCAGGCCAGCGGCGATGGCATCGCTGCGCGCGTCCAGCTGCGCATAGCTCAGGGTCACGTCGTAGGCGGCCATGCCACCGGGGCCGAGCCGGCCGGGGCAGCGCATGGCGATCTGGTCCGGGCGCTCGCGCGCCAGCCGCGGCAGCGTGGCCGCGATGTTGCAGGTCGTGGTCATGCGCCGATTATCGCCGATGCGCCGGGCCGCAGCCGACAGCCCACCCGCGGCGGCCGCGGCTGAATGCCGCAGTGCTTGCAGCGCGCCCCGGTTCGGTCAGAATGCCGCGCCCCCCCACCGCTGTTCGCCGCGCAAGGCCCGGCCACCATGTCCCATCCCTGCCTCACCTGCGGCGCCTGCTGCGCCTACTTCCGCGTCAGTTTCCACTGGAGCGAAGCCGATCCCGCGCTGGGCGGCAGGGTCCCGTTCGAGCTGACCGAGCCGCTGCGTACCCACGAGCGGGTGATGCGCGGCACCTCGCAGGCGCAGCCGCGCTGCATCGCCCTGGACGCGGACATCGGCCGCTACAGCCGCTGCAGCATCCACGAGCGGCGGCCGTCGGTGTGCGCGGCGGTGCCGGCCTCGCTGGAGTTCGGCGAACGCAGCGCGCAATGCGACAAGTCGCGGCTGGCGCACGGGCTGCCGCTGCTGACCCCGGCCGACTGGGACGGCGTGGTCGAACGCAATCTGCCGGACGCCTGAGCGACGGCGCCGCAAGCACGGCAGGGATGCCGTGGGGGTGGCTTCAGCCGCGACCGGGCGTGACCCGCAACGCCAGTCGCAGCTGATCCCACAAAACGGGACGACAGCCGCTCCCACAGGTGCGGCACTCGCCTTGTCGGAGGACTGCACTGTGGGAGGGACTTCAGTCCCGACGACGGCGGGTGTCAGTCGGCCTTCGCCTTCGCTCCTCGCGACTGCATGACAGCTGACTCCTACGGAAACCCGTACAGACGCCCAGCCTGCCGGCATCCGGCATCCGGCGAACGGCGTGGCGCACGTGCGCCCGCACGCCGCATTGGCTCAGCGATGCTTCCAGGCGGTCGGCACCGGATTGGTCACGGTGTTCTTTTCCAGGGTGTAGGTGCCGTTCTGTTGGGCGATGGCCTCGCCGGTGTCGACGATCGCATTCTGGATGAAGACGTTCTTGTCCTCGCCGCGGATGAAGGTCAACTGGTGGAAGGCGGTCTTGTTGCCCCAGTCCTCGGACGGCAACGAGATGAAACGGACCGTATAGGTCTGGTCGTCGAAGCTGCCCTGCAGCACGTACACGCCGTAGTGGTTCTCGCCCTGCGAAATGATCTTGTACATGCCGTTGCTGTAGTAGTAGATCTCCGCATCGGGGAACGGCTTCTTGTCGTACAGCTTGCGGTAGTGCAGCACCTGCTTCCAGGTGGGCTGGCCGAATCCCACCGTCAGCGTCTTGCCGTCTGCGGACGTGGTCAGGTCTTCCGCGTGCGCGCCAGGCACGCTCATCGCCATCAGCAGCATCGCCATCGTCATCGCTTTCACTCTCGTCTCCGGTTGGATTGCGTGCAGCGTTCGCTTCGCCGCGCCGCGTCGCGCACATCGGCGCGACTGTACACAGGCCAAAATGTTGCAGCACGGCAATCGGTAACACTTTGCGTGCGCCTGTGTAGACGATCCGCGGCGCAGCGGCGGAGCCGTCTCGCGCCACTTCGCCGCAATGCCCCTCCCTCGTGGACTGCGCATCGATGCGGCGCACCACTGCACGCCGGCATCATGCCGGCGAGTGCGCTCAGGACAGCGGATGCGCGTCCAGGAAGCGGCGGATTGCCGGCACCAGCACCTCGTGCTTGTCTTCCAGCACGTAGTGGTTGGCATCTTCGAACGCCATCACCTCGGCCTGCGGCAGCGCGCGGCGGAAGCGCTCCAGGAAATGATGGTCGAAGCAGATGTCGCGCAGGCCCCAGCCGATGAAGGCGGGACGATCGGCGAACGATGGCAGCGCCTGCTCGGCTCGCTCCAGCAACGACCACGCCTTGTCCGCCGGCGACAGCGGAATGTCCTGCATGAAGCGGATGGTGGAAATGCGGTTGGCCCAGCTGTCGTACGGCGCCACGTAGGCGCGACGCACGTCGGCGGGCATGCGCCGCGACACGCCCAGCCACGACGCGCCCGAGGAGAACGCATTGAAGGTGCGGATGAACCACTCGCCCAGGCGCCAGTGCCGGCCCATTGCGATCTGCCACGGCATCGGCTTGGCCGCCGGCAGCGGGAATGCCGCGGTATTGGTGATGACCAGGCGCCGTACCTGCGCGTGGTGCGACAGCGCCCAGCCGAAGCCGATCATGCCGCCCCAGTCGTGCACCGCCAGCGTCACCGGCCCGTCGATGCGCAGATGCCGCAGCAGCGCGTCGAGGTCGTCCACGCGCGATTGCAGGGTGTAGTCGTAGCCAGGCCGCGCGCCCGGCGCATCGTCCGGCTTGTCCGACAGGCCCATGCCGATGTGGTCGGGCACGATGCAACGGTAGCGGTCCGACAACCCGCTCACCAAGGTGCGCCACAGATAGCTCCACGACGGATTGCCGTGCAGCATCAGCACCACCTCGCCGTCGCGCGGGCCCTCATCGAGATAGGACATATGCAGCCCCGGGCGGACCTGGAAGCGCTGCGGGGTGAAGGGGTAGCCGGGGTAGTTCATGCGTCGGCGCTTCTCGGGATGGAGACGAAGTGGATGTTGCATCGCTCGCGGCGCCTACGCCAATGACGAAGGCGCCGTGACGCTTCAGCGGGAGCCCGTTGTATCGGCGCCGCGCCCGAGCAATTCGAACAGGGGGAGATTTACATAATAGTTGTTGCGGCCGACCCGTCGCTTCTGCAGTACCCCGTCCTGCGCGAGGACATCGAGATACTTGGTTGCGGTCAGACGCGAGACGCTCAGGTCGCGCTGCACGAACTCCACGCGCGTGTACGGATGGTTGAACAAATTGTTGATCAGGTCCTGACTGTAGAACCGGTAGTTTTCGCGAACACGCTGCTTGGTATCCTGCAACAGCGTCGTGATCGCGACGATGGTAGCGACCGTCTCGGCAGCGATGATGGCGACGGCATCGAGCATGTACAGCACCCAGTCTTCCCAGGCATCGTCTTCGCGCACCGCCTGCAGCAGGCGGTAGTACTCGGGCTTGGTGCGGACGATGTGCCGGCTGAGGCACAGCACGGGAATGTCGAGCAGGCGCTCCTTGACCAGGTACAGCACGTTGAGGATGCGCCCGCTGCGGCCATTGCCGTCGTAGAACGGATGGATGCTTTCGAACTGGTGATGGATCAGCGCCATCTTCACCAGCGGATCCGCCGCGAACGGCGGCGCATCGTGGATGAAGCGCTCCAGTTCACCCATCAGGCGGACGACATCGTCGGCGCCTTGCGGCGGTTCGTAGACCACACGTCCCAGCCCGTCGCGCAATGCCGTTCCCGGAAGTCTGCGGAAACCCGCGCGGTTGCATTCGAGCTGTTCCTGGATGCCGACGATCGTATTGAGGGTCAGCAACCCCGATACCCGCACCTGATCGAATCCCGCGCACAGCGCTTGCCGATAGCGCAACACTTCCTTGATCGCAGTGCCGGTGGCATCGGCCGGATTGTCTTCGCGATACAGGTCGTCCTGGGTGGTGACGATGTTTTCGATCGCCGAACTGTCGCGCGCTTCCTGCAGGGTCAGCGTGTTGATCAGGATGTTCTGATTCGGAATGCTGGCTGCGACACCTTTCAGCTCCGCCAGACTGCGGCTGGCGATCGTGAGTCGCTTCAGGATCGCCGTGGTGTCGAAGCGGGCCGGATCCAGATGCTGTAAGGCGGAGAGGGGCATCGCGGCCGCCACATGCAAAGAAAAGCGGAGTTTAGATGTATTTCCGCATCAACATGCATAATTTCAGGCAGAAATTATGCACATTTGCGTCGCGAACGCCGCAGTGCCTGTTCCGCTTACCAGACCACCTCGGCCATCGAGCAGTTCAGGCCCGAGCCGATGCCCATCAGCGCGATCCGGTCGCCCTTCTTCAGGCGGCCCAGCTCGCGCAGCTTGCTCAGCACGATCGGCACGCTGGCCGGGCCGATGTTGCCGTATTCGCCGAAGATGGTCATGACCTTCTTCTGGTCGATGCCGAAGCTCTTCATGAAGGCCTTGGTGTGCGGAAGGCTGACCTGGTGGATGACGAACTGGTCCAGTTCGTCCACCGCCCAGCCCAGCGCCTGCCGCGCGGCGGCGAAGGTCTTCTGGCCCAGCTTGAGGCCTTCGATCAGCAGCATCCGGGTGTCGGTGACCATGCGGTCCATGTTGCCCCGGCACAAGGCGTTCCACTGCGTGGCCGAGCGGGTCACGCCGCCGCGGTAGCGCGGCGCATCCGGTGCCAGCTCGGTACGCGTCATCACCATCGCCACGGCACCGCAGCCCAGGGTCAGGGTCGCCATTTCGTCGCGGAAGGCGTCGGCGGTCAGGTCCTGCGAGGCCATCCGCTCCAGGGTCTTCTCGTACACCAGGTTGGCGGTCTCGCCATCGACCACCATCGCATAGTCGATCTCGCCACGCTCGATCATCCGCGCCGCGATGTCCATGCCGTTGATGAAGGCGAGGCAGGCGTTGGCGACGTCGAAGGTCATGCACTGCTCGCTCACGCCCAGATTGCCGGCGACGATGCTGGCGGTGGACGGCTCCAGGTAATCGCGGCTGACCGAGGTATTGACCAGCAGTCCGACCTGCCCGGCCTCGATGCCCGCATCGCCCATCGCCTTGCGCGCCGCCAGCGTGGCCACGTCCGAAGCCTGCAGGTCCTGGTCCCACATGCGCCGCGCGTGGACGCCGGCGATGTCGCCGAGCACGTCGGCGCGGATCCGCAGCCGGTCCAAGGTCGGCTGCAGGCGCGCATTGATCTGCTTGGAGGTCAGCGTATGCGGCGCGTCGATATGCGCCAGTCCCGCGATCGAGACGTTGGTGAAAAGCATCGAGGTGTACGCCAGGGTCAGGCGAGGGGGCGCCAATTCTAGCGGTTACACCGTTTTACCGCATCTTTAACAAATCCCCGAAAAGCGTATGGTCTGAGCGGTTCAGCGACCGCCACACTGGTAGGCGGTGAAGCGCTGGTCGCCGTCGACCGGGTCGCCCATGGCCTGCACAGTGTTGGCACCCACGCCGGGCGCCTCGTTGCGGGCCAGGGTCTCCAGCTCCTCGCGCACCCGCAGCGGGTTGCGCTGGTAGAAGCCGACGCTGCTCTTCACCGACACCACCACCTCACCGCGCTTCTCGCAGCCGCTGGCCGCCTGCCCCGGGGGCAGGACCCGCACGCCCTTGCCCTCTGGCGCCATCGGGACCCAGGTGCAGCCGGCGAGCGTGGCGAGCAGGACGAAAGCGATCGGTAGACGCATGGACAAGCCCGTTGGCAGGTGAATCCGGATTGTGCCGCAAAACGCTGAATCCGCCATGACAACGCCGGCGCACACCCGGCCACAGCGCGCGCCAGCCATCGCCGACGCGCGCCCGCCCAGATCAGCGTGGCGCCGGGGCCGCCGCCGCGCCGCCCTGCGGCACCCCGTCGGCATCGATCACCGTGACCTCGCCCAGCTTCAGCGCGCGCACCGGCGCCTCGATCTGCTTCAGGTCGCCCACCACCACCCAGGTCAGGCTGTTCGGATCGAGCATCGACGCCGCCTCGCGCACCTGCGCCGGGGTCATCGTCTCGATCTCGGCCTTGCGCCTGAACACGTAGTCGTCGGGGCGGCCGTAGCGGACGATGCCGCCGATCGCACCCATCACCGCGCTGGCGGTCTCGTAGGCACCGGGCAGGCTCAGGGTCTGGATGTTGCGGATGCGCGCCACCTCTTCCGCCGTCGGCGGCGCCTTGCCGTTGGCGAAGGTGCTGATCTCCTTGGACATCTCCTGCAGCGCCGGCGCGGTCTTGTCGATCTGTACCGGCGCCGAGGCGGTCCACGGCCGCTGGCCGAGCGCGCTGGCCGCGCCGCTGCGCGCGCCGTAGGACCAATGCTTGTTCTCGCGCAGGTTCATGTTCAGGCGCGAGGTGAAGTCGCCGCCGATCACGCCGTTGGCCATGTCGAAGCGAACCGCCGCCGGATCGGTGGTCGGCGGCACCAGTTCCGATGCGAATAGGTTGGCCTGCACCGCGCCGGGCTGGTCGATCAGGTACACGCGCGGCTTGGCCGGGCGCGCCACGCTGGCCGCGGCCGGCACCGACGGCGCCTGGCCCTCGCCCTTCCAGTCGCCGAACTGCGCGTCCAGCAGCGGCACGATCTCGCCCAGGGTGGTGTCGCCGACCACGATCACGGTGGCGTTCTCCGGACGCACCCAGTCGCGGTGGAAGTCGACCAGATCCTCGCGCTGCAGGGCCGCGATCGCCGCCTCGGTGCCGGTGCCGCTGAACGGGATCGCATACGGATGGCCGGCACCGTACAGCAGCGGCGGCAGCACCCGCATCGCCATGCCGTTGGGCTGGGCCTTCTCCTGGCGGATGCCGGCGATCCAGCTGGCGCGGATCCGCTCGATCTCGTTCGGCGCGAAGCGCGGCCGCCGCAGCATGTCCGCATACAGCGCCAGCGACGGCGCCAGGTTTTCCTTCAGCGCCGACAGATAGGCGTTGCTGCCGTCCAGCGAGGCGCCGGCGGACAGCGACGCGCCCAGGGCATCCGCCGCATCGGCGAACGCCAGCGCATCGCGCTCGCCGGCGCCCTCGTCGAGCATGCCCATGGCGAAACTGGCCGTCCCCGGCTTGCGCCCCTGGTCGGCACTGTAGCCGCCGCGGAACTCGTAGCTGAACTGCACCACCGGCACGTCGTGGCGCTCGGCCAGGATCACCGTGCTGCCGTTCTTCAGCGTGGCGCGCTGCAGCGCCGGGAACTTCAGCTGCGGGAACTGGGTGGTCTTGGGCGGGCCGGCGCTGCGGTCGACCACGCTGGGCAGGACGCGGTACTTGGGATCGGCCGGCGGCGGGTTCAACGGCGCCGGTTGCACGGTCGGCTCCTCGGCCAGGGCCACGCGCTCGCCCGGCTGGACCAGCAAGGTGTAGTCGCCCTTGCCCAGCCACTTGCGGCCGACCGCGGTCAGGTCGCGCGAGCGGGTGGAGGCGATGGTGGCCAGCGAGGTGCGGAAGCAGCCGGGGTCGCCGGTGTACACCGCGCACTCGGCCAGCACGTCGGCCTTGCCGCCGAAGCCGCCGATGCGCTCGACGCCGCGGATGAAGCCGGCACGGAAGGCGGTCTTGGCGCGCGCCAGTTCGGCCTTGTCCGGCCCCTTGTCCAGCAGCCGACGCACTTCCTCGTCGATCGCCGCCTCGACCTTGGCCGGGTCCACGCCCTGCTTGACCATGGCGATGATGCCGAAGCCGGAACCGAGCTGCGACGGCCATACCGAGGCACTGATCTGGTCGACCAGCTTGTCCTCGTGGACCAGGCGCCGGTCCAGCCGCGAGGACTTCGCGCCGCCCAGCACCTGCGCCAACAGTTGCAGGCGGTCGACATCCTCGGTGCCGGTCTGGGCCACGTTCCAGACGCGGTAGATCCGCGTCTGCGGCACCTTGTCGGTCATGGTCTCGCGGGTGGACTGGCTGCGCTGGGCGACGTCGACCTTGGGCTGGGCCATGGTCGGGCCGGCCGGAATATCGCCGAAGTAGCGCGTCACCTTTTCCTTGGCCGTAGCCACGTCGATGTCGCCGGCCAGCACCAGCACCGCGTTGTTGGGCCCGTACCAGGTGCGGAACCACTGCTTCACGTCGGCCAGCGAGGCCGCGTTGAGGTCGTTCATCGAGCCGATGACGGTGTGGTGGTACGGGTGGCCGGCCGGGTACAGCGCGCGGCTCAGCCGGCTCCAGGCCTGGCCGTACGGCTGGTTTTCGCCCTGGCGCTTCTCGTTCTGCACCACGCCGCGCTGTTCGTCCAGCGCGGCCTGGTCGATGGCGCCGAGCAGGTGGCCCATGCGGTCCGACTCCATCCACAGCGCCATGTCCAGCGCAGTGGTCGGCACGTTCTCGAAGTAATTGGTGCGATCGCTGTTGGTGGTGCCGTTCTGGTCGGTGACGCCGACCTGCTTGAACGGCTCGAAGAACTCGCCGTGGTGGTTCTCGCTGCCCTGGAACATCAGGTGCTCGAACAGATGCGCGAAGCCGGTGCGCCCGGCCGGCTCGTCCTTGGCGCCCACGTGATACCAGAGGTTGACCGCCACGATCGGCGCCTTGCGATCGGTATGCACCACCACTCGCAGCCCGTTCGGCAGGGTGAATTGCTCGTAGGCGATATCCACCGACGTGGCGGCGGCGGACCTTGCCGCCGTCGAGGGCGGCGCGTAGCTCAGTGCGCCGAGTGCGGCGGACAGGGCGACGGCCAGCAGGGCGCCACGCGGGCGGGTCGAGACGGTCATGCGGATCCTTCTTCCTTGGGGCCAGTAAACAGCCGGTGAACGCCGATCGTACCGGGCGTACCGCCCTGCGCGTATTCCGCCGTTGTCGCTGACGTCCTTCTTCGACGACGTCGCAACCGCACCAAGCGGGGCGGCTGCCGCCACGGAAGGTGCCGCAGTGTCCGCGTCCGGCGTACGCGAGCGCCCGGGTGTCCGCCGGCGGACACTTTACTGGAATCAATTCCCTTGCAAATACAGTTACTTGGAGTTGGCACGCAGCCTGCGTACATATCCTCGAACGCAACAGATGCCATCAGCAAGTGAACGAAAGCTTAATGAAACTGCGGAAAGCAAAAAAGCTCTTGCAGCCCCTGATTAGGTGTACTACATTACTACCACACCACTGATCAACAACACCAACGAGGCCCGCCATGAAAACCACCACCCTGCTCCTGACCGCCGCCATCGCCGCCCTGTTCGCCGCGCCGTCCTTCGCCGCCACGCGGATCGCCACCCTGGATGCCGTGCAGGTGCGCCCGTCGGCCGACCAGATCGCCCAGCACACCATCGAACAGGCCAGCGGCATCGCCACCCTGGCGGCGGTGCAAGTGCGTCCCTCCGCCGAGCAGATCGCCCAGCGCGAGGCCGAGCTGTCCAGCCGCATCGCCACTCTCGCCGCGGTGCAGGTGCGCCCGTCGGCAGACCAGCTGGCCGAACGCGACATGCAACAGGCCGCCGGCCAGCGCGTGGTGACCCTGGCCACCGTGCAGGTGCGCCCGGATGCGGACATGGGCAGCATGCTGGCGATCGGCGACGTGGTCGGCGACACGCTGGACACCGCGATGCTGCAGTTGCAGCCGAGCCTGCAGAAGCTGGGCCAGGACCTGGCGGTCGGCCTGGTGCGCTGAACCCGCACCAAGCCCTCCACGCCGGCGCGTACACTTCGCCGATGATCGCGACCCCAACGCTGCACGTTCTGCTGTACCATCCCGAGATTCCGCCCAACACGGGCAACGTCATCCGCCTCTGCGCCAATACCGGCGCGCAACTGCACCTGATCGAGCCGCTGGGCTTCGACCTCGGCGACCGCCAGCTCAAGCGCGCCGGCCTGGACTACCACGAATACGCACGACTGCAGGTCCACGCATCGCTGGAAGCGGCCCTGCAGGCCATCGCCCCGCGCCGCCTGTTCGCCCTGAGCACCCGCAGCAGCACCCGCTACGACACACCCGCCTTCGCCGACGGCGACGCCTTCCTGTTCGGCCCGGAAACCCGCGGCCTGCCGGACGCCGTGCTGGAACAAGTGCCCGACGCGCAGCGCCTGCGCCTGCCGATGCAGCCGCACAACCGCAGCCTCAACCTGTCCAACGCGGTGGCCGTGGTGGTGTTCGAGGCCTGGCGACAACTGGAATTTCCCGGCGCCGACTGAGCGTAGGGCACGCGCCCGGAAGCGAAGATGCTTCGATCCAGGGGCAGCGAAAACATCCGTAGCCTCTTCCTCCCGATCGCGCCGCGTCCAGCTTGAAGCCCATGACGCTCCGTTCCTACACTGGATCTCGGCGCATCCTCTGCATCCAGCGAGAACGCCGCCCGTCGTGCCCCATCAGGTTTCGCGAATGGCATCGAACACCCAACCCGACGCCAGTGACTGGGTCAGGATCCGCCGCGACCGGGAGACCGGCATCGAAAGCGTGCATGCGCATTTCCGTGGGCATGCCTACGATCCGCACGATCACGACGAAGTGCTGGTCGGCGTGACCCTGCAGGGCCTGCAGCGCTTCCGTTGCCATCGTTCGCTGCACACCAGCACGCCCGGGCGCGCGATCCTCATCGAGCCTGGCGCGGTCCACGACGGACATGCGCCCGCCGAGGACGGTTTCACCTACGCGATGCTCTACCTGCCTCAGCGCTGGGTGGCCAGCGCACTGCAACGCCTCGGCCAGGAGGACATGTCCGCGCTCCATCCGGCGTTCCGCACGACCCTGGCCGACGACGCGGCGCTGAGCGCGGCAATATGCCAGGCCTTCCTCGCGATCCATCAACGCGAAGGCCGGCTGGCGCGGGACCAGAGCCTGGACCGCATGATGCGTCTGCTGTCTCCGCAACTGTCGGCCGAGGCGCAGCGCCCGTGCGCGTCCACGCCAACGGTGGCGCGCGCCAGGGATTTTCTGCACGCGCAGATGGAACGCGACGTCAGCCTCGATGAGCTTGCCGACCACGCCGACCTGGATCGGTTCCGCCTCACCCGGCAATTCCAGCGCACGTTCGGCCTCTCGCCGCATGCCTACCTGATCCGGCTGCGCCTGCGCGTTGCCCGTGCCCTGCTGGCGGATGGACAGGAACCGGCGGACGTGGCGCTCAAGGTCGGATTCGCCGATCAGAGCCATCTGGGCCGCTGGTTCAAGCGCGCCTACCGGCTCACACCGGCCGCGTACCAGCGGCAATGTGCCGGCGGTGCTGCACAGACGTTCTAGAACGCGGCGGCGGCAACTCGGACCATGGCCGCGTCATCCAGACTGCGGAGTTGCACATGTTCGACACCAAAGTGGCCATCATCGTCCGCAACGACCTGGCGATGTGGCAGCGCCTGAACGTCGCCGCCTTCCTGGCGACGGGCGTCGCCGCGGCCGCCCCCGACGCCATGGGCGACCCTTACATCGATGCCAACGGCCATCGCTACGGCTGCCTGCTCGGCCAGCCGATGCTGGTGTTCGAAGCCGATCTCGACGGGCTTCGGGCCGCGCACCGGGTGGGGTTGGCCCGCGAGATCACCGTGCTGCCGTATGTCTTCGCCATGTTCTCGACCGGCCATGACGCGGCCAATCGCCAGGCGTTCGCGGCGGAAGATCCTGTCGCTCTGAACCTGGTGGGGCTCGGCCTGCGCGGACCCAAGAAGGCCATCGAAAAAGCCACCAAGGGCCTTGCACTGCATCGTTAGACGCGCGCTGGCGCAGGCGAGGCGTCAGGAGAGATCGTGCAGATCCTTGCCCAGCACCGGTCCCAGGCTCCAGTCGGAGAAGCGGACGATCAATCCCTCGCGCTCCGGCGTGCAGGTCATCGGGCCGACGAGGTAAGAGGACGCAACCGGGAACGGACACAACCGCACCAGCGGCCAGTACTTCGCGTCGCGCGAGACCTGCAGGCGCAGCACCCCCTTGTCCACCGTGGCGCGCATCCAGAAGTCCGAGGCGTCCGCTTCGTACGGGCCGGTGGCCCAGTCCGAGCGGCCGTCGGTCAACACGCTGCTGAGCATCGGGCGCCCATCGCTCAATTCGATACCGGCCTTCACCCAACGCCGCTCGTCGACCCGGACCATGAGGCCGGCCTGATCGTAGAGTTGCTCGAATTTTCCGCGGACGCGGAGCTGGCAGGTGAAGCGCGCGGGCGCGGCGATGCCGAGAAAGTGCCCGCTGTCGCGGGTGAACCCGTAGTGGGTTTCGCGCCAGAAGTCGCTGCCCTTGGCGGTGACGACCTCGAGCACGCCGTCGGGCAGGATCCGATGGACCTTCGGTGCATTGAGCCAGGTGCCCGCCTCCCAACCGGAAGGCGCCACCGCGCGTGCCCCGGTGGCCAGCACGACGCCACCGGCGGCGAGGCCGCCCAGGGTCGCCCGGCGGCCGATATCCACGTCCCGCTCCCCGGAATTCGCCATCGCTGTGCTCCTCACGTTGCTGTTTCGGAGGCGCCATCGCTGCGATGGCCTTCGTCGACCTCATCGGCGAATTTGTACATCCGTACCAATTGAGGTGTCAACCGCGAACTGCGATCATCGGCCTTCGTCGAAACAGCGTTGGACAGGCATGAGCGGCAGGACCTGGCGCCAGGATCCGCACCGGAAGGAAGCGATCGAGCAGGCCGCGCTGCGGGTGATCCTGGAGCACGGCGTCGCAGGCACCACGTTCCGCAAGGTCGCCGAGGAAGCCGGCGTTCCGCTCAGCGCCACCACGTATTACTTCGGCTCGATGCACGCGCTGCTGGTGGCCGCGTTCACCCGTTTCTCCCAGGAGGTGTCCACCGACTTCGCCGCCGAAATCCGCACCGCGCAGAACCACGCGCAGGCTTGCGAGGCGGTGGTGAACATCATCTTCGCCGAGGGCACGGCGTCCCCGCGCGTGCTGCTGCTGAGCTACGAACTGTATGCCTTCGCCCGCCGGCATCCGGAGATGACCGCGATCATGCAGCAGTGGATGGCCAGGAGCCGGGCGGCCCTGGAAACGCATTTCTCCGCTACGGCATCCGCCGCCATCGACGCCTTCATCGAAGGCGCGACGATCCACCGCTCGGTCGTGCACATGGACAGACGGCGGGTGCACGATGCGATCGAGAAGCTCGCCGCGCTGTAAAGAGTGATCGCGCGAGCGAAGCGCGTCGCAGCCGGCGATGGCACGCCCGAATCAGGACTTCGTTGTTCTGAAAGAACCGGATGCCCGCCCAAACAATGCACCTCACCCGCCTGAACGGGGCGTTTAATTTATGCACTAGTTAGTTTGGGATTCAGGGCGAGTTCGGGTCGCTAACGGATAATTTACATATCGGCAGCGAACGGCCCCACGCCTCAGCGCCGACAAACCTAATAACGAAGGTACCCGATTATGAAGACCTCTCTGCTTGCTCTCGGCCTCCTGGCCACCCTGCCGTTCGCCGCTTCGGCTGCCGAAGGCCTTTCCTACAACTACGCCGAAGCCGGCTACGTCAAGACCGACGCCAACGGCGGCGACGCCGACGGTTGGGCGGTGAAGGGTTCCTACGCGTTCCACCCGAACTTCAGCGTGTTCGGCGACTTCAACCGCCAGAAGACCGACTTCGGCGACGTGCGCGTCGACCAGTGGCGCGTCGGCGCCGGCTACAACCACGAGATCGCGACCAGCACCGACCTGGTGACCCGCGTGGCCTACAACCGTTTCGCCCCGGAATACGGCACCAAGTTCAACGGCTGGAGCGCCGAAGCGGGTATCCGCACCGCGTTCAACCCGTACCTGGAAGTCTATGTCCTGGGTGGTTACGAGGACTACCTGAAGAAGGACGGCATCAATCCGGAAGGCGAGTTCTACGGCCGTCTGGGTGCCCAGGCCAAGCTGAACCAGAACTGGGGCCTGAGCGCCGACCTGAAGATGGACCGCAACGGCGACAAGGAATGGTTCGTCGGCCCGCGCTTCAGCTGGTAAGCGTTGCCTAGCGCTGCGCGCGTCGTCTCTCTCTCCCGCCGCGCGCGGTTCGGAAAGCCCGGTCCCACGACCGGGCTTTTTTTTGCCTGTCGATCCGGCCGTCGTCCATTACGCGCTGGCGTGCAGATACGCAAACGCCCGGCCAGGCCGGGCGTTTTCGTTTCCGGCAGTGGGCCGGATCAACTGAACAGGGTGGTCGGGTACTCGGGCTTCTGTTCGCGCGCCAGCAACTGCTGCAGGCCGACCGCCGGGGTCAGTTCGCCGTGCAGGACCGCGCGCACCGCATTGGAGATCGGCAGATCGATGCCGTGGCGCTCGGCCTGGCGCATCACCTCGTCGGCGGTCTGCACCGACTCGACCACCTGCCCGATCGCACGCACCGCCTCCTGCAGCGGCTGCCCACGCCCCAGCGCCAGACCCAGCCGGCGGTTGCGCGACAGGTCGCCGGTACAGGTGAGCACCAGGTCGC
The DNA here is from genome assembly GCF_033170385.1 of Xanthomonas rydalmerensis. Lineage (NCBI taxonomy): Bacteria > Pseudomonadati > Pseudomonadota > Gammaproteobacteria > Lysobacterales > Lysobacteraceae > Xanthomonas > Xanthomonas rydalmerensis. Next base: position 244,860 of record NZ_CP126170.1, on the reverse strand, counting down.
CGAGTCCGGCCAGGCCCATCAGGGTCTCCGGCTTGGCGCCGATCGCCGCGGCCAGCCGCAGCATCTCGTTGAGGCCACGGGTGATCAGGCCGGCACGGGCGTTGAGGCCCAGCTCCATGCCGTCGGCCACGCCGGTGGCCACCGCCAGCACGTTCTTCATCGCCCCACCCAGCTCGGCGCCGACCATGTCGTCGCCGGTGTAGGCGCGGAAGGTCGGGCCGTGCATCGCGTCGGCGACCTGCTGCGCGAACGCGGCATCGCCGTGCACGGTCACCGCCGTCGGCAGGTCCAGGGCCACTTCCTTGGCGAAGGACGGGCCGGTGACCACCGCCAGCGGCACCGCCTCGCCGAGGATCTCCTGCGCCACTTCGTGCAGGAAACGCCCCGATCCGGGCTCGAAGCCCTTGGTCGCCCAGGCCACGCCGGCTTGTGACGGGCGCAGCGGCGCCAGCTGGCGCAGGGTCTCGGTGAACGCATGCGACGGCACTACGACCAGGATCCAGTCGGCGCCGTCGATGGCCGCCGCCAGGTCGGTGGTGGCCTGCAGGCCCTCCGGCAGCGCGATCCCCGGCAGATAGCGCGGGTTTTCGTGGCGCTGCCCGATGGCCTCGGCGACCACGGCATCGCGGCCCCACAGCACGGTCGGATACCCGTGCCGCGCGGTGAGCGACGCCAGCGCCGTGCCCCAGGAGCCGGCGCCGAGGACGGCGATCTTCTTCTTGGCGTTATCGCGCATGCGCAACGGCGAACGCGCTCAGGCGTTGCCGGCCGGCTCCGAATCGGCCAGCGACTGACCCTCGCCCTGCTGCGCACGCTGGCGCAGGGTCTCGGCGTACAGGGCCTCGAAGTTGATCGGCTGCAGGAAGAACGGCGGGAAGCCGCCGGCCTGGATCAGGTCGCTGACCAGCGAACGCACGTACGGGAACAGGATGCTCGGGCACTGGGTGCCGAGCAGCACGTCCACCGCCTGCGGGTCCAGGCCGACCAGGCCGAACACGCCGGCCTGCTGCACTTCGGCCACGTAGGCGGTCTTGCCGCCGGCGGTGCAGGTCAGGGTCACGGCCAGCACGACTTCGAAGGCCTGCTCGTTCAGCTGCTGCACGCGCTGGTTGAGGTTGAGCTGCAGTTCCGGCTGGGCGTTGTCGTTGAACACCGACGGCGCGTTGGGGGACTCGAAGGACACGTCCTTGACGTAGATCTTCTCGATGGTGAAAGCGGGGCCGGCCGCGGCGTCGGCCGGCGCCGCGGCGCCGTTGTTGGTGAGGTCGGACATTGCGTGACTCCGGTGGATTCGGTGACAGAAAGAAACGGGATTATCACACGCCGGCCGCGACCCTCGGGTCCGGCCGGACGCGGTCTCAGCGGCCCTTGACCAGCGGCAGCTCGGCCTGCTGCCAGGCGGCGATGCCGCCCTCCAGCACGTAGACCTGCTCGAAGCCGGCCTTCTTCAACTGCTTGGCGGCGCCGTCGGCAGTGGTGCCGGTGCGGCAGACCAAGACCACCGGCTGCGCCTTGGCGTTGGCCACCAGCTTGTGCTCGGGGCCGAACTGGCTGGCGGTGGCATTGCGGCTGCCGGCAATGTGACCCTTCTCGAAATCGGCCGAGGCCGACAGGTCGACCAGCACCGCGTTGCCGGCGTTGATCAGGCGGGTCAGCTCGGCCGGCCGCAGGCTCTTGTAGCCACGGAACAGGCGCGCCACTTCGGTGACGATCAGGGCGATGGTGAGGCCCACCAGGGCCAGGGCCAGCATCGGGTTGCGGCCAGCGAAGGCCAGCAGTTCTTCGAAGTTCACGGGACTCGGGGGCGGGAAGCGGGCGCCGATTGTCGCACAGCTCGGCGACCGCGCTACTGGCCGTTCCACAGGTCCGGCAGGCCGTCCTGCAGCCACCAGGTCTTGGCCTCGGGATCCCAGCGCCAGCGCTCGCGGTAGCGGACGACGCGTTCGGCCTGGGTATTGCGGTTGATCACGCCCAGTTCGATCTCGCGCAGCGCCTCGCCGTCGCCCACCGCGGCGCCGCCGACCTTGTAGGAGGAGACCTGGATCTGCCGGTAGCGCTCCAATTGCAGGTCGGTCAGCGGATGCGCCTGGCGGTAGGCCGGATCCACGACCTGCCAGGCGGTTTCGAACTCGCTCCAGCGGACCGCGGCGGCGTAAGCGGTCTGCAGGTCGTCGAGCTTGCGCTGTTGCGCGCGGCTGCCGGCCACGGCCGCGCCGGTCCAGCCCAGCAGCAACAGCAGCGCGAGCGCGCGGAACATCGAAGGCATGGTGGCGTCCAGGGCGGCGCGCGGGGCGCGCGATCCGCGCATCCTACCCCTTGGCGATGGCCACGAAGCGACCGCTCAGGGTCGCTGCCGCCGCCTCGCCGGGGACACCGACCTGGGCCTGGATGCCGATGCGGGCACGGCCGCGCTGTCGGAAGGTGTTCACGAACACGTCCCAGTCGCCCTCGGGGTCGGCAGTGGCCTGGGCGTGCAGATCGGCGTACAGCGGCGCCAGATAGCGCACCTGGCTGTCGGCGACATAGACGTCGGCCTGCAGGCCGGCGCGGTGCAGTTCGCAGTTGACCAGTCCCCAGCCGGCCAGGGTCATCACCGAGCCCAAGCTGCCGCCGAAGGCGTTGCCCTTGTCGTTGATGTTGGCCGTCAGCGGTGCGACCAGCTGCAGGCGCTGGTCGGCATAGCCGTGCACGGCGACCTGCAGCGCGGCCACCGGCGGCATGGCCTGGAACTGCCGTTGCAACTGCTGCAGGAACGCCTCGAAGGAAAGATCCGCTGCCATGGTGCGATTGTGCTGCCGGTGGGGGCTCGCATAATGCCTGGCATGAGCGCGCATGCAACCGCCGCCCCGGCCTGGACCCTGATCTCGCTGCGCCCGCAGGGCGAGCACGCACCGCTGCGACGCGCCGCGGCGCGCTGCGGCGGACGCGTGCTGGCGGTGTCGCCGTGGCGGCTGCGGCCGCGCGCCGATCCCGCCACCCGTGCGGCCCTGGCCACGGCGCTGGACGCGCCGCGGGTCATCGTCAGCAGCCCGGCGGCGGTGCGCGCGGCAGCGGCGCTGCAGCCGCTGGCGGCACGTCCAGGCCAGTGCTGGCTGGCGGTGGGCGCAGGCACGGCGCGCGCGTTGCACGAGCACGGCATCGCCGAGGTGGCGACGCCGGCGCGGATGGACAGCGACGGCCTGCTGGCGCTGCCGGCACTGGCCGCGCGCGACCTGCCGGTGGGACTGATCACCGCCCCCGGCGGGCGCGGCCTGATCGCCGCGCACCTGCAGGCGCGCGGCACCCCGCTGCTGCGCGCCGACGTCTATGTCCGCGAACCGGTGCAACTGCGCCCGGCCGACCTGGCCCGCCTGCGTGCGGCACCGCCCGGGGTGCTGGCCTTGAGCAGCGGCGAGGCGCTGCAACAGGTGCTGGCGCAGTTGCCCGAGGACCTGGCGCAGGCCTGGCGCACGCGGCCGGTGGTCGCGGCCAGCGCGCGCCTGGCGACCCTGGCGGCGGACCTGGGATTCGTCGACGTCGCGCAGGCGGCCGGCCCGATGCCGGAGCAAATGGTGGCCGCCGCGGCGGCGATCGTAACGCGCTTGCCACCTCGCTGAACGCGGACCTGCGCCCGGGTTGCGGCCGCGGTGCCGATCACGCCATGCTCCGGCGGTGCCGCGCCGACCGCCGCCTTGCTCGCGACGGGCGACGGCCCTCAGGACGCTGCCGATGACCGACGAAATCCCGATCACGCCTCGCCGTTCCACACGCTGGATCTGGTTGCTGCTGGTACTCGCCACGCTGGCCGCGTTGGCGTTCGCCGGCTGGCGTGGCTGGGACTGGTGGCAGGCGCGCAGCGCGCGCGAACTGGCCCAGCAATCGGACCTGCAGCAGCAACTGCAGGCCTTGCAGCAGGCCCAGGACAGCCTGCGCCGCGACCAGCGCGCCACCGTGCAGCGGTTGCAGGACGCTGCCAGCACCAACCGCGTGCTGCGCGATGAGATGCTCGGCCTGAGCCAGCGCAGCGCGCTGCTGGAGGCCAATGTCGCCAAGCTCGCCGATTCCAACCGCCACGGTGCGCAGGCGCTGCGCCTGGACGAGGTCGAGTTGCTGCTCAACCAGGGCCAGCAGCGGCTGCTGCTGGCCGGCGATGCGGCCGGTGCGCGCCGCGCCTACGCCCTGGCCAGCGGTGTGCTGGACGGCATCGACGATCCGCAATTCCTCAACCTGCGCCAGGCGCTGCTGCAGGAACGCACCGCCCTGGACGCGCTGGGCGATGGGCCGCAGGCGCGCCTGGCGGCGCAACTGGATGCCTTCTCTGCCAGCCTCGCCGCCCTGCCGACGCAATTGCCGGAAAACGCACAACAGCCGCTGTGGCAGCGCGTGCTGGCGCCGCTGGTGAAGATCCGCCCCTCGCAGGGCGGCGTGTTGGTCGCCAGCTCGGAGCGAGTTGCTGCCCACGATGCGCTGCAGCTGGACCTGACCCTGGCGCGCGCGGCGCTGGAACGCGGCGACACGCGCGGCTATCGCAGCGCACTGGCCGGCGCCGGGCGCTGGCTGTCGCGGCTGTGGCCGGAGTCGCCGCAACTGCGCGAACGCCGCGCCGCGCTGCGCACTCTGGCCAACGCCGATCTGCGCCCGACCATTCCCGAACTGGGAACCACCCTGCAGCAGTTGCGCGCGATGCGCGACGCAAGGAGCCCGTCATGAAATCCCTCCGTTCCCTGATCGTGCTGTTGATCGTCATCGCGCTGGGCGTGATCGGTGCGCAATGGCTGGGGCAGGACCAGGTGCGCCAGTTGGGCGAGGTGATCGTGCGCGTCGGCGGCACCGATTACATCGCCTCGCTCCCACAGGCCTCGCTGCTGCTGGTGATCGCGTTCCTGGCGCTGTGGCTGGTGTGGAACGTGCTCAGCTTTCCGTTCCGCGCCTGGGGTCGGCGCCGCCGCAAGCAGTCGCGCGCACGTCTGCTCGATGGCCTGGCCGCCGCCCACGCCGGCCAGTGGACGCGGGCCGAGAAGCAACTCAACGCTGCCGCCGAGGACCCGGAGGTGACCGCCATCGCCCTGATTGCCGCGGTGCGCGCGGCCGATGCGCGTGGCGACCGCGAGGCGACCGAGCGCCATCTGCGGCGCCTGGGCGAACGCGATGCCGCCGCGCATGCACTGTTGCAGGCCGAACTGCACCTGGAGCAACAGCGTCCGGTCGATGCGATCAATGCGCTGGACGTGGCCGCGGCACAGCCGCTGCCGCCGCGCGGGCTGTTGCTGCGCACCGAGGCGCTGACCCGCATCGGCCGCGCCGGCGAGGCCTACGGCCAGCTCGGCGCGATCCGCCAGCAGCAGGCCTTGCCGCTGGAGGCGATCGCCACGCTGGAAACGCGTCTGGCCGCGGCCTCGCTGGACCAGGCCGGCGACGCCAATGCCCTGGCCGAGCGCTGGGAAAGCCTGCCCAAGTCGCTGCGCAGCGAGCCGGCGGTGGTCGCCGCCTATGCGGTGCGCGCGGCGGCGCTGCGCTGGGACGATGCGGCACTGCGCAGCCTGGAGCAGGCGCTGGACACGCGCTGGGACGAAGGCCTGGCCGCGCTGTACGGACGCCTGCCGGTGGAGAAGTACGATTCGCGTCGCGCCAGTGCGCAGCGCTGGCTGCAGGCGCATCCCGAGAGTCCGGCGCTGCTGCTGACCCTGGCGCGCCTGGCCCGCCACCAGCAGCAGTGGCCGCAGGCCGAGGAATTCCTGCATCGCGCGCTGGCGCTCGGCGCCGGTGCCGAAGCATGGGAAGTGTTCGGCGACGGCTATGCCGACGCCGGCGACATGCTCGCGGCGCAGCGCTGCTACGCCAATGCGCTGCGCGTGCAGCGCGGCGAACCCGCGCTGGCGTTGCCCGAGCCGGTCGCCCTGGTGACCCCGATCGCGGCGGATCCGGACAGCACGGAACGCCGCGACGACCATGGGTTCCCGCGGCTGGAAGGCTGAGTCCGGTACGACCGCTAGCGTAGGAGCGGTGCGCTCGTCTCTTCGGGATCAGCCGCGAGGCGCACGATCTGGAATGCCCGCCGTGGCGACAGGGCGTCCCTGATCACCTGCTTCGCCACACTCAAGCAGCATGCGGTGTGCTGCTTGGCGCGACGGGCGTTCCTGGTAGAGCCCGTCGCGGCTGAAGCCGCTCCTACAAGACCCCCGGCGCGTCCTGCTGGTCGCTGGCGAAAACGCATGCTGGATGCCACCAGACGCGGCGGCACACCCGCATCGCATCGCTCCGGGACCGACGCGCAACTGCAACGACCCCAGGAGCGCGGCAGGATGCAAGGTTAACGGCGTGTGGCCATGGCCGCCGCGCCTCGATCATCCGGGCCAGGAGCCGTATAGCACCCGATGGGACCGGCCGACTGCCCGCGTCCGCTCGCTCAGCGCCGCAAGGCCGGCGGCAGTGCCGGCAGGCGCGCCAGGAACGCGGGTGCCAGGCCCTTGTAGCGCGCATAGCGCTCGTCCATGCGCCGTGGAACCAGGATGCGTGCGCCGAACATGCCCCAGATCAGCATCACCAGGAACACGGCGCCTCCCAGCCAGAACCCGCCCTCGTCGCCGACGGCGAATCCCAGCACCGGACCCACTAGGAAGGCAGCGGCGCTCAACAGGATGAACCGGTTGCGCCGGCGGCGATGCTCTGCGCACATCCCCAGCACGTGGCTGCTGCGCTTGCGCGCGACCAACGCCGCGATCGCATAGACCAGGATGCTCACCAGGATCAGTGCGTACCAGCCTGGCGCGTGCCAGTAGAAGGTGCGCTTCTTCAGCTCGTCGTTGCGTAGCGCCACCCCGCACTTCACGCAATGCGGAGGGAACGGCGCGTCGCGCAGGCACAGCAGCTCGTTGCCGTCGCGCCATAGCGTCTCGCCCGGCAGCGGCGGCAGGCTGGACGAGGTGGCGACGCTTGGCGCCTGGTATGGATTGAAACTGCCCTGCTCGGTCATGGCCTGCGCCCCCTGCGCGCCGTGTCGCCCGCGTGGCGCGGACGAATCGGCGGGCATGGTAGCGCGGCCGATGCACGCCATGAGCGCCTTCGATCGGACGGCGTCAGGAGTGGCCGGCGGCCGAGACCGGCGCGTGGGACGAGCACGGGCGCATGCTCACGCACGGCCCGCGGACGCGCTCAGCGTTCGACGATCGCCACCACGCCCATGCCGCCGGCGGTGCAGATCGAGATCAGCGCGCGGCCACCGCCGCGTTCGACCAACTGCTTGGCGACGGTGGCGACGATGCGCGCGCCGGTGGCGGCAAAAGGGTGGCCAGTGGCCAGCGACGAGCCCACCGGATTGATCTTGGCAGGGTCGATCTGCCCCAGCGGCGCGTCCAGGCCAAGCCGGGTGCGGCAGTAATCCTCGCTCTCCCAGGCGCGCAACGTGCACAGCACCTGCGCGGCAAAAGCTTCATGGATCTCGTAGATGTCGAAGTCCTGCAGGCGCAGGCCATGGCGCTTGAGCATCTCCGGCACGGCCACGGTCGGGGCCATCAGCAGGCCTTCGCCGTGCACGAAATCCACGGCCGACACCTGCGCATCGCGCAGATAGGCCATCGGCACGTGGCCATGCGCCTGCGCCCATTCTTCCGAGGCCAGCAGCACCGCGGCGGCACCGTCGGTCAGCGGGGTCGAATTGGCCGCGGTCAGGGTGCCGCGGCCGCTGACCTTGTCGAACGCCGGCTTCAGCGTGGCCAGCTTCTCCAGCGAGGTGTCCGCGCGCAGGATGTTGTCGCGCTCCACGCCGCGGAACGGCGCGATCAGGTCGGCGAAGAAGCCGCTCTCGTAGGCGGCGGCCAGCTTGTGGTGCGAGGACACCGCCCAGGCGTCCTGCGAATCGCGGGAGATGTTCCACTGCTTGGCCATGTCCTGGCAGTGGTCGCCCATGCTCTTGCCGGTGCGCGGCTCGGCCACCCCGGGGAACTCGGGCTTGAGCTCGGCGAACTTGAAGCCGCGGGTCAGCGCGCGCAGCTTGTCGCCGGCGCTCTTGGCGCGGTTGGCCGCCAGCAGCCGCGCGCGCAGCTTCTTGCCGTAGACGATCGGCACTTCGGAGGTGGTGTCCGAGCCGCCGCCGATGCCCGACTCGATCTGCCCCAGCGCGATCTTGTTGGCCACGGTGATGATGCTGTCCAGGCTGGTGCCGCAGGCGCGCTGCAGGGTGATGCCCGGGGTCAGCGGCGACAGCCCGGAGGACAGCGCGGCCTCGCGGCCCAGGTTCCAGTCGCTGGAGTGCTTGATCACCGCACCCATCGCCACTTCGCCCAGCTGCTGCCCATGCAAGCCGTAACGCTCGACCAGCGCGCCCAGCGTGCGCACCGACATGCCGAGGTTCCCGACATCCGCATACGCCGTGTTCTGCCGGCAAAACGGAATGCGGACGCCGCCGAGAATGGCGACGGGACGGGCTGCTGGCATGGGATTACCTCGCGCGAGGGGAGTCGGGGACATGGCCTGCACGTTAGCGCAGGCATAATGAAGCGAGTGTAGCTATGCGCCCGCGACGGGCCAACCGCCAATCCCCATGACCGAAGCCTTCGCCAACAGCCATGCCCGCGGGGTCATCGCCCTGGAATTGTCCTCCGGGCGCGAACCGGCGCATCCGGCGCTGCCGCACACCCAGGCCGCCGAACTGGCCGAGAAGGTCGGCCGCGACCTGGCGCAGCTGGTGCCGGCGGTGCGCGATCTGGAGCTGAGCCTGGCCGGCGCGCATTTCGACCCGGCCGAAGCATTGCGACCGGGCTGGCCGCTGCACCGGCGCCTGGAAGAACTCAGCGCTCGTGCGCCAGGCCGCGCCGATGGCCCGCGCCTGCTGGCCTTCGGCACCGATGCCGACGGCAGTGTGCCGCTGCCATTCCAGGCCGACGCCGGTCTGCGCGGCGGCGCGCTGCGGATCGTGCCCTTCCTGCTCAGCGGCCCCGACGACACCGTGCAGGCGGTGGCCGCGGCGCTGGAGGAGGTGCTGCTGGCGCAGGGCATGGCCCAGGCCGACACCGCGCTGCTGGCGCAGCAGGGCTTTGGCGCGCAGGTCGAGCACGCCCGCTACCTGACCGGCAACGACCTGGCGGCGATGATGTCGATGCAGTACGACAACCAGGGCCTGGCGCCGCTGTGGCCGCTGATCGAGACCGCACTGCTGGCGCCGGACCAGGAAGAATGGCTGCAGGCCCCGCCCGAGCCGCTGCTGCGCTACCGCGGCGGCGAGGTGCGCATGGCCCTGTTCGATCCGGCCAGCTGGTGCGCGCACTACGCCTACGACCGCCAGGATTGCGAACGCCTGCAACGGGTCTACGAGCAGTATCTGGCCCGGCAGCGGCAACTGGCCGCGGTGCTGGAGGCCCACGGCCTGCCCGTGCTGTACGTGCACTGCGAGAGCGGGCAGGACGCGAAGCAGGCGCTGTTGGCGGCCTGAGCCGCGTTGGCATGGCGCCGGGACGTGCACCGCCCGGCCGGAGTACGCGGACCGACCTGCCCTTCGAGCGGACACGCGCTACGTCGACACGACGATCCCGGTCCGGCTACAGGACCGACATGGCGACATGGCCAGATGTGGGCGGACATCGGCGTGTCGCATCATCCGCGGCATTGTCTGAGCACCGCGGCGTTGTCGCGGTATACCCGTGCTTGATTCTTAGCGAGAACATCCATGCACAACGTACTGACCGTGGAAGCGCTGTGCGCACGCCAGCAGGCGGGCGAACACCTCACGTTCGTCTACTTCTGGGGGCACACGCCGAAGCAGGCCGGCGCCATCGACAGCAGTTGCTTCAGTCAATGGTTCGAGGCGCCCTTCGTGCTCGATTCGGTGTCCTACCCGACGGCCGAGCACTACATGATGGCCGGGAAGGCGCGGCTATTCGGCGATCACGCAGCCTGCGCCCGCATTCTGGCCGCATCCCATCCAAAGGAAGCCAAGGCGATCGGGCGGGAGATCCACGGTTTCGATGAACCGACCTGGCGCGACGCCCGCATGCAGTTGGTAATCGAGGGCAACCTGGGCAAGTTCGGCCAGCATGCGGCGCTGAAAGCCTTCCTGTTCGGGACCGGGGATCACGTGTTGGTCGAAGCCAGCCCGGTCGACCGGATCTGGGGCATCGGCCTGGCCGCGGACGACCCGCGCGCAGCCGACCCGAGGACGTGGCAGGGCGAGAATCTGCTGGGCTTCGCCCTGATGCAGGTCCGCCAGCAGCTGGCGGAATCAGGTCATCACTGATCGCGGCGCTGCTGCATCACCAAGACGCGGCCCGCCGCGCCGCCGATTGCCCAGCGGCGTTGAGGCAGGTCGACATCCAATACCCGGGGACACCGGCGCCCGCACACGCGGACGCCGGCATCGTGACCATCCAGCGGCTGCTTACTGCGCCGGCGCGGCCGCGGCGTCGCCCTTGATCACGCCGCAGGCCAAACGGCCGCCGGCATTGCCGGTGGGCTGGCTCTTGTAGTCGTCCGGGTCGGCGTGGACGATCACCGCGTGGTTGAGGATGTCGAAGCCGTCGCCCTTGCCGATGTTGACGTTGTTGGACACCGCCGCATCGATGGTCGCCTTGCCCTCGGCATCGGCCTTGAGGTTCGGCATGTCGCCGCCGTGGTGCGGATCGCTGCCGACCTGGCCGTGCTCGGTCTTGGCCGGATTGAAGTGGCCGCCGGCGCTGCTGCCGTCGGGCGCGCTGCAATCGCCGAACTCGTGGATGTGGAAGCCGTGCTCGCTGTTGGGCTTGAGCCCGGTGATGGTGCCGGTGACGTGCACGGCGCCGTCGACGGTGGTGAACTTGACCTCGCCGGCCACTTCGTTGCCCTGGGTCGGGCTGAGCGAGGCGCTGGCGCTGCCGCTGGCGTTGGGAGCGGCCGGCGGTGCACTCGCCGCGGGCGCAGCGGCAGGTTCGGGGGTCGCCGCCGGCGTGGTTGCCGGCTCTTCGCGCTTGCAGGCGCTCAGCGCCAGGGTGGTGGCCAGGAACAACAGACTGGGAAGGGTACGACGCACGGGGGTTCTCCTTCGTTGCAGAGCCGCAGGATGCGGACGGACCTCCCAGGCGGACCCGGGCGGCAGTATCGAAGCGATGTCAGCGCAGCGGGCGAATCACGCCGCAGGCCACGCGTGCGCCGGCGTTGCCGGCCGGTTGGCTGCGGTAATCGTCCGGATCGGCATGCGCCACCAGTGCGCGGCCGACGATGTCGTTGGCCACGCCCCCGCCGAGCACCACGCCATGCAGCAGCACGTCGATCTGCGCGGTGCCATCGGCATTGGCGTTGAGGTTGTCCATGTCGCCGGCGTGGTGCGGGCCGTTGCCGGCGCGGCCATGCGGTGCCCCGAGCGGATTGAAGTGGCCGCCGGCGCTGCTGGCATCGGCCGCGCTGCAATCGCCGCGCTCGTGCACATGGAAGGCGAAGCTGCGGTTGGGCTGCAGGCCGCCGAGCGTGCCGGTGATGCGCACGCCACCCGGGGCCGCGACCAGCGACAGCTTGCCGCTGACCAGGCTGCCGGAGGCAGGCGCCAGCACAGCCTGCGCCTGCTGCACCGTACCGGCGCTGGGCAACGGCGGCGCCTTGGGCGGCGGTGGCGGCGCCTTGGGCGGCGCGCTGCTGCACGCGGCCAGCATCAACAAGGCGCTCGCGGCGAGGGGCAATCCATAACGCATCGACATCGACTCCTGTGTCAGGGCGAAACTAGAGGGGCAGCCGTGCAGACCTCATGAAGGCGCACGGGGCGCAGTCTAATCGGCGGGATTGGGAATTGGGGATTGGGGATTCGCAAAAGCGGGCGCCATGCAGCTCGGTGCACTGCCCTGTCACGCCATGCCGCAGCAAGCGTTCCACGCAGAGGGAGGCCACCCGTCCGGGCACGGGACGTCGCCGTTGCGAATCCCCAATCCCCCAATCTCCAATCCCGATCCTCAGCGCCGGCGCCGCCCAGGCCCCAACTTGCGGGTGACGGTGTTGCGGCCCACGCCCAGGCGGGCGGCGGCCTCGGCGCGGCGGCCCTGGGTGAAGCGCAGCGCCACTTCCAGCAGCGCCTTGTCGAAGCGTTCGCGGGCTTCGGCATGCAGGCCCTCGGCGCCGTCGGACAGGCGCTGCTGCGCCCAGGCCGACAGCTGCGCGTCCCACTCGCCGCCGTCGCCGCTGCGCTCGCGGCGGCCGCCGCGCAGCAGGGCGGCCTCGACATCGCCGGCATCGATGATCTCCGCCGGCGCCAGCGCGGCCAGGCGCCAGCACACGTTCTCCAGTTCGCGCACGTTGCCCGGCCAGGGATAGGCGCGCAGCGCGTCCAGCGCCGCCGGCGCCAGCCGCTTGGGCGGGGTGTCGAGCTTGCGCGCGGCCATCGCCAGGAAGTTCTCGGCCAGTTGCGGCACGTCGGCGCGGCGCTCGCGCAACGGCGGCAACTGCAACCGCACCACGTCCAGGCGGTGCAACAGGTCGGCGCGGAAGCGGCCCTGTTCGACCAGCGCCTCCAGGTCCTGGTGGGTGGCGGCAATGACCCGCACATCGACCCGGATCAGTTCGCGTCCGCCGACGCGGAAGAATTCGTTCTCGGCCAGCACGCGAAGCAGCCGGGTCTGCAGCGGCAACGGCATGTCGCCGATCTCGTCGAGGAACAGGGTGCCGCCGTCGGCCTGCTCGAAACGGCCGATGTGGCGGCGCTGGGCGCCGGTGAAGGCGCCGGCCTCGTGGCCGAACAGTTCGCTCTCCAGCAGTTCGGCCGGAATCGCGGCGGTGTTGAGCGCGACGAACGGCTTGCGCGCGCGCGGCGACTCGGTGTGCAGGGCATGCGCGACCAGTTCCTTGCCGGTGCCGGTCTCGCCGTTGATCAGCACCGACAGCGGCGCCTGCGCCAGCCGGCCGATCGCGCGGAACAGCGCGCGCATCGCCGGGGTGTCGCCGATCAGTTCGGCGCTGCCCTGCCCGGCCGGCACCACCGCCGGCGTCGCGGCGATGGCACTGCCGGCATCGGGCAGCGCACGCGCGGCCAGCGCCACCGCATCGTCCAGGTCGAACGGCTTGGACAGGAACTCGTGGGCGCCGCCGCGGAACGCGCCGGCGGTGCTGGCCACGTCGGTGTAGGCGGACATGACGATCACCGGCAGTTGCGGATGCGCGGCCTTGAGCTTGTCCAGCAGCACCAGGCCATCGTCGCCGGGCATGCGCACGTCGGTGAACAGCAGGTCGGGCATGGGCCGCTGCGCCAGCGCCTGCAGCGCGGCGGCGGCGCTGTCGAAGCCGTCGACGCTGTAGCCGGCGTCGCGCAGCGCGGTGGACAACACGAAGCGCACCGAACGGTCGTCGTCGACCACCCAGATACGTTGCGTTCCTTGCAGGGAATCGGTCATCGCAGTGCTCCTAATCGGTGTCCGCTGCGCGCTGCGGCAGCAGCAGGGTGAACACGGTGTGGCCGGGGCGGGAGCGGTAGGTCAGCGAGCCGGCATGCTCGCGCGCCACCTGCTGGGCCAGCGCCAGGCCCAGGCCGCTGCCCTCGGCGCGGCCGCTGACCAGCGGCAGGAACAGGTGTTCGGCCAGTTCCTCGGGCACGCCGCGGCCGTCGTCGACGATCTCCAGGCGCAGGCCGCGCGCATGCACGCGGTCGCGGATGCGCTGGCCGTGCTCGACGCGGGTGCGCAGGGTGACCTGGGCGGCGCCGGCCTGGATCGCGTTGCGCACCAGGTTCCACACCGCCTGGGTGAGGCGGTCGGCATCGCCCAGGAATTCGGGGATGCTGGGGTCGTAGTCGCGCTGCAGGCGCACCGACCAGCCGCCTTCGTTCTCGGCCAGGCGCAGCACCCGTTCCAGCACCGCATGGATGTTGAGCATGGCGTGCGGCCGCGCCGGCGCCGGCGACAGCAACTGGTCGAGCAGGCTGTTGAGGCGCTCGATCTCGGCGCCGATCAGCTCGATCAGTTCGCGCTCGTCCTCGTCGCGGTGCTGGGCGCGGCGTGCCAGCAATTGCGCCGCCCCCTTGAGCCCGGCCAGCGGATTGCGCAGTTCGTGGGCCAGGCCCTTGAGCGCCGCGCTGAGCGCGTTCGGCAGGGCCTGCGCCGGATCCAGCGTGGGGAATTCGTCGACCGGATGCGCTTCCAACAGCCAGCCGCCATCGTCCAGCCGCGACAGCCAGCCCTCGGCGAAGCGTGGGGGCTCGCCGGGCACGGCCAGGGCCATGCGATGCAGGCGCAGCACGTCGCGTTCGTCGTTGCGCAGAAACCGCGCCAGCGCATCGCCCTGCACTTCCAGCGAGGCCAGCGGCTGGTCGAGCAGGCGCCGCACGCTGACCCCGAGCCAGCGTGCGAAGGCGGGATTGGCGCCGCGCAGGCGGCCGTCGGTATCGGCCCAGACCACCGGAGTGCCAAGCGCGGAAAGAGGGGGCGGCGTGATGTTCATGGCCATTGCACCAATGTAGTGCAAAGCCTGGCAGGCGGCACGGGCGAGCGGCGCATGGCGCGCACCCTGTCCATGCGGACGGCGCGGCGTATGGACGCTCCCGCGCCGGCTGGCGGTACTGCTCGGCCTTGGACCGCGCCGCAGAGAGCGGTTTTGCGACAACAGGGGGCTGTGGCGAGGCAAATGGCCACGCGGAATACCTCGATCGCTGGAGAATGGCCGGCGCTTCCCCCCAGGAAGCGCCGGCGAAGGCCGCGGTTGCGAGGGCCGGCCGCCAGGGCCGGCCGCACGCACTGCGACAAGGCCCGCGACCGCCGTCGCGGGCCGGCGAACCTCAGGACTCGTAGGCCGATTCGCCATGCGAGGTGATGTCCAGACCCTCGCGCTCGGCGTCTTCCGGCACGCGCAGGCCGATCACCAGCTTGGCGATCAGGAAGCCGACCACCGAGACCACGCCGATCCAGCCGACGGTGATCAGCACGCCTTCGGCCTGCACCAGCACCTGATGGCCCATGGTCACGCCCTCGGCGTAGCCCATGCCGCCCAGCGCCTTGTCGGTGAACACGCCGGTGAGGATCGCGCCGACGATGCCGCCGACGCCGTGCACGCCGAACACGTCCAGGGTGTCGTCGGCATTGAGCAGCTTCTTCAGCCCGGTCACGCCCCACACGCAGATCACGCCGGCGGCCACGCCGATCGCGATGGCGCCGAACGGCCCCACGGTGCCGGCGGCCGGGGTGATGCCGACCAGGCCGGCGACCATGCCCGAGGCCACGCCCAGCGCCGAGGACTTGCCCTTGACCACCTTCTCCGTCAGCGACCACGCCAGCACCGCCGCGGCGGTGGCCAGCAGGGTGTTGAGGAAGGCCAGCGCCGCGGTGGCGTTGGCTTCCAGCGCCGAGCCGGCGTTGAAGCCGAACCAGCCCACCCACAGCAGCGAGGCGCCGACGAAGGTCAGCGTCACGTTGTGCGGCTTCAGCGCGGTGTGGCCGAAGCCCAGGCGCTTGCCGACGAAGTAGGAACCGACCAGGCCGGCCACGCCGGCGTTGATGTGGACCACGGTGCCGCCGGCGAAATCCAGCGCGCCCTTGCCGAACAGGAAGCCCGGGGCCGACCACACCATGTGCGCCAGCGGCAGATAGCCGAAGGTGAACCAGATGACCACGAACAGCAGCACCGCGGCGAACTTCACCCGCTCGGCGAAGGCGCCGACGATCAGCGCGCCGGTGATGCCGGCGAAGGTCAGCTGGAAGGCGACGAACACGTACTCCGGCAGCTTGAAGCCCTTGGAGAAGGTGTCGGCCAGCGTGGTGGTGTCGACGCCGGCGAGCAGCGCCTTGTGCAGCGTGCCGATGAACGGACCGCCGTCGGCGAACGCCAGGCTATAGCCGTACACCACCCACAGCACCGCGATCAGAGAGAACACCACGCCGACCTGGATCAGCACCGACAGCACGTTCTTGGCGCGGACCATGCCGCCGTAGAACAACGCCAGGCCGGGCACCACCATCAGCAGCACCAGCAGCGTGGACGTGAGCATCCAGGCGACGTCGCCCTTGTCCACCACCGGCGCGGCCGCAACCGGTGCCGGCGCGGCGGCCGGCGCGGGCGGCGGCGTCAGTTGTTCGGTGACCACATCCGGCGTCGGCGCCGGGCTGACTTCGGCCTGGGCGAAGGCGTTGCCGGGCACGCCGACCGCCATCGCGCTGACCAGCATCAGCATGCATACCGCGTAGAACCGGGCCTTCCACCCGGCGAACAGACCTGTCTTCATGAAGGGCTCCAAGGTGGGGTTAGAGCGCATCGGCGCCGATTTCGCCGGTACGGATGCGGATGACCTGTTCGATCGCGGTGACGAAGATCTTGCCGTCGCCGATCTTGCCGGTGCCGGCCGCGCCCTGGATCGCCTCGACCACGGCGTCCAGACGCTCGTCGGTCACCACGGTCTCGATCTTGATCTTGGGCAGGAAGTCGACGACGTATTCGGCACCGCGATACAACTCGGTGTGGCCCTTCTGCCGACCGAAGCCCTTGACCTCGGTGACGGTGATGCCGGACACCCCAGCCTGCGACAAGGCCTCGCGGACCTCGTCGAGCTTGAATGGCCGGATGATGGCGGTGATCAGTTTCATGCGCATACCCCGTTGGTGGAAGGAACCGGCCGCCGAAGGCCGACCGGCACTGGGCCCATCGACCGCGCCGCGAACGGCGCGGGTGCTGCTGCGCGATGCGTTCCGTGGATCACGCCGTGGCCCACCGCACCCGAGGTGCGGCGGCGACGGCGACGTGGGAGGGAACGTGGCCCACGGCACGCAAGCGCTCTGTTGCGCGGTACATCCCCTGGAAAATCGATGACGCAATGGCGGGCGCGGACCACCGGCGCGGCTCCCCAGCCGGGCAGGTGGCGGCGATGGCGAAGGAGGGAGGGGAAGCCTTCGCCATCGCCGCGCGTGGAACTCAGTTGGCGTAGTACAGCTGGTATTCCAGCGGGTGCGTGGCCGCGCGGAACTTGGTCACTTCCTGCATCTTCAGCGCGATGTAGCCGTCGATGAAGTCGTCGCTGAACACGCCGCCGGCCTTGAGGAACTCACGGTCAGCATCCAGCGCTTCCAGCGCCTGGTCGAGGCTGGAGCACACCTGCGGGATCTGCTTCTCCTCTTCCGGCGGCAGGTCGTACAGATCCTTGTCGCTGGGCGCGCCCGGATCGATCTGGTTCTTGATGCCGTCCAGGCCGGCCATCATCAGCGCGGCGAAGGTCAGGTAGCCGGACTGCAGCGGATCCGGGAAGCGGATCTCGATGCGGCGCGCCTTCGGGTTGGACACCCACGGAATGCGGCACGAGGCCGAACGGTTGCGCGCCGAGTAGGCCAGCATCACCGGCGCCTCGAAGCCCGGCACCAGGCGCTTGTAGCTGTTGGTACCGGAGTTGGTGAAGGCGTTGATCGCCTTGGCGTGCTTGAAGATGCCGCCGATGTACCACAGCGCCATCTGCGACAGGCCGCCGTAGCCGTCGCCGGAGAACAGGTTGGTACCGCCCTTGGCCAACGACTGGTGCACGTGCATGCCCGAGCCGTTGTCGCCGACGATCGGCTTGGGCATGAAGGTCGCGGTCTTGCCGTTGCGGTAGGCGACGTTCTTGATGATGTACTTCATCATCATCAGCTCGTCGGCCTTCTTCACCAGCGAGTTGAACTTGGTGCCGATCTCGCACTGGCCGGCGGTGGCCACTTCGTGGTGGTGCACTTCGACTTCGATGCCGACCTGCTCCAGGGTCTTGCACATCTCGGCGCGCAGGTCCTGCAGCGAGTCGGTCGGCGGCACCGGGAAGTAGCCGCCCTTGACCGCCGGGCGGTAGCCGCTGTTGCCGCCTTCGATCTTGCTGCCGCTGCTCCAGGCCGCCTCTTCCGAGTCGATCTTGAAGAAGGTGTGGCCCATTTCGTTGCCGAAGCGCACGCCGTCGAAAATGAAGAATTCCGGCTCCGGGCCGAAGAACGCCTGGTCGGCGATGCCGCTGGACTTCAGGTAGGCCTCGGCGCGCTTGGCCACGCCGCGCGGGTCGCGGCCGTAGCTCTGCATGGTGGCCGGGTCGAGGATGTCGCAGGTCAGCACGAGGGTCGGATCGGCCATGAACGGATCGACGAAGGCGGTGTCGGCGTCGGGCAGCAGGACCATGTCCGATTCGTTGATGCCCTTCCAGCCGGCGATCGAGCTGCCGTCGAACATCTTGCCTTCCTCGAACAGCGCCGGCTCGATGATGCTGACCGGGAAGGTGACGTGCTGCTGCACGCCGCGCATGTCGACGAAACGCAGATCGACGAACTCGATCTTGTTGTCCTTGACCAGCTTCTCAATAGTTTCCGCAGACATTCGATGCAACCTCGGGTTGTGAAGGGCGTGGGCAAGTATCAGCAATCGCCATGCCAAGCGTGTGGCACTCACAAGCCTTTGATTCTGCTGAAGCGTGCACGCGAACGATGCAAATGCACTGCACTGCAGTGGTGCATTCACAGCTGAACGCACCAAATTTGTGCGCAAGGCGGATGCTCTATCCTTGCGCAGCTTCCCCTCCCCCAAAACGCGACCCTCCCCTCCATGAGCGATCTGTTGTCGGCCCTGCTGCTGGGCATCATCGAAGGCCTGACCGAATTCCTGCCCATCTCCAGCACCGGGCACCTGTTGATCGCCGAGCGCTGGCTCGGCCACCGTTCGGACTTCTTCAACATCGTGATCCAGGCCGGCGCGATCCTGGCCACCACCCTGGTGTTCCGGCAGCGCCTGTGGGACCTGGCCACCGGCCTGGGCGACCGCGCCAACCGCGACTATGCGTTCAAGCTGGGCGCCGCCTTCCTGGTGACCGCGGTGGTCGGCCTGGTGGTGCGCAAGGCCGGCTGGCAGCTACCGGACAGCGTGGAGCCGGTGGCCTGGGCGCTGGTGATCGGCGGCGTGTGGATGCTGGTGGCCGAGTACTTCGCCGCGCGTCTGCCCGAGCGCGAGACGGTGACCTGGACGGTGGCCATCGCGGTCGGCCTGGCGCAGGTGGTGGCCGGCGTGTTCCCCGGCACCTCGCGGTCGGCGGCGACGATCTTCCTGGCGATGCTGCTGGGCCTGAGCAAGCGCTCGGCCGCGGCCGAGTTCGCTTTCCTGGTCGGCATCCCGACCATGTTCGCGGCCAGCGCCTACTCGTTCCTGGAGCTGTACAAGGACGGCGGGCTGGGCAGCGAGAACTGGGGCGACGTGGCGCTGGCCTTCGTCGCCTCGATGGTCACCGGCTTCGTGGTGGTGAAGTGGCTGCTGGGCTATATCAAGTCGCACCGCTTCACCGCGTTCGCGGTGTACCGCATCGTGCTGGGCACGGCGCTGCTGCTGTGGTTGCCGGCGGCGTAAGGGCTGGGTCGGCGAGGCGCTGCGCGCCCCGTACCCTCACCCCAACCCCTCTCCCGGCGGGAGAGGGGCTTTGGCTTTTCCCTTCTCCCACCGGGAGAAGGTGCCCCGCAGGGGCGGATGAGGGTACGGCGTAGCCCCGCAGTGACAGATCCATGCAGGCGCTGCGCGCCCCGTACCCTCACCCCAACCCCTCTCCCGGTGGGAGAGGGGCTTTGGGCGTCTCCCTTCTCCCGCCGGGAGAAGGTGCCCCGCAGGGGCGGATGAGGGTACGGGCGTAGCCTCGCAGTGACAGATCCATGCAGGCGCTTAGCGCGCCGGACCCTCACCCCAACCCCTCTCCCGGCGGGAGAGGGGCTTTGCGGCTTACTTCGCCGCTGGATTGAGGCTGTAGGTGCCGTGCAGGCTGGCTTCGGCCAGCACATGGCCCTGCATGGCGCGCAGGGCGTCGGCGGCGGTGAAGCGCGCGGGGACGTCCAGCCGCGCCACGTCCAGGGCGAACAGGCGGAAGAAGTAGCGGTGCACGCGCCGGTCGTTGGCCGGCGGGTACGGGCCATCGTAGCCGTAGTAGTCCCCACCCATCGCCGCGTCGCCGGCGAACCAGTCGGTGTAGCTGTTCAGTCCCTGGCGCGCGCCCGCCAGGCCAGGCGGTTGCTGCTTGCCCTTGCCCACCACGCCGTCGCTGGCACTGCCCTCGGCAATTTCACGCAGGTCGGCCGGCAGGTCCACCGCCACCCAATGCACGAATTCGGTGCGCGGCTGCTCAACCGGGATCTGCACGTCGTCGCGGCCGACCATCTCGGCCACGGTCGGCACGTCCGGATCGACGCACAGCAGCACGAAGGACTGGGTGCCGGCCGGCACCGCGTCCCAGGCCAGGTGAGGATTGCGGTTGCCGCCGAAGCCGTCGGCCTGGCCCATCGCGTAGGTCGCGGCGATGGGCTGACCCGGCTGCAGGCTGTCACTGCGAAGACGCATGCGAAGAACTCCTTGGGGGATCAGGTTTCAGGGTAGCCAAGGCGGACCGCGACCGGCGTCAGCAGCGCGAACGCGGCGGCCAGCGGTGCGGCGTAGGCAAGCCAGTGGCCGGCGTCCAGGCGCGGCGGGCCGACCGAGGCAATGGCCGGGAACGGTACGCCGAACGCGTCCTGCAGCGCCGCCGCCACCCCGGCCGGATCGTGCTCGGTCCCGTCCAGGCGCACCAGATGGTGCGGATACAGATCCTGTTCGTGCAGGTCGGCGACCTGTGCCAGCACCGCCGCCAGCCACTGCGCGCCGGCCTCCGGCGAGGCCAGGCCCAGCGGGGCCGGGGCGCCGTTGGCCAGCCAGTCCAGCAGCATGTCGCGCGGATCGCGCAGCACGATCAGCAGCCGTCCTTCCGGCAGGTGCGGGCGCAGCGCGCGCAGCAGCGCGTTGTCCCACCACAGCAGCCAGTCGACGATATTGCCGTCGCCGACGCCGCGCGCCGGCAGCTGCGCGCGCCACTCGGCGACCAGCGCCGCACCGTCGAGGGCGCCGCTGTCCAGTTCCTCGACGCTGCGGAAGCGCTGCAGGCCGTCGGTCGGCGGCTGCGGGCCGAAGCGGTCGCCGCGCAGCACCGGGCTGGCCGCGTCGATCACCGCGATCACCCGCTCCACGCCGCTGCCCGGCGCACCCCAGACGAACAACGGGCGCGCCTGGTTCTGCGGGTCGACCGCGCCCAGCGGCGGCCACTGCGCCGGGGCCTGGCCCAACGGCGGCAGCGGCAGCCGGTGCGGCAGTTGTTCCTGCTGGAAGGCCAGCCAGGTCGCCAGCGCCTCCTCCGGGCGCCCGGCCGCATCCTGCACCGCCGCCAGCCACGGCCGCACCACGGTGCGGTCGCGTTCGGGCAGCCGCTGCATCAGGCCGCGCACGTGGTCGATGGCGGCATCGTGCTCGCCGCGCTCCAGCAGCGCCTCGACCAGGCGTTCCTCGCCGCTGAGCCGGCCCGGTTCCAGCGCCACGATGCGCTGCGCCACGGCCTCGCCCTGGTCGCGCTCGCCGGCCATGTCGTGCACGCGCAGCTGCGCTTCCAGCGCCGGCACGTGCGCCGGCATCGCCGCCTGCCAGCGCGCGATCAGCGCACGCGCCTCGGGGCCGCCCACCGGCTCCAGCGCCAGCCGCGCCAGCCACAGGTCGTGGGCGTCGGTGGTGGTGGCCAGCGCCGCTTCCAGGGTGGCGCGGGCATCGTCGAGCGTGCCCAGCCGCTGCCAGGCGATCAGCGCGGCGTGCAGGGTGCGGCGGTCGGCCGGTGCCACTGCCAGGGTCCGGCGCAGATGCTCCAGCGCCTCGGCCGGGCGGTCGGCCTGCAAGGCATATTCGCCGGCCAGCCGGCGCATGTTGACGGTGTCGCCGGCCGGAGAGGCCAGCACCGCTTCCAGCGCGGTGATCGCATCGTCCAGGCGGCCCTGGCGGTAGGCCAGCTGCGCGACCAGCGCCATCATCGCCGCACTGGTGCCCGGGGTGAGCGCGGCGACGCGGCGGAACGCGGTCTCGGCGAACGCGAAGTGCTGCTTGTCCAGATAGGCGAAGCCCAGCGCGTAGAGCAGGCGCGGATCGTCCGGCAGCGCATTGCTGGCGCGCGAGAGCAGCGCCAGCGCGCGGTCGGCATCGCCGCGACGCAGCGCCAGCATGCCGTCCACGCCGAGCAACTGCGGATGCTCCGGCTGCAGGCGCGCGGCGGTGCGGCTCAGCCGCTCCACTTCGTCCAGGTCGCCGCGGCCCAGCGCCAGGTGCGCGCGCATCACGTAGGCGAGGAATTCGTTGGGATCCAGCGCCGCGGTCTGCGCCAGTGCGTCCTCGGCCTGGGCCAGGTCGTTAGCGCTGACCAGCATGCCGGCATGCAGCAGGTGCAGGCTGGCGTCTTCCGGTGCCAGCGCGATCGCGCGGCCGATGCTGTCCAGGGCGGCGGCGGTGTCGCCATGCTGCTGTTGCGCCAGCGCCAGCCAGCGGAGAGCCTGCGGGTCGTCGCCGGCCTCGGCGGCCCAGGTCTGGGCGAGACGCAGCGCGTCGGCGGTGTCCTGGCGGCGCAGGGCGTCGAGAATGGGCTGGTGCATGTGGGTCCGGCTTTCGGGGCAAACCCGCATTGTAGCGGGAGCGCCCGACGGCACTGCGGTGGCGCCTACGGCGCGCCGGACCGGTTGCGGGTCGATCGTGTCGCGGGATGCTGCGCGCACGATCGGCAAAGCGCACGACGCATGGTCTGCGCGCTGCCATGCATGCGGCACCAGACCCTCGCGCCGCGCAAGACCGCACCGTGGATGCATGCAGCCGCCAGAGGATCATCGCCGCTCGGTGCATCCGCACTCTGGCACACGCCTGCCCGCCCGAAACGCCGCTCCAAGACTGCCGCGGGGGAGCGAATAAGCTCACCCGCCAGGCGATCCGTGACGCTGGCTAGGCTTCCACCAGCCCCTCGGTCAGCCGCTCGGCCACCCAGCGTTCGGCGAAGCCGTCGCCGCGCGCGTTCTCGATGAAGCCGCAATGCCCGCCCCAGTGCGCGATCTCCAGCCGGGCGAGCTCAGGCAGACGCCAGTTGCGGAAGTCGTCCAGCGGGATCACCGGATCGTCCTCGGCCATCAGGATGTCGGCCGGCACGCTCAGCCCGAGCAGGCGCTCGCCGGCGATGCAGTAACTGTCGAAGTAGGCATCCAGGCTGGCGAAGCCGGCATGGCGCTCGGCCAGCCAGGCCATCAGGCCGCGCATGTCCAGCGCCAGGGTGGCGTCATCGTAGCCGTGGCGGTCGGGGAACAGTTCGCGCTTGCGCAGCAGCGATTCGCGCCACTTGCGGCGGAAGTACCAGTCGTAGAACTGCGGGCCGTTCTCGATGCGTTGCATGGTGGTGGCCGGATCCAGCAACGGACACACCGCGGCCACGTGCTGCAGCGGCAGCCCCGCCGCCGGCGCGCGTAGCGCCAGGCGCAGGGCGAAGTTGCCGCCCAGCGAGTAGCCGGCCGCGAGCAGGGTCGGCGCGGGGAAGCGCTGCCACAGGTCGCAGGCGGCGTTGACCACTTCGTCCAGGCGCTCGGAGTGGAACAGGTCCACGTTGAGGTGGTGGGTGCCGCCGTGGTCGCGGAAGTTGAGCCGGAACACCTGGTAGCCGAGCGCCAGCATCTTCGCCGCGGTCAGGCGCATGTAGCTGGAATCGGCGCTGCCTTCCCAGCCGTGCAGCAGCAGCACGGTGCCGCGCGGCGCGGCGCCGGCCGGCACGCTCAGCCAGCCCTGCAGGCGCACGCCGTCGCCGCCGTCGAGGATGTGCGAGGTGGTGGTGGCGCCGCTGGCGGCGAGCAGCTGCTCGCCACGGCGCACGCGCAGCAGGCTGGAACCCAGTACCGATTGGACGTGCGGGTTGCGCAGCCAGCGTGGGGGGGAGTAATCGGTCGCGTTCATGGGGAGCGAGCTTGCACCCGCCGACTGGAGTAATCGGTCAGGCGGTGTGCGACCGGTATCCCGGTGTTCAGGGTTGTGCCATCGCCGTGACGATGCGCGCGCGCGAGATCTCGGCGATGCGCCGGCGCCCTTCCACGTCCTGCAGCCGGATCGGCTCCAGGAAATGCACCTCGGCCACCCGTGCCGGCTCGCCGAGCAGGCGCAGAAAGTTGGCGAAGAAGCTCTCGTGCGGTCCGAACGCGACGATCTGCTGCGCCTCACCGCCGGCGCCATAGCGCAAGGCCACCGGCTGCACCGCGACCTCGGCCTCGACCGCGGCCTGGAAGATGCGCGCATGGAACGGCCCGACGTCCTGGCCGCCGCGGGTGCGCCCTTCCGGGAACACGCCGACCGAGCATCCGGAGCGCAGCCGCTCCAGCATCGCCTGCAACACCCCGCCCAGCGACTCGGTGCTGCCGCGCTGGTGGAAGATGGTCTGCCCGCGCGCGGCCAGCCAGCCGACCAGCGGCCAGCCGGCGATCTCGCGCTTGGCGACGAAGCCCATCATGCGCTGGCTGTGCAGCATCACGATGTCGATCCAGCTGACGTGGTTGGCGACGAACAGCACCGGATTGGGCAGCGGCGTGCCGATGCGGCGCACGCGCAGGCCGAAGATGCGCAGCAGCCAGGTCGACCACCAGCAGACCATGCGGTCGCCGAAAGACTCGGTGCCGGCGCGGCCGGGCGACAGCGCCATGCACACCAGCAGGAACGGCAGCGACAACAGCACGTGCAACGCCAGCAGCGGCACGCGGTAGCCGTAACGGACCCAGCGCAGCGCCCCACCGTATTGGCGCGTGGCGGGTGGGGAGAACTCGCTCATTCGGACAAGGGTACCGGAAGCAGGGGCCTAGCGGACAATTGTGTCAGCCCGAAGACGCGGGCGCAGACACGTCGTCCGCGCCCGCCGAGGCGCGGTTCAGCCCGGGACCGGGCTCAGCCGCGGTCGACCACCGCCAGGGTCAATCGCGACACGCACACCGGCTTGCCCGCCGCGTCCTCGATGTGGATTTCCCACACCTGGGTGGTCCGGCCCACGTGCAGCGGCCGCGCGGTGCCGGTGACCACGCCGCTGCGCGCGCTGCGCAGGTGGTTGGCGTTGATCTCCAGGCCCACGCAGATCCGCCCCGGCTCCACGCACAGGTTGCCGGCGGTGCTGCCCAGGCTCTCGGCCAGCACCACCGACGCGCCGCCGTGCAGCAGCCCGTACGGCTGCCGCGTGCGCGCATCCACCGGCATCGTCGCCCGCAGCCAGTCCGGCCCGGCCTCGGTGAAGACGATGCCCAGGTGCGCGATCAGGGTGTCGCGGCAATCGGCGTTGAGGACGGCGAGATCGGCAGGTTCGCGAAAGGGCATTGGGAGGCCGGGATTGGGGATTGGGGATTGGGGATGAGCAGCCATTCGGCTGCTGAGAAGCCAGGAGCCGCAAGAGCGCATCCCCGGCGCTGACATTATCGCGCCAGGACGAGGCCTCCGGTCGCAGAAACTCGCTTTTACGAATCCCCAATCCCGAATCCCCAATCCCCGCCCCTCAAAGAATCGGCACCAGCCCCGAGCCGAACGCGGTCAACATGCGCACCAGCAGCCACTTGGGGCCGACGTTGACCTCGGGGAAGTCGCCGACCGCGCTATAGCAGCGGTGGAAGCCCGGGTCGCGCCGGGTCAGCGGCGCCGGGCAGTCGGGGCCGGGCTGGAATTCGTAGTCGGTGGCGTAGCGCCATGGCCAGAAGTCCAGCACCGGCAGCGCCTCGGAGACCTTGCCCATGCTGTAGTTCAGGCCCGACAGCACCGGCGGCTTGACCCGCGGCGCCACCACCCAGGAGTTCTCCGGCTCGATGTCGCGGCCGATGCTGGCCGCCAGCGCCTGCGCGAACGCCGGATCGTCGACGATCACCGCGCCCTCGGTGTTGTAGGTCTCGCTGCGCGGGTCGAAGTTGTGGGTGCCGATCACGCCGACGCGGCGGTCCACCACCAGCGACTTGGCATGCAGGCCCATGCGCGCGCCCTCGCGGGTCACCGGCAGCGGCCGGTTGGCGATGCGCCGGCTCAGGTAGGACGGGCGGGTCTCGGTGCGCAGCACGCGGCGCTCGACCTGGCTGCCGTCGGCGCGATCGCCGGATGGCCCGCCACTGCCGCTGCCGAGCAGCGAACTGCGCCCGGCGGCGCTGCCGCCCAGCAGGCTGTTGCGCCCGCCGCCGGCATCGCCGCCGCTCTCGCCGCTGGCCGGCGCGGACGGCAACTCTCCCTGCAGCGGCTCCGGCAACAGGTTGGCGTAGTCCACCGGCGCGTCCAGCGGGAACGGCTTGTACTCGTAGATGTCGAAGCCCAGCTCGCGCAGGTTGCGGCGCTTGTACTTGTAGGACAACGCGTACACTACCGGGTTGTCGGTGGCCGCCAGGCTGTTGGTGGCCACCACCACGCGCGGCGGCGGGGTGCGCTTGCGCAGGTCGCGGAAGATCTCCTGCGCCGGGTCCGACAGCACCAGGTACGGCGTCTGCAGGATGATCTCCTCGCGCGCCTCGGCGATCAGCCGGTCGAGCTTGGGCGCGGTGGAGATGGCCTTGGGGCCGTGTTCGCGGCGGTGCTTCTGCGGCAGGTCGGCGACATAGTCCACATGCCTGACCGGCAACGCCGGCAGCACGAAGGCGTTCTCCACGAAGGCCGGATCGGACGCCTCCTCGCTGACCCGCTGCACCCGCTCCGGGCGCAGGAACCGCGCCGGCGGCATCGCCGGCACGCCCTCGCGCAGCAGCAGCTTGCCGACGTCGTTGAGCCGCGCCACCGGCACGCTGCGCCGGGCCGCCCAGTAGGCGTCGAAGTTGGCGGCCATCGACCGCGCCACCGGGCCGGCGACCAGCACGTCGCGGTCGCGGAAGTTGTACTCGGCGTCCCAGTCGAAATAGTCGTCCTGGTAGTTGCGCCCGCCGACCACGCCGATCGCATCGTCGATCACCAGCAGCTTGTTGTGCATGCGCTGGTTGAAGCGGCGGAAGCAGCACAGCACGCTGGCGGCGTAGTGGAAGTAGTTGGGCTTGGCCAGGCCGAAGGTGGGGTTGTAGATACGCAGCGAGAAATTCTCGTGCGCGCCGGCCAGCGCGCCGAGGATCTGCAGGTCGGAGATCGCCGAGAGCTGGTCGATCAGCACCCGCACCTGCACGCCGCGGCGCGCCGCGGCCAGCAGTTCGTCCATCACCAGCCGCGCGCTGTCGTCCTTGTCGAAGATGTAGGTCTGCAGGTCGATGCTGCGGCTGGCGCTGCGGATCAGGTTGACCCGCGCCACCAAGGCCTCTTCGCCGTGGTCGAGGATGGTGGCGTAGTGGCGCGGGGCGGCGTCGCCGGATTGGGCGAAGGCCTTGCCGGCCAGCCCGCGCAGCGGCGAGGCCAACGCGCAATGGTCGCTGCGCGTGCAATCGACCTGGCGGTCGCGCGCGGCCTCGGCGATCGCCACGGCACGGCCGTGCTGCGCCTGCGACAGGCTCGCGCAGCCACTGCCGAGCAGCAGCGCCACCACCACCAGCACCCGCATCAGCCGCGATGTCACCGAGTTGCCGCCTCGGTCAGGCGTGCGCGCAGCACGAACGTGACCCGGTCGCTCAAGGCCAGGTCCCACTTGTCCATTCCGTAACGTCCACGCAATACCGTACCGCGGCTGATGACATCGCAATCATAGCCTGGACGGGTGCATGCGGCCGGCATGACGGTCAGCGTCTCGGCGTGGCTGACCCCGCGGATGCTCAGCGTGCCGGGGATCGGTCCGCCCTTGCCCAGCACCTGCGGCGAGAACGGCTGCGAGTCGAAGGACACGGTCGGGTAGCGCGGCGCGTCGAAGAAATCCTCGCCGCGCATCCAGCCGGTGTAGCGCGGCTTGCCGGGGATTTCCACGTAGGCGGTGAACAGGCGCAGGTGCACCTGGTGGCGGCCATCGGCCAGCACGTGCACGGTGCCCTCGTAGCGCGGGAAGAAGCCTTCGATGCGCTGCCCGAAGCGGGTACGGATCTCGAACCCGAAGCGCGATTGCGCCGGGTCCAGGGCGTACTCGCCGGGTGCGAGCGGCGCAATCGCAGGCACAGACGCCACCTGCGCATGGCCGATGGCGCACAACAGACACAACGGCAGCAGCGCGGCGCACAGCGCCGGCCGCAAGGACCTGCGCAGCGGCCTCAGGGCCACCAGAACGCGGTCAACCGCGCCACGCCCGGCTCGATCGCCGCGTCGTGCGGCACCCCGAGCACGGCGACGCTGGCGGTAGGCATGCCGCGGTAGTCGCCGGACTGGCCGCTGTGCATCAGCGCCGCCAGCCGCTCCAGGCCCGGATTGTGACCGACCAGCAACAGCCGCTCGACGTCGCGGTGGCCGTCCAGCAGGTCGGCCAGGGTGCCCGAGGTGGCCTCGTAGATGCGCGGCTCCAGACGCTGCTCGACGTAACCGGTCAGCTCCAGCACCGCCTCCAGGGTCTCGCGCGCGCGCCGCGCCGGCGAACACAGCACCCGGTCCGGCACCAGCCGCTGTTCCAGCAGCCAGCGCCCGGCCGCCTCGGCCTCGGCCAGGCCATGCGGCGACAGCGGCCGGTCGAAATCGGCCTGGCCGGTGTCGGCCGGTTCGGCGTGGGCATGGCGCAGCAGGATCACTTCTCGCAAAACGATGGTCATCGGTCAGGCCTTCTTGAGCCACTTGAGCAACGGTTCCCAGTCCTGCTGATGGTCGCGGACCTGGACGGAGTGGTAATCGAACAGGCTGCGGCCCAGCCCCACCAGCACCACGTAGGCCTGGCTGTCGCGCAGTTGCGCCACCACCGGATAGGGCCATTCGGCAAGCATCTGCAGCGCCTGCTGGGTGGCATTGGTCCAGGGCTTGCTGCGGTTGAGCACCAGCCCGACCGGCAGCTTGCGTTGATGCACCCGCGGCACCTTGGCCAGGGTGTTGAGGAAACCGACGGTGGCCTCGATGTCCAGCGCCGAGGGCATCACCGGCACCACCACCGCGTCGGCCTCGTCGAGGAAATGGGTCAGATCCTCGGCCATGGCGCCGGCGGCGGCGTCGACGATCACCCGCTGCGCGTCGTCCGGCAGCGCCGCGCGCCAGCTGCGCTTGCGGCTGGCGTCGATCGGCAGCACCGCGCTGTCCAGGCCGGCGCGGCGTTCGGCCCAGCGGGTCGAGGAGCCTTGCGGATCGGCATCGGCCAGCACCGTGCGCTTGCCCGCCAGCGCATAGGACGCCGCCAGGTGCGTGGCAACCGTGGTCTTGCCCACGCCGCCCTTGGAGCCGGCCACCAGGATCGTCTTCATGCACGCCTCGCTTCCGGGGGAAGAGGCCGCAGCGTACACCGGCCCTCCGTCAGCCGGTAGTCAACGTGCAGCACGCCGGCCGGCGCCGGGCTTGCTATCGTGGCGGCCCCTCTCCCCCACCGACGCCATGAGCGAGCTGCAGGACCTGGTCGCGCTGATCCGCGCCAACACGCCCCTGATCGTGATCGAGACGCAGGAAGAAGCGCGCATCGTCGATCTGTTCCGGCAGGCGCTGATCCAGGTCTGGCGCGCCCTGCACCGCTGGTCGATCACCGAGGGCCTGCGCCGCATCGACCTGGACCGCGAGGACCCGCCGAGCGGGCCGCCGGACGCCAGCGCGGTGCTGCAGGCGATCAAGCAGGCCGATCAGCGCGGCATCTACCTGCTGCTCGACGTCACCCCGTACCTGGGCTACGCCAGCCACCAGCGCCTGCTGCGCGACATCGTCGAGCGCCGCCACTGCCAGCCGCATGTGCTGGTGCTGATCGGCACGCGGATCGAACTGCCGCCCGAACTCGAGGCGCTGGCGACCCGCTTCAATCCGCGCCTGCCCGACGCCAACGCGCTGCTGAAGATGGTGCAGGAGGAGGCGCAGGGCTATGCGCGCGAGTTCGGCGGACGCCGGGTCGAGGTCGACGGCGACGCGGTCAAGCAGATCCTGCGCAACCTGCGCGGGCTCAGCCTGATCGATGCGCGGCGCATCGCCCGGCAACTGATCTACGCCGACGGCGCGCTCACCGCATCCGACCTGCCGCAACTGGCCAAGCTCAAGTTCGAACTGCTCAACCGCAGCGGCCACCTGCAGTACGACAACGACGCCACGCGCTTCGAGGACGTGGCCGGCGCGCGCCGGCTCAAGCAGTGGATCGCGCAGCGCCGCGCGGTATTCGCCGGTACCGCGCCGCCAGGGCTGGATCCGCCCAAGGGCGTGCTGCTGCTCGGCGTGCAGGGCTGCGGCAAGTCGATGCTGGCCAAGGCCACCGCGGCCGGGTTCGGCGTGCCGCTGCTGCGCCTGGACATGGGCGCGCTGTACGCCAAATACCACGGCGAGACCGAGAAGAACCTGCGCGACGCGCTGGCCGCGGTCGAGCAACTGGCGCCGTGCGTGCTGTGGATGGACGAAATCGAAAAAGGCCTGGCCAACGGCGGCGAGGACGGCGGCGTGTCGCGGCGCGTGCTCGGCACGCTGCTGACCTGGATGGCCGAACGCGGCAACGCCGACGGCAGCGCCGGCGTGTTCATCGTCGCCACCGCCAACCAAGTGCACGAGCTGCCGGCGGAACTGCTGCGCAAGGGCCGCTTCGACGAGATTTTCTTCGTCGACCTGCCCGATGCGCAGGCCCGGGTGGAGCTGTTGCGTCTGCACCTGACCCGGCGACAGCTGCATGCGGACGCGTTCGCGCTGCCGGCGCTGGCTGCTACCGCGGACGGGTTCTCCGGTGCGGAAATCGAGCAGGCGATCGTCTCCGGGCTGTATGCCGCGCACGCCGAACAGCGACCGCTGGACACCGAGCTGCTGATGCAGGAGATCCGCAATACCCGGCCGCTGTCGGTCCTGATGGCCGAACAGGTGCAGGCGCTGCGCAGCTGGGCCAGTGGACGCACGGTGCCGGCGGATTAGCTGCGGGCGGCGGGCGAGATCAGGCGATGCCGCTGTACGAGGCTGCGCCCGACCCTCACCCCAACCCCTCTCCCGGGGGGAGAGGGGCTTATGCTTCTCCTTCTCCCCCCGGGGGGAAGGTGCCCCGAAGGGGCGGATGAGGGTACGGACGCGCGCGCAATGCAGATCGAGGCGCCGCCTTCAGCCCCGACACCTTGCAGCGAGACGTGCCATCGCCGCTACCGCAACGCCCCCAGCAACCACGCCCACGCCGGCAAAGTGACCAGCGACAGCAGGATGCCGTAGCCGACCAGGGCGGCGGCCAGGCGCGGCGCCAGGCGATGCGAGATCGCCAGCAGCGCGGCGGTGATCATGGTCGGCATCGCCGATTCCAGCACGTTCGCCTGCAGCGCCTGCCCGCGCAAGCCCAGCGCCCACGACAGCGGCCAGGCCAGGGCCGGCAGCACCAGCAGCTTCAACAGTAGGCCGGCGGCCAGCGGCGCCAGTTCCTCGCGCGGCAGCCGCAACTGGATCGAGAACCCCACCGCCAGCATCACCAGCGGCAACATCGCGTCGGCCAGGTGCTGCAGACCGGAGGCGATCCACGCCGGCGGCTGCGCCGGCATCAGGGTCAGCGCGAACAGCAGCGCCCACAGCGGCGGGAACCGCGCCATGCGCAACATCGTCTGCCGCGGTGACGGCGGTGCCTCGCCGCTGTAGCGCGCCAGCACGTACAGGCCGAAGCTGGACAGCAGCACGAAGGTGCCGAACTGATCGTAGACCACCGCATACGGCAAGGCCGCCTCGCCGAGCAGCGCGCGCACCATCGGGTAGCCGATGAAGCTGGAATTGCCCAGCGCCACGCACAGCAGCAGCACCGCCTGCTGGTCGCGGCGCAGCCGCAACGGCCGGCGCAAGGCCAGCATCGCCAGCGCGCTCACGCCGGTCAGCAGCCAGGGGGTCAGCATCAGCCCGAGCAGTTCCAGGTTGAACTGCAGGCGCGGCACGTAGATCAGCACCGAGGCGGGCAGGCACAGGTACAGCACCACCCCGTTGAGCACCTCGGTGGTGTTGGCCGGCAGGACGCGCTGGCGCGCGAACAGCTTGCCGAGCGCGAGCATGACCAACATCAGGGCGAACGCATCGAAAGCCATCGGCACAGCACGACATCAGCGGGTACGCGGCATCATCGCATGGCATGCGCGCGTGGGCCGTCGAGGCGTCGCGCACAGTGGGCGATCCAGGCCTGGGTGGCGGCCTGGCCACACGCTGGCCGGCAACGACAGGCAGGGATCCGGCGCGAGTAGCCGGAGCAGCGACTCGGGCGGCGACCGACACGTCCCGCACACGGCATCTTTATGCGGCCGCTGCCGATGCCACGCCGACCTCGCGTCCAACGGCCGGCCGCATGTCCCTGCAGGAGCGATGACGCCGTCTCCAGCGCGATCAACCACGACACACGCCATGGAGCGCTGGGCGTGGACAACCATAGATGCAAGCAGCGGCTTAGCCGCGACCGGCGCCTGACGCGATCTGCATCCTGCGAGTGCCGATGCAGCCACCGAAGCCGCGCCTACCTTGCGCTTCGCGGCAGGCGGGCTCTCCATGCGGGAGTCAACTTTCATGCAGAGGCGACCCGCGAAGCGGCGCGCTTTTCGATGGCGCCATGCGTCGGGACTGAAGTCCCTCCCACACTGCACCCGGCGAACTCGCCGCAAGCCCCTGTGGGAGCGACAACACGTTGCCCTGTACGATCGGCCACGACCAGCGCCAAGGATTGCGCCGGTCGCGCCGCGCTCCTTGCACGCGCGTGTCTCAGGGCCAGGCCGGCGGCGCTGCCTTCCAGGCGGCCTGCACCTCGGCCAGGGTGGCGCGCTCGTCGTCGCGCCAGGTCGGCAGCAACGCGGCGAAATCGGCGCCGGCGCCCCATTTGTCCGGCCAGGTGCGCGCCGCCGCGGCGTACCACTTCACCGCCTCGTCCTTGCGCTGCAACCGCCACAAGGCCAGCGCCAGGGTCGGCGGGAGCCAATCCGGCGCTGCCGGGCGGCCGTTGACCAGGGCGCTCCACTCGCTCAACGCGCGCCCCGGGTCGCCGGCGCGCAGCAGATCCCACCCGTAGTTCCATTGCACCTGGCGCCGCTGCATGCCGGCGGGCAGTCCATGCAGCGCCGCCTGGTACAGCTGTTCACCCAGTTCGCGGCGGCCGCCGGCCATGGCGATGCCGGCCAGCTGCGCACGCGCCTCGTGGGCGTCGGGATTGCGCTGCACGGTGCTGGCCAGGCGATCGACCAGGGCATCGCCGCTGCCGGCGATGGCGGTCACCGGACGCGTGGTGCTGCGGTCTTCGTCGAAATAGAACTCTTTGGGTGCCGGCAATGCCTGCGCCCGCACGGTGGCCGCGGTGGCCAGACCGATGCAGGCCAGCATCGCGGCCACTGCGTATGTGTATGCCTTCACTGCTGCAATCCCCTGGAGTGATCCCCTCACCCGGGTCCCATCCTACCCCGCCCGCGCCGGCACGGACGAGAACGAGCGCAAAAATCGCCACTGATACAATCGGGGCGATCGCGCGCGGCAGGCGCTGCGCGCCCGCCAGCCTTCCATCTCCGGGCAAGCCATGAACCGCATCGCCGATCCGCGTCCGTCGTCCTCCCTTGCCGCCGCGACCACCGACGGCGTGGATACCGGCTATACGCTGGAAGACAAGTACACCCGCACCGACGGCCGCATCTACCTGTCCGGCGTGCAGGCGCTGGTACGGCTGCCGCTGATGCAGCAACTGCGCGACCGCGCCGCCGGACTGAACACCGGCGGCTTCGTCAGCGGCTACCGTGGCAGCCCGCTGGGCGGTTTCGACCTGGAACTGTGGCGCGCGCGCAAGCATCTGGACGCAGCCAAGGTGGTGTTCAAGCCCGGGCTCAACGAGGATCTGGGCGCGACCATGGTCTGGGGCACGCAGCAGACCAACCTGTTCCCCGGCGCACGCGTAGATGGCGTGTACGCCATGTGGTACGGCAAGGGCCCCGGCGTGGACCGCTGCGGGGACGTGTTCAAGCACGGCAACGCCGCCGGCACCTCGCGCCACGGCGGCGTGCTGGCGCTGGCCGCCGACGACCACGCCTGCCGCAGTTCGACCCTGCCGCACGGCTCGGAGGACGAGTTCGTCAGCGCGATGATGCCGGTGCTCAATCCGGCCGGGGTGCAGGACATCCTCGACATGGGCCTTCTCGGCTGGGCGATGAGCCGCTACACCGGGCGCTGGATCGGCTTCAAGACCATCGCCGAGACGGTGGAATCCTCGGCCTCGGTGGAGGTGGACCCGTTCGCGCGGCAGATCGTGCTGCCGGAGGATTTCGACCTGCCGCCCGGCGGCCTCAACATCCGCTGGCCGGATCCGCCGCTGGACCAGGAAATGCGCCTGCATCGTTATGCCGTGCGTGCGGCGCAGGCCTTCGCCCGCGCCAACGGCATCGACCGCACGGTGATGGACGCGCCGCAGGCGCGGCTGGGCATCGTCACCACCGGCAAGAGCTACCTGGACGTACTGCAGGCGCTGGAATACCTGGGCCTGGACGCGGACGCCTGCGCGCGCATCGGCATCCGCGTGTACAAGGTCGGCATGACCTGGCCGCTGGAGCCGCTGGGCATCGCCGCGTTCGCGCGCGGGCTGCAGGACATCGTCGTGGTGGAGGAGAAGAAGGCCTTCATCGAGCGGCAGATGAAGGAGCAGTTCTACAACTGGCCGGCCAGCGCCGGCCCGCGCCCGAGCATCGTCGGCAAGTACGACGAGGCCGGCGAATGGATCCTGCCGTCCACCGGCGAACTGACCCCGGCCACCATCGCCGGGGTGATCGGCAAGCGCATCCTGCGCCTGACCCAGGCCACGGCGCTCGACACCGGTTCGATCGAGCAGCGGCTGCGCTGGATGGAGGCCAAGGAAGCGGAGATGGCGTTGCCGCGTGCCAACTTCCCGCGCGTGCCGCACTACTGCTCCGGCTGCCCGCACAACACCTCCACGGTGGTGCCGGAGGGCTCGCGCGCGCTCGGCGGTATCGGCTGCCACTACATGGTGACGTGGATGGACCGCGCCACCGACACCTTCACCCACATGGGCGGCGAAGGCGTCACCTGGGCCGGGCAGGCGCCGTTCACCGACACCCCGCACGTGTTCCAGAACCTGGGCGACGGCACCTATTTCCACAGCGGCTCGCTGGCGATCCGCCAGTCGATCGCCGCCGGCGTCAACATCACCTACAAGATCCTCTACAACGACGCAGTGGCGATGACTGGCGGGCAGCCGGTGGACGGCACCCTCAGCGTGCCGGACATCGCCCGGCAGATGCGCGCCGAAGGCGTGCACACCATCGCCCTGGTCAGCGACGACATCGGCAAGTGGACGCGGCGCCGGGAGCTGTTCCCCAGCGACGTGGAGTTCCACGACCGCAGCGAACTGGACGCGGTGCAGCGGCGCCTGCGCGAGGTCAAGGGCACCAGCGTGCTGATCTACGACCAGACCTGCGCCACGGAGAAGCGGCGCCGGCGCAAGCGCGGCAAGCTGGCCGATCCGCCCAAGCGCGTGCTGGTCAATTCGCTGGTCTGCGAAGGCTGCGGCGATTGCGGCGAGAAGAGCTTCTGCGTGTCGGTGTTGCCCAAGGAGACCGAATACGGACGCAAGCGCCAGATCGACCAGTCCAGCTGCAACAAGGACTATTCCTGCGTGTCCGGGTTCTGCCCCAGCTTCGTCACCGTGCACGGCGGGCAGCCGCGCAAGGGCCGCAAGGCCGACGCCGCGGCACTGCTGGAGCAACTACCGGCGCCGACCTTCCGCAGCGACCTGAGCCAGCCCTGGAACATCCTCATCACCGGCGTCGGCGGCACCGGCGTGGTCACCATCGGCGCGCTGCTGGGCATGGCCGGACACCTGGAGGGCAAGGGCGCCAGCGTGCTCGACCAGACCGGCCTGGCGCAGAAGGGCGGCGCGGTCACCACGCATATCCGCCTGGCACGACAGCCCGAAGACCTGCACGCGGTGCGCATCGCCGCCGGCGAGGCGGACCTGGTGCTGGGTTGCGACATGGTGGTGGTCAACGACTACTGGGCGCTGTCCAAGGTGCGCGGCGACCGCTCGCAGGTAGTGCTGAACACCTACGAGGCGATGCCCGGCACTTTCACCACGCATGCCGACATGCAGTTCCCCGCCGCCGAGATCATTGCCGGCGTGCGCCTTGCACTGGGCGGGCGCGATCCACTGCTGCTCGACGCCACGCAGCTGGCCACCGCGCTGCTCGGCGACGCCATCGCCAGCAACCTGTTCATGCTCGGCTACGCCTGGCAGCAGGGGCTGGTGCCGCTATCGCATGCCGCGCTGATGCGCGCCATCGAACTCAACGGCGCAGCCGTGGCGATGAACCAGCAGGCCTTTGCCTGGGGCCGCCTGGCGGCACTGGACCTGCCGGCGGTACGGCGTGCCGCCGGCCTCACCGATCCTGCCGCGGACGAGCGCGAACGCCACGCCTTGGGCCTGCAGCAGTTGCCGCCGGGCGAGTGGGAAGGCCACGAAGCCGGCGCCAGCGCCGCGCCGCGCAATCCATCCAATCCACGTCCGGCGCGCGAACTGCCGGCTGGCGCCGACAGCAGCGAGGCCGGGTACGCGTCGCTGGACGACAGCCGCCTGTCGCGCTCGCTGCACGAGCTGATCGCGCGTCGCCATGCCTTCCTGGTCGACTACCAGGACGCCGCCTACGCCGCGCGCTACACCGCGCTGGTGGAGCGCGTGCGCGCCGCCGAGCAGCGCGTGGCCCCGGCCTCGACCGCGCTGACCGAAGCGGTGGCGCGCTACGCGTTCAAGCTGATGGCCTACAAGGACGAATACGAAGTGGCGCGGCTGTACACCAGCGGCGCATTCGCGCAGCAGTTGCAGGCGCAGTTCGAAGGCGACTACCGCGTGCGCTTCCACCTGGCGCCGCCGCTGCTGGCGAGCAAGGACGAGCAAGGTCGGCTGCGCAAGCGCGAGTACGGCCCATGGATGTTCACCGCGTTCCAGTGGCTGGCCAAGCTGCGCCGCCTGCGTGGCGGCACCTTCGACGTGTTCGGCTATAGCGCCGAGCGGCGCGGCGAACGGCAGCTGATCGTGGACTACGTCGCCACCGTGGACGAACTGCTGCAGCGGCTGCAGGCGGACAACCTGGCGCTGGCGGTGCAGATCGCCAGCATCCCGGAGCACATCCGCGGCTACGGCCACGTCAAGGAAGCGCACCTGCACGAAGCCAAGCAGCGCGAAGCGCGGCTGCTGGCGACCTGGCGCAATCCGAAAGCGCTGCATATCGTGCAGGCGGCCTGAGCGGGAGGCGCAGCGCCGCCACCGTGAGGCGGCGTCGCAGCAGCGGCACCGAAGGCGATCGACGGAACGCGGCGTGGCCCAAGCCGCGCCTGCAACGCTGCCGCGATTCCTAGTGCATCTGCGTCTGCCGTAGGAGCGGCATCGGCCGCGACCTGAATTCCATCAGGACGCAGGCCTGCCGCCTCGCCCAGGGTGGCTCGCTGCGGACCGCCACCACCCGAACCTTGCGCGGATCGCCATCGGTCCACGCTCGCACCATCATCGAAGGAGCATCGCGTGAAGCTGGGCAGCCTCGCATGTGTGGCGCTGGTGGGCGCCCTTCTGCTTTTCTACCTGCTGGCAGAGCACGCCGGCCCCTGGATCATGCCGCGGTTCATCACGATCCGTGTCGTGGCGGGACCCGATCGGCCACTCTCGGGTGCGAGGATTCGCGTCCTGCAGGACGTGTGGTCGATCCCGTGCCTGAGCTACATGGGGATCTCCGGCGCGAGTTGCGCATCGGGCAAATGGACGGTCTTCCATGGCCGCCTGGATCGCAACGGCGAAGCGCGGGTGTTGGTCTTCCAGGCAGCCGGGCTGCGGGCCGACGCGTATATCGCCTGCATCGATAGGAACCAGTACGAGGGCTACTTCGCGTACACCGATTGGCCAGAGCAGCAGGACGTGCAGCGTCTCACCCTGGACTACAAGCGCCTGGAGCAGCAACGAACAGGTTGCATGAACGGCTATGGAGAAGAACGGCTGGCGGCTCCGGCCTGGTGGGACGCCGCCTTGAAGGAAGACGCGGAAGCGGAGGCGCAAGCCAAGGCTGAGGCGCAGGCGGATGCGCAGGAGGACGATCCGTTGCAACCGACGGTTCAAGAACTTCCAGATCGTTCGCCGACGTCGGACAGTCTGTAGGGGTAAGGCCGTAGGAGCGGCTTCAGCCGCGACCTGCCAGGTCACCAGGCCACGATGCGGCCGATGCAAGCGAATTCCACGCGCCAGCAACATGCAATCGGATCCCGGCCGCTCGCGATGGTGTCGATGACGGAAGGGACTGCGCGTCGGGACTCAAGTCCCTCCCACATGGTTGCTTCCGTACACTCCGCATACGACACAGCGGCCCCAGGCAAGCGGCCGCTGTGTCGTATCAAGACGCGATTGGGTCGAGTGCCACTGCCACGTGGCAACTCGACCGAGTGGCATTCAACTCAACGAACGTTGAAATCAGACCCGCGGATCGGGCGGGTTGCCGTGGCCGGGACGATCGTAGCGATCGGAATCGAAGGCTTCGCGCACGGCCGCCTTGGCCTGCGCCCAGCTCAGTCGCGAGCGGTCCTTGACGCGTTCCCAGCCGCTTTCCAGATCCGACTCCAGGCGATCGTCCCAGACGCGATCGCGGTAACGGCTGCGCGCCTGCACGCCGTAGCGGTAGGCCGGGCGGTAGTCGTCGTAGCTGCTGTCGGTCCCACGGTAGTCCACGGTGTCGAAGCGATCGGCGTAGTAGCGGTCGCTGTCCTCGTAGGTGCGGTAGGTGGCATCGGCGCGCTGCCAGGAATCGCGCGCGGCCAGCCGCGCCTCGTCCCACTCCAGGCGCGAGTCGCCACGGCGCGTGCCCCAGTCGTGCGACAGCTCGCGCTCGTGGTCCTCCCAGCTGCGTGACGGATCCTGCTCGCGTGCCTGCAGGCCCAGCCCGTAGGCGGCGGCGTAGTCGCGGTCGTAGTCGTAATCGGCCTTGACGTAGTCACGGTTGCGGTATTCCTCGCGCCAGTAGGCATCCTCGCCGGTGGGGTCGATGCGCTCGGCCACGCCCTTGCCCGCCGCCGCGCCGGCGACCACGCCAACCGCCGCGCCGATCAGGGTGCCGAGCGGGCCGAACACGGTGCCGGCCAGCGCGCCCGCGGCCACACCGCC
Source organism: Xanthomonas rydalmerensis (assembly GCF_033170385.1). Lineage (NCBI taxonomy): Bacteria > Pseudomonadati > Pseudomonadota > Gammaproteobacteria > Lysobacterales > Lysobacteraceae > Xanthomonas > Xanthomonas rydalmerensis. The sequence continues at coordinate 206,054 of NZ_CP126170.1, read as the reverse complement.
GGCGGTGCCGCCGATACCGACGCCGACCGGATGCGAGCCCGGGGTACCGGAGATCGGGTCGCGATTGAGATCGCGGGATTCGTCGTTGCTATGCATGGGAACGCTCCGTCGCAGAAGAAAGGTGCCGGCCGTTGCTGGTTTGCAGCGGCTGGTGTCGGCGCACAGTCGCAAGCCGGCGGTGAATCGGCCGTGGCATTGCAGTGAACCCGCCATGAGGGAGACAGTGCGTCTTCGTCACCCGGACGCAACGCATGCCCGTCAGGTCGATGGCCTCAGCGTTGCGGAGCTTGGCAGCCAACGCTCTGCGGCAAGGAGGCAGCGGTCAGTGAAGTGCCACCGTGCAGACACGTGGCGATGACATTGCTGACGCACTCAGATCGGCAGCGTCACTACACTGCATAGCGCCGCGGCGACGTTCGTACTGTCGTACTGTCGTACTGTCGCAGCCGTATTGCACGCATGCCGCGAGGCGTTGCGACAGAGGAAACGAGCGGCGTGCGCACGCCACCATGGATGCGTGACGACGCGCGTGTACGACGCACGCTAGCGTTCGCACACCCGCCAGCCGCGCTTAGACGCGCCGCCAGACCAGGCAGCGGTTGTTGGCCGGCATCGCCACGTCCTCCTGCAACGCCAGGCCCTGCGCCTGCGCCAGCGCGTCCACCGCCTTGGCATCGCGAATGCCGCTGGCCGGGTCGCGCGCCTTCAGCCACGCATCGAAGTCGCGATTGCTGTCGCTGGTGAAGGCGCCGCCGTAATTGAACGGACCGTACACCACCAGCATGCCGCCGGCGCTGGTTGCCAGCAGGTGGCCGACGCCAGCGAAGAAGGCCTGCACCGCCTCCCAGCCCATGATGTGCAAGGTGTTGGAAGTGAACACCGCATCGTAGCCGGTGTGGGGCCACGGCCCTTCGCGCACGTCCAGCGCCAGGGGCGGTGGCGTGTTCGGCAGGCCCGCCGACTCCAGCCACTGCGCGATGCCGGGCAGGTGCTCGGCGCGCTCGCTGCATTGCCAGGTCAGCTGCGGCAGCGCCGCGGCGAAGTGCACCGCATGCTGGCCAGTGCCGCTGCCGATCTCCAGCACGCGGCGGCGGTCGGCGAACTGCCGCTGCAGCACTTGCAGGATCGGATCGCGGTTGCGGTCGCAAGAGGGGGCGTAGGGTCGATCGCTCATCGTGTCGTGCACCTGTCTGCGCTGGGCCATGCCGCGGCGCCACGCAACGGCGCAAGCGGCGGCGACAGCCGGCTTATCCGCGCGAGCGCACGAAGATGCGCTTGCCGCCGCCTTCGTTGCCGCGCTCCTCCAGTTCGAAGTGCGCCGACAGCCGGCGCAGCAGGTCGCTGAGCTTCTTGTGCCCGTACAGGCGCGGATCGAAATCCGGGCGTACCTTGTTCAGATAGCTGCCGACGCTGCCGAGTCCGGCCCAGCCCTGGTCGTCGGAGGCTTCCTCGATGGCCTGGCGCAGCAGCGTCAGCGGCGCCGCCGCCTTGGTCTCGGTCGGCGCTGCCGCTGGCTCGGGCTTGGCCGGCGTCGCGGCCGGCTTCTTGCGGCCCTTGGCCGCCGGCTTGGCTGCGGCAGCGGGCTTGGTTGGCTCGGCGGCGCTGGCCTCGCTGCGCAGCACTTCGGTATAGATGAACTTGTCGCAGGCCTGCACGAAGGCGTCCGGGGTCTTGCGCTCGCCGAAGCCGTACACGGTCGGCCCTTCCTCGCGCAGGCGCTGCGCCAGGCGGGTGAAGTCGCTGTCGCTGGAGACCAGGCAGAAGCCGTCGAAGCGGCCGGTGTAGAGCAGGTCCATCGCATCGATGATCAGCGAGCTGTCGGTGGCGTTCTTGCCGCTGGTGTAGGCGAACTGCTGCACCGGGCTGATCGAGTGCTTCAGCAGCGCCTGCTTCCACTGGGTCATGCGCGTGCTGGTGAAGTCGCCGTAGATGCGCTTGACGCTGGCCAGGCCGTACTTGGCGACCTCGGCGAGCAGGCCTTCGATCACCGACGGCTGCGCGTTGTCGGCGTCGATCAGCACCGCCAGCCGCGGCTGGTCGTCGTCGCTGTCGGAACGATGGCGGGTTTTCATGGCGAAGCACCTGGCAGAGAACGGAGACGAAGGCGGCCGCAAGGCAGCGGCCGCCACTGTGCCACCGCCGCGCGACAACGGCCAGTCGCGACGCGCAGTACGCCGGTCAGTCCTGCGCCGCGGCCACCGGCGCTGTTGCCGGCAATGGCGGCAGGTCCAGGTGCCGGCGGAAGAAGCGCGCGATCACCCGCAGCGCCTGCTGGCTCTCCGGCAATGCGGTGTTCAGGTGGAAGGCGTGGCCCATGCCGTCCCACACGTGCAGATCGGCCTCGCGGCCCAGATCGACCAGCCGTGTATGGGTGTAGGCGACATTGCTCAACTCCGCCGCGCGCGTGCCGGTGATGAACAGCAGCGGCGGGAACTGCGCCAGCACCGCATCGGAGAACACCGGCGACACCAGCGGATCGTGGAAGTCCACGCCTTCGCCGTAGTACAGGTCTTCCATGATCGGCAGCGCCCCCTGCGCGTCGGGCAACGGCGCGTCGTTCACCGCCGCCACCACGTAGCGCGAATCGCCGCGGTAGCGCGCGTCGCCGCCGGCGCAGAACATGCCCGCCGCCGCCGGCATCGGCAGTTTCTCCTTGGCGAACCAGGCCAGCGACTCGCCGGTCAGCACGCCGCCGGCCGAGCAGCCGAACAGGCCGATGTGTTGCGACGCGTAGCGCTTGAGCGCGGCGCGGTAGACGGTGGCCACGTCTTCGCTGGCGGCAGGAAAGTGGTGTTCCGGGCCTTGCCGGTAGTCGACGCTGACCACGGTGACGCCGGTCATCGCCGCCACCGGGATCGCCTCCATCATCCCGAACGAGGCCGCGCTGCCCATCACGAAGCTGCCGCCGTGCAGTTCGATCAGCAGCCGCTGGCGTTGCGCCGGCGATGCATCGCGCGGCTGCACCAGGGTCACCGGCACGCCGTCCCAGGTGGTCCGCTGCAGCGTCACCCCATAGCGTTCGCGTAGGGGTTCCACCACGGTCTTCGCCCAGGCTTCCGTCTCGGCGCGGATGCGCGGCAGTTCGCGGCGCAGCGTGGCGTGGTCCATCTTCCCCAGCGGATCGCCGTGCGCCATGTCCTTGCGCGCAGCCGCCTGCGCCTGCGGGCTGAGGAAGGGCGACAACGGCAGATCGAACGCCGGCATGTGCCGCACCCCATCCTGCGGCGCATCGGCCGCGGCCTGTAGGGCCGACGGGAGCAGCCCCGCGATCAGCGCCAGCAGGCGCACTCCTTGCTTGTACTTCGCTCCGCTCACGTCCACCTGCCCTCCACGGCATCGATCGATCGCCGAGGATAGCGGGGCGGCGCGGGCGCGACTTTGCACGATCCCGCCGTTTCGCCGATGCGGCGCTATCTGCGTGCCGGCAAGGCCTCGTAGGCCTGGCGTACCGCCGCCTCGCCGTAGCGGCGCTCCAGCCGGCGCACGATGAAGTGGCCGCGCGCCATCGCCTGGAAGTGCGAGATGAACACCGTGTTGAGCAACGCGCCGCTGGCCGCGCCGACCAGCGGCACCGCCTGCGCCGCCAGCTTCTCGCTGACCGTGACCGAGAACTTGGCGGCGATGCGCGACAGCAGCGACACCAGCACCGGCGCGCCCTTGCTGCCCAGGCCATGCGCGGCGATGTACTGCGCCGCGGCGCTGAGTTGCTGCGCCATCGCCGCGCGCACCGCGAAATAGCCCGATTCGCTGCCGTCGTCGCGCTGGCTGCGGCCGCCGTGCGCCAGCACCTCCAGGCAGGCCAGGGCGGTGGCCGGGTCGTCCAGGCGCTCGCCTTCGGCGCGTGCGATGTCGGCAATCGAACGCAGCATCAGGGTGGTGGTCAGCGGCAGTTCCACCACCAGCCCGGGCAGGCCGAAGAAGCCGCCGGCGGCGCCGGTCGCCGCCACCGCGACCCCGTGCAGGCGCGGCCGCGCCCGCTCCGGCGCCTGCGTCCGCAAGGTCAGCAGTGCAGAGCGCAGCGCCACACGCAGCGCGCGCTGGCTGACCGCATCGATGCGCGAGGACAGCATCTTCGGCATGCGCTTGCTGATCAACGCCTCGATCGGCGCGCCCACCGTATTGGCGATCTTGGCCGCCAGGCCGGGGTATTCCAGCAGCGCACGCGCCTGGGCCAGGTCGCGGTGGTCGGCGGCATCCATCACGGGGACGGGCAGTAGCGAGGTCATGGCCGAGGCTCGTGGCGAAGGAGGCGACAGCATGCACCGGGCGGCGGCGGCATGGTGTCGAGGGCCGATGACCGCGGCAGGACATTCAGGAATCGGCGGAACATCCCCGCTAGATCCGCTCCAGCACGCGCTGGTGGGTGCGCGGCCCGAACCGGCCCACCACCGCGGCGGCCAGCAGCAGGCTGGCGGCAATGAAGCCCAGCACACCGCGGTGGCCGGTGCGGTCCAGCAGCATGCCGATCAGCAGACTGCTGGCGGCGGTGGACAAGCGGCTGAAGGAATAGCAGAAACCCACCGCGCGGGCGCGCAGCGCAGTGGGGAACAGCTCGGCCTGGTAGCCGTGGTAGGCGAAGCTCATCCAGGCATTACAAAAGGTGACCGCCGCGCCGCAGGCGACCAGCAGCAGCGGCTGCTGCTGCCAGGCGAACAGCAGGCCGAACAGCACCGCACCCAGCGCCGATACCACCACCTGCCACTTGTTCTCCCAACGCTGCGCCACGCCCATCAGCAGCAGCGGCGCAAGCGGATACGCCAGCGAGATGGCGAAGGCGTAGCCGAGGCCGTGCACGCTATCGGCGCCCTGCCGCGCCAGCAGCGCCGGCAGCCAGTTGCCGAAGCCGAAGAAACCGATCGCCTGGAAGATGTGGAAGCTCACCAGCATCGCCATGCGGCGCCGGTACGGGGCCTGCCACAGCGCGGACAGCTGCGGCGTCGGCACGGCCGGCACCGACGTCGGCTCCGGCGCCGGCAACGGCCGCCCCAGGTCGGCGGCGCAGCGCGCCTCCAGCCGCTGCAGCACCGCGTCGGCCTCGGCGTGGCGGCCCTGCGTGGCCAGCCAGCGCGGCGATTCCGGCAGGCGGCTGCGCAGCCACCACACCGCCAGCGCGAAGCCGCCGCTGAGCAGTGCCACCCAGCGCCAGCCGCTCATCCCCAGCGGCGCGTGCGGCACCAACGCCCAGGCGCTCAACGCCACCGCCGGCACCGCCAGGAACTGCACGCAGAACGCCAGCGCGAACGCCGCCCCACGCATCTGCCGCGGCACCATTTCCGACAGATAGGTGTCGATGGTGACCAATTCGATGCCCAGGCCGATGCCGACCACGCCGCGCCACAGGATCACCCCCAGCCCGCTGTGCTGCAGGCCCATCGCCACGGTGGCCGCGCTGTACCAGAGCAGCGCGAAGGAAAACACCGCGCGGCGCCCGAAACGATCGACCAGCGGGCTGAGCAGGCTCGCGCCGAGGAACAGGCCCAGGAACGTCGCCGACGCGAACGCGGCCTGGTCGGCGATGCCGAACACACCGGCCGCGCCCTCGGCGAACAGGCCGTCGCGCAGCAGGCCGGGGCTGAGGTAGGCGGTCTGGAACAGGTCGTACAGTTCGAAGAAGCCGCCCAGCGCCAGCAGCGCGACCAGGCGCCACAGGGTTCGGGTGGGCGGCAGGCGTTCCAGGCGCGCCGCCACCAGGGCGACGGGATCGGAAGCGGCAACGGCGGCATCGCGCATGCGGGCAGGTCCTGAGGGAGGAAACGCGCCGGCGCATGCTGCCCGATCCGCGCGCACGCGCGCCACCGCATCGGGCGCAAACTGCCGACCGCGCCGGATCGGCGTTCAGCCGGGTGTCGGCTTCGGCGCGGCCGGTCGCTGCGGGTGCCGGCAGCGCGTCAGCGCAGGAACAGGATGTCCAGGTCGCGCTCGGGCACGAAGTCGCGCTGGCGGAACTCGAAGGTCAGCGCATCGGTGCGCTGCAGTTCGCCGTCGAAGCACAGGCTGAGCAGGTCGCCGGGCGCGCGCTTCTTCAGGGTCAGGTGGAAGTCCTGGATCGGCCCCTTCCAGTTGGCGCCGGTGCGCAACACGTAGCGCAGGTTGCCCCACGCCAGGCCGTCGGCGCCGGCGCGGCGGCGCATGCGCTGCTGCATGGCGGCGTCCAGGCAGGTGGGCTTGGCGTATTCGCCGATCAGGTCGCTGACCGGCATCGGCACGCCGGTGGCGACGCTGGGCACATAGCTGTGGCGGATCGCCACCGCGGCGCCTGCCGGGAAGCGCTGCTGCCAGACGAAGTACTCGCTGAGGGTGAAACGCGGCTGCCCGTCCGCATCGAGCCAGCGTGCCGGCAGCGGCTTGCGACCGGCCGGGAGGGTGCCGCTCTCGACGTACGCGGCCAGGTCGTCGGGCGTCCAGCCGCTGGCCGCCCACGCGCGCGAGATGTCGCTGCCATCCAGCTTCGCCACCAGCCGGCGCTCGGTGCGCACCGGCTTGCCGTCCACCCACAGCTTGAAGTCGGTGAGCGTGCTGTGGTCGGCCATGCCGAAGTACATCGGCGGCATCGGGAAGGCGATCGGCACCAGCAGGTCACGCGTGCTGGTGTTGGTGAACACGTAGTCCACCTGCACCCGATCCTCGCTGATGAACAGATCTTCCTTGCTCATGCGGATGTCCGGCTGGCGGATCAGCTCGATCGAACCATTGGCGTCGCCGATGCTGCTGTCGTTGGCGAAGGCGGCGGCGGCGAACAGCAAGGGCGACAACAACAGGGGCAGCAGGCGGCGCGGCGAGAGGGTGGCGGTCATGGGCATCGGGGGAATCGGCGAGAGACGGCGCCGCAGCCGCAGCGCGGCACCGGCGAACGGGCGGGCATCATGGTAACCGCGGCGGCATGGCCTGCCGCATCGCACCCCGCCACCGCCTTTGCTACGGTAGCCGGCGCCGCCACGGGGGGAAGGCCATCGCCATGTTCAGAGCATTCGCAGCGCTGGCGCTGCTGGCATCCGCCGGGCTGGCCGCGGCACAGGCGCCGGGCACGCGCAGCTACGCCAACCCGATCGACCTGGACTACCGCTACAACTTCGAACAACTCAACGACGGCATCTCCTACCGCACCGGCGCCGACCCGGTGTTCGTGCGCTTCGGCGATGCCTACTACCTGTTCCAGACCCTGGCCGACGGCTACTGGTGCTCCAGCAACCTGCTCGACTGGCAGTTCGTCACGCCCAGCCGCTGGCCGTTCGAGAGCATCGTCGCGCCGGCGGTGGTCGCCGACGGCGACCGCCTGGTGATCATGCAGTCGGCCTTCGAACCGCGCCCGCTGCTGCAGACCCGCGACCCGGCCAGCGGCACGCTCGACTTCCTGACCCGGCTGCTGCCCAAGCTGCCGCGCGCCCAGCCGATCGGCACCGAGATGAAGGGCCGCCCGCTCAGCGACGTGCCGCCCGGTCCCTGGGACCCGGACCTGTTCATCGACGACGACGGCCAGTGGTACCTGTACTGGGGCTCGTCGGACCGCTATCCGCTGTACGGCATCGCCATGGACCGCAGTGCGCAGGGCTTCGCCTTCCGCGGCACGCCGACGCCGCTGCTTGCGCTGGATCCGGCGCAGCACGGCTGGGAGCGCTTCGGCCCCGACCACCGCGGCGCCCGTTTCCCCGACGGCAGCCCGATCGGCAGCTTCCTGGAAGGCGCGTGGATGACCAAGACCGGCGGCCGCTACTACCTGCAGTACGGCGCGCCGGGCAGCGAGTACAACGCCTACGCCAACGGCGTGTTCGTCGGCGAGCACCCGCTCGGCCCGTTCGTCTATGCGGCGTACAACCCGGTGGCGTACAAGCCCGGCGGTTTCATGCAGGGCGCCGGCCACGGTTCCACCTTCCAGGACGCGCACGCCAACTGGTGGAACAGCGGCACCGCCTGGATCGGCGCCAACTGGACCTTCGAACGGCGCATCGTGCTGTTCCCCGCCGCGTTCGCCGCCGATGGGCAGATGCGGGTGTCCACCCGCTTCGGCGATTTCCCGCATTGGATGCCGGAGGGGACGGTGGCCGACCCGGAGGCGCTGTTCACCGGCTGGATGCTGCTGTCCTACCGCAAACCGGCCACCGCCTCGTCCACCCTGAACGGCTTCGACGCCGACCGCGCTACCGACGAGGACCCGCGCAGCTACTGGGTGGCCGCGCGCAACGCGCCAGGCGAAACTCTCACCGTCGACCTGGGCGGGGAACGCAGCGTGCGCGCGGTACAGGTCAACTTCGCCGACTACCGCGCCGGCCGCTACGGCGATGCGCCGGACATCTACACCGCGTTCCGGCTGCAGCACTCGCGCGACGGCCGCCATTGGCTGCCGCTGGCCGAGGTCGGCGACGGCGCCGATCGCCGCGACCGGCCCAACGCCTACCTGCAGTTGCCCGCGCCGGTGCGCACCCGCTACATCCGCTACGTGCACGGCCACGTCGGCGCCGCGCACCTGGCGATCAGCGACCTGCGCGTGTTCGGCAACGCCGACGGCGCCCCGCCACCGGCGCCGACCGGCGTCGCCGTGCAACGCGACGCCGACCGCCGCAACGCCCGCGCGCGCTGGCAGGCAGTGCCCGGCGCCGTCGGCTACAACGTGCGCTGGGGCCTGCGCGCCGACCGCCTCACCCTCACCTACCAGGTGTTCGCCGACCGCGGTACCGACCTGGAGATCCGGGCGCTGAACCTGGACCAGGACTACGTGTTCGCGGTCGAAGCCTTCGACGAGCGCGGTGTCTCCCCGCTGAGCGCGCCCATCGCCGTGCCATGAAGCCATCACCGCCCTTCCCGTATGCTTGGCGCCACCTCGACCGCGCACCGGCGATGCGGCGCGCGGCAGGATCGGCTGCCGATCGAAGGAGAAGGACGATGCACCAGCACCAGGGAACCCAGGGCCAGCGCCGCCTGCGCGCGTGGCTGATCGCCGCGATGGTCGCTGGCGTGTGCGGCAACGCCGCTGCGCAGCAGACCGACCCGCGCGATGCGCAACTGCAGCAACAGCAGCGCCTGCTGCAGCAGCAGGCCGAGCAGATCCAGCAGATGCAACAGCAACTGCAGCAGATGCCGCCGCCCGGCACGGGCGCCGAGGGCGGCACCCCGGGCGATGGCCTGTCCGCCACCTACCACGACTGCCGCAAGCAGGCGCAGGGCCTGGACGAGAGCCGCCGCTGCATCCAGCGCGAACAGCGCGTGCAGCAGGAGCGCCTGGACCGCGCCTACGACAAGCTGCGCTACCGCCTCAGCGGCATGGACCGTTCCCGGTTGATGGATGCGCAATACACCTGGCAGCAGTCCAACGAACAGGCCGCACACCTGGACCGGGCGCTCGGCGCACGCGGCCAGGAAGCGGCCCTGCAAAGCGCCGAAGCCACCCTGCGCCGGATCAGCTCCCGCGCCGACGAACTGGAAGGCTATACGCGCGGCGGGCGTTGAGGGCGCTGCACTCGACGCTCTACGGGGCTGTTTTTCCTATTCCAGTTGGCCGGGATCGGGTTCGACTTCAGCGGTCATAAGCTCCAATAGGCGCTGTAGACAAATAATTAGATTTTGCTGAATGTTTCCTTCTGCGGCATTACATTGCCTGATAAAGCTATTGCTCAACTTAAAGGGCGCTTTCCCGAAGCCACCTGTCGAGCATTGAGTTGCTGCGCATCACCACCGGAGGCGGAAATGGAATCATTTGACCCTTTAAAGCAATTAACCAGCAAACGCCGTAATTATGCTGATCTAAGCCGATTTATATCTTCACGAACTTCTGGAGTTCCAAATTATACCTTCTTACTCGGATCGGGGTGCTCGGTTTCGTCAGGAGTTCGCAGTGCAAACCAACTAATCGAAGAATGGAGAAAAGAGGTATTCGAGAGGATCTATCCGGATAAAGAATATGACCAGGAGCAGGCGAAAGAAATACTAAGTAAATCCGAGGGTGTTTGGTACAACACCAACCGAGAATATTCATCTCTTTTTGAAAAAAACTTCGACCTCCCCCGACAACGTCGAATGTTTGTAGAAAAAGAAGTTTCGGGGAAAAATCCAAATCTAGGTTACGCTTATCTGATCAAGCTCACCGACAAGGGATTTATAAACACGATATTCACAACAAACTTTGATGATTTGCTCAACGAAGCTTTTTTCCAATTTTCTGTTGATCGACCAATGGTCTGTGCTCATGACTCAGCTATTTCTAGTGTCACTGTTACTTCCAGCAGGCCAAAAATAATAAAACTACATGGCGACTATCTTTTTGACGACATAAAATCCACGGTAAGAGAAACTGAATCACTTGAAGAAAACACTAGAAAGAAATTTATTGAATTCGGCAGGGATTTTGGACTTGTAGTAGTCGGGTATAGCGGCTGCGACAGATCGATAATGGATGTTTTGCAATATCTACTTAGAAGTGAAGATCATTTCAAGCACGGAATTTACTGGTGCATCCGCAAAGGAGACACACCGAGTGACGAACTAATTAAGCTGCTGTGGCGAGACAGGGTTTATTTTGTTGAGATAGATGGCTTTGATGAACTCATGGGGCAATTACATAATGATTTAGTAGGCAGCGAGCTGCCTATCGACACTAAAATCGTTAACGAAAAGCCTCGAACCATCATTCGTGGATTTTGTGAAAATCCCTACTTAAAAAAGTCAAACTCCGAAGTTATTAAAAGAGATCTCGAAAGACTAGAGAGACAAAATAACAGGGAAGCACTACTAAACACTGTGCTAGACATGCAAAAGAGTTCGACGCTGGAGGAGGATGATCTGAATGATGGGGAAGTCCTCGTAACTCTTGAGATAAAGCAGTTGCTAGATGCATCTAATTTCTCAGAAGCTCGAGACAGAATTGCCAAAGAAATGGAGAAGGTTCCGCGGCATGCGTTCAAGGAAAGACTCTCAGATCTGAAAATTAACACCGAAGAACTAGCAGGTGATTTGCATGCGGCGATTGCAGCAGTGGACAGCTTGATTAACGAAGACCCTAATAATTCAGAAAATTACATACGAAAAAGTCATCTTCTCTACGAGCACACTGAACGGATGGATGTTTTAGAGCACGCCGTTGCCATTGCTCCCTACAGCTATAAAATATGCAACGCATTTATGCGAGTATCTATTGATGCAGTAAATGCATCAATTGGGTTTGACCGCCAACAGCAACTTGAACGCATAGAAAGTAATTTCAGAAAAAGTATTGAGTTTAATCCTGCGCTCTCAAATCCTGCTTGGCGTTTGTACGCAGACTTTATTAGCGCAACAGCCTTATCGAAAGACGAAACCAAAGAAAAGCTAGACTTCATATCTCGCAAATGCGAGAGCATGAATCCTCTTGCCATTTCCACGCTTAGGATAAAGCTCCACAGGATTTCAAAGTACAAGGAGGATCGAAAAGGAAAGGAGGCCGATGAATACATAGAGAAGGTTAAAATTGCCAAATCAAAAAGTCCAAAATCGGTCCAAAGATTTTTTGATTGGCTTGAAATCGACTGCTATAACAAGCTTGATCGCCTCGAAGATCTTTCAAGAAAAATCAGCGAAATAGATGTAAATCCCGCCATGTGTGGGCAACGAGAATTTTTGTATAGAAAAGCCAAATTCCTTATGCGCCAAAGTGGCGCTCTAGATATAGCAATTCGATGTCTGGAAGTTGCGCTTGAGCGTGAAAAGAATCTGGTAGATGTCTTTGAAGTTTGTGATCTTTACGTGTACAAGAAAGATCATGGCAGCATCGATAAAATTCTTTCGGACTATAGTTCAGCTATGAATCCGATAGAAAAATCAATAATCAAGAGGCGCTTTTATCAAGCGCAAAACTCTATAGACGCCGCGTTGAATCAGCTTCGCTCCACTAAAGGAAAGCGTTTGCTAGGGGTTAGTATCCTTACAGAAGAAATCCACGATCTTTTGCTCTTAAAAAGATATGAAGAGGCCGAAGCTTTGGCGAAGAGCTCCCTGGAGCAAGTTAACTGGAGTATTCACCATCCAGATCTGATAATAAATTATGAACTAAGCCGACAGAAAAGAGGCGAGACTCTGAATAAGAGAAGATTAAGTGATGTAGTTGAAAAATCTGACAATGAAGACGCGAAAGCTTGCGCGCACTACTTGCTTGGCGTACATGAAAAAGCCCGGGAAATAATAAGATCAGAAATAACCTCCAACAGAGAAAAGGCCTTTGTATATTCAGGATGGGCGATTTTCTCGGATGAGAAAGGTTCTAGATTTATTGAATCGATTATAACTAGCACATAGGACAAGGCGCTATTACTGCAAGTGTGTATTCTATACCTAGTACGTCGAACGTTACGACTGGCTGTGGCTAAGCGCGCTCACACTTGCGGCATGGCTGCTGGACCGCACGGCGCTATACGGTGCAACGGTTCAGACGACCCATCTCACTGCCCGACCGCGCAGCCCCCGCCCTGTTCCGCGCACACCTTCATGGCGCGTTGCAGTTCGGCCTCGCTCAGCTGCGGTGGCGGCCGCGCGACGGCGGCCTGGACCTGGTCGGGGCCGCCGGTCAGCGCGTGCAGGCCCTTGGCCGCCTTGCCGGCCAGGTAGTAGACGCCGAGCGCGATGTAGCCGCCGCTCTGGCTGACCTGCTCCACCGAGGGCGGCGGCCGCCAATCCTTGTCGAAGCGGTTGGGCGGAGGCGACACCGGATTCTTGAAGCGGTACAGATCCAGCGGCTCGCCCTCGTCCGGTGGCAGCGCGCGCACTTCGCCCAGGGTCTGGATGTCGGGCTGCGCGGCGGCATCGGGCGCGGGCGGTGCGGCGACCGAGGGCGGCGGTGGTGCGGACGCCTGCGCATCAGGCGGCGTCTGTTGCGCCTGCGCTTGCATGCACGCCGCCAATAGCGCGACGGCCAGCACCGTGCGCAGGCGCCGGCCGATCGGATCCGCTGCGTCGATGCTGTCCATGGCGCCCGAGCTTACGGACGCGGCGCGGTCATCTCTAGCGCATCATCGCCGCTGTTCACGTCGGCGACAGCGGGCGCAGGCACAACCAGATCGCGCACCAGTGCGCCAGCGCGCCGCCGAGCACGTGCGCATGCCAGATTGCGCGGTTGTAGAGCATCGACTTGCGCACGTAGAACGCCACGCCCACCGTGTAGATCGCACCCCCGGCGGCGATCAGCCACAGCACTGGCGTGTCCAACCCGGCCACGATCGGCTTGACCGCGACCATCCCCGCCCACCCCAGCAGCAGGTAGATCGCCACCCAGAAGCCCTTGGCGATGCCGGGCAGGAACAGCTTGGCGAACACGCCGAACAAGGCCACGCCCCACACCGCCAGGGTCATCGACCAGACCCAGGCACCGGACAGCGCCAGCACGAAGAACGGCGTGTAGGAGCCGGCGATCATCACGAAGATGCCGGCATGGTCGAGCTTGCGCAGCACCGGCTGGCGCTGCGGCGGGGCGAAGTTGTAAGCCGCCGAGCACGCGAACATGGTCAGCAGTCCCAGCGCGTAGACGCAGGTGGCTGCGATCAGCGCGTCGTTGGCATGCGCGCGCCAGACCAGCAGCGCGCCGCCGACCACGGCCAGCAGCAGGCCGGCGGCATGCACGAGCAGATCGGCGCGGCGGGCGGCAGCGGTGCGGTAGTGCGGGGGAATCGGGGAAGCGGACACGGGCAAGGGAAGTAGACGGCAGGAGCCGCCGTTGCCGAGGGGGACGACAGGATACCTGTCGATGACGACAACGCGCGTCACACGACGGCAGCGTCGTTGCCGTATGGCGCGTCAGCGATCGGGTAAACGGCACACACGCAAGCCTGCCGCCTGAATCCGCTCAGCCTGCCTTCCTCGCCTCGGCAGGCCCCGTCTCATACCCTGAGACGCGATTTCGCTTCCCTGTTCCGCTTTGAGAGCCGTGCCGATGCCCGCCCACGCCCTAGCCCCGCGCACCGAGGACGCCGAGCGCGCCCTGTCCACCACCGACGGGATGCCCTCGCGCGATGGCGCCCTGCTCAGCGCGCGGCTGGAGCGCCGCTACCACGACCGCATCACCGGCAGCTTCACCATCCCCGGCCAGGCCGGCCGCTACGCGCCGATCCCGGACGACGTGCCGCCAGCGCTGGCCGCCGCGCTGCGCGAACGCGGCATCGCGCAGCTGTACAGCCACCAGGCACAGGCCTGGGACGCGGCACAGCGCGGCGAGCACGTGGCCATCGTCACCCCCACCGCCTCGGGCAAGTCGCTGTGCTACACGCTGCCGGTGGTGGCCGCGGCGATGACCGCGCAGGCCAAGGCGCTGTACCTGTTCCCGACCAAGGCGCTGGCGCAGGACCAGGTGGCCGAGCTGCTGGACCTCAACCGCGCCGGCGACCTCGGGGTGAAGGCCTTCACCTTCGACGGCGACACGCCGGGCGATGCGCGCCAGGCGATCCGCCTGCACGGCGACATCGTGGTCAGCAACCCGGACATGCTGCACCAGGCGATCCTGCCGCATCACACCAAGTGGGCGCAGTTCTTCGAGAACCTGCGCTACGTGGTGATCGACGAGATCCACACCTACCGCGGCGTGTTCGGCAGCCACGTCGCCAACGTGCTGCGCCGGCTCAAGCGCATCTGCGCGTTCTATGGCGTCACGCCGCAGTTCATCCTGTGCTCGGCCACCATCGGCAACCCGCGTGCGCATGCCGAGGCGCTGATCGAGCAGCGCGTGCACGCCATCACCGACTCCGGCGCGCCCAGCGGCGACAAGCACGTACTGCTGTGGAACCCGCCGGTGGTCAACGCCGACCTGGGCCTGCGCGCCTCGGCGCGCTCGCAGAGCAATCGCATCGCGCGCATCGCGATCAAGTCCGGGCTCAAGACCCTGGTGTTCGCGCAGACCCGGTTGATGGTGGAAGTGCTGACCAAGTACCTGAAGGACATCTTCGACCACGACCCGCGCAAGCCGCCACGCATCCGCGCCTACCGCGGCGGCTACCTGCCCAGCGAGCGCCGCGAGGCCGAGCGGGCGATGCGCGCCGGCAGCATCGACGGCATCGTCTCCACCTCGGCGCTGGAGCTGGGCGTGGACATCGGCGCGCTGGACGTGGTGGTGCTCAACGGCTACCCCGGCAGCGTCGCCGCCACCTGGCAGCGCTTCGGCCGCGCCGGGCGCCGCCAGCAGCCGGCGCTGGGCGTGCTGGTGGCCAGTTCGCAGCCGCTGGACCAGTATGTGGTGCGGCACCCGGACTTCTTCGCCGACGCCTCGCCCGAACACGCCCGCATCGCCCCGGACCAGCCGCTGATCCTGTTCGACCACATCCGCTGCGCCGCGTTCGAACTGACCTTCGTCGCCGGCGAGGCGTTCGGGCCAATGGACCCGGCGGTGTTCCTGGAGGCGCTGGCCGAGAGCGAGGTGGTGCACCAGGAAGGCGACCGCTGGGAATGGATCGCCGACAGCTATCCGGCCAACGCGGTGAGCCTGCGCTCGGTCGCCGACGGCAACTTCGTGGTGGTGGACAAGACCGACGGCAAGCAGCAGATCATCGCCGAGGTGGACTATTCCGCTGCCGCGCTGACCCTCTACGAAGGCGCCATCCACATGGTGCAGAGCACGCCGTACCAGGTGGAGAAGCTGGACTGGGAAGGACGCAAGGCCTACGTCACCCGCACCCACGTCGACTACTACACCGACAGCATCGACTTCACCAAGCTCAAGGTGCTGGACCGCTTCGACGGCGGCGCGGCCGGCCGCGGCGACGCGCACCACGGCGAGGTGCACGTGGTGCGGCGCGTGGCCGGCTACAAGAAGATCCGCTACTACACCCACGAGAACATCGGCTACGGCCCGGTCAACCTGCCCGACCAGGAACTGCACACCACCGCGGTGTGGTGGCAGCTGCCGCAGGCCACGCTGCTCAAGGCGTTCGGCAGCAAGCAGGACGCGCTGGACGGCTTCCTCGGCGCCGCCTACGCCCTGCACGTGGTGGCCACGGTGGCGGTGATGGCCGATGCGCGCGACCTGCAGCAGGCGGTGGGCGACGGCGACGGCGCCTGGTTCGCGGTAGCCGACGCCAAGGGCCGCGGCCAGCTGCGCGGCGGCGACACCGGCGAGCCGGCCAGCATCGAACTGCAGCAGTTCGTGCCCACCGTGTACCTGTACGACAACTTCCCCGGCGGCGTCGGCCTGAGCGAGCCGCTGTGGCGGCGCCAGGCCGAGCTGGTGCAGCGCGCGCGCGAACTGGTGCAGGGCTGCGACTGCGTCGCAGGCTGCCCGGCCTGCGTCGGCCCGGTGCTGGCGGCGCAGGAAGCCAGCGCGACCACGCCCCGGGCGCTGGCGCTGCGCGTGCTGCGCTTGCTGCTCGACGGCGAGGACGACGCGGCGCTGGACGCGCACGGCGCGACCACGATCGTCGCCGATGCCGATGCCGACGCGCTGCCGGAGTGGAGCGCATGAGCATCAGCCTGGAGCGCCTGCGCGCACTGCGTCGGCAGGCCGGCGACGCCAGCGCGGAGCGCACGCCGGCGTCCGCTGGCAACCGCACCGTGGCGGACGCGGCTCCTGCGTCGCGCGCGGGCGCTGCCGCGGCGACGCCCATGCACGTGTCGCGGCAATCATCGGCGGCGACGCGCGACGACGTATCGCGTCCGACTGCACCGCCAACCGCACGCACGCAACCGGCTCCCCCGCGCAGCGGCGGCACCGATACTGCAGTGGCCCCGCCCATCGCCATCGCCCCGTTCGATCGCGGTGGCACCGATGTGTCCGCACTGCGGCGCCTGCTCGGCCTGCGCGAGCGTGCCGTCGCGCCCGCCGCGGCTGCGGGCGTACGCAGGCCGGCGACGGCGCCGGACCGGCATCTGCCCGGGGTGGAGATCGCGCCCGGCCTGCACCTGATCGAGGCGTTTCTGCCGCAGCCGATTCCCGCGACGTCGCTATCGCTCGCCTTCGCCCGGCGCGAGGATGCGGTGGCGCCGACCGACTTGCTGTTCTTCGATACCGAGACCACCGGCCTGGCCGGCGGCACCGGCACCCGCGCCTTCATGATCGGTGCCGCCGACTGGACCGTGCATCCGGCCGATGGCCCGGGCCTGCGCATCCGCCAGTTGCTGATGGCCACGATGGGCGCCGAGAAGGCGATGCTGGAAGCGTTCCGCGCCTGGCTGCGGCCGGGCACGGTGCTGTCCAGCTACAACGGCCGCTGCTACGACGCGCCGCTGCTGAAGACCCGTTACCGGCTGGCGCGCTGCGCCGATCCGCTGTCGGCGCTGGACCACGTGGACCTGCTGCATCCCACCCGCCGCCGCTACCGCGGCACCTGGGAGAACTGCAAGCTCGCCACCATCGAGCGGCAGTTGCTGCGGGTGGTGCGCGAGGACGACCTGCCAGGATCCGAAGCACCGGCGGCGTGGCTGGGCTACCTGCGCGGCGGCAACGCACGCAACCTGCGCCGCGTCGCCGCGCACAACCATCAGGACGTGGTCACGCTGGCGCTGCTGCTGCAGCGCCTGGTCGCCGCCGAGGCCGAGGAGCGGGCGTTGGCGGCGGCTGCGTCGGTGTAGTCGCTGGGCACTCGGGTGGTGCCTTGCCGACCTAATGATGCTGCATCGCGCGAACATAGCGCGCTGATGCAGACGACATGCTGCGAACGCGGCATGGAGATTTGCAAGGGCGATGCATCCAGGGGCGCGACCGGTGCGAAATGACGTCAGAAGCGTCAAGTCATGTTGGCAAGCACGCGTGTAGGAGCGGCTTCAGCCGCGACGGGCGTTACCGGTAAAGCTGTCGCGGCTGAAGCCGCTCCTACGACAGCGGATCGCGCATGGCGCGTTCCGAAAATCCGCGACCTCATCAACGCGCGACGCGCAGTCTGTGGCCTGTCGATGGCGTGCTGCAGCGTTTGCCGCCCTGAAATGCCCCAAGTCGCGACGACCGGTAAAGTCCGTCGCAGCTGAAGTTGCTCCCACACTGCCTGCCGAGTGTCACGGCGGACTGCGCGTGGTTAGAGACGGCGCAACGTCAACGCAAGAGCACGCCGCGTGCGCCTGGCGCGCGGCGTGCGCCCGATCACTCCAGCCGCTGCGCGCTGCCCGCGGCGATGGCGGCGTCGAGCAGGCGGTCGACTTCGCGATCGGCCTGGGCGCTCAATTCGCCCTGGCGCGCGCCCAGTTCTCCCTGCTGCCGGCCCAGCACGGCCTGCTGTTCGCCGAGCGCGCGCATCTTCGCCGACAGCGCGTCCTGGCGCTTGGCAAGTTCCGCCTGGGCATGCCCCTGCGCCTTGGCAGCGATGGCGTCCATGTCGATGCGCTCCAGCGCCCGCGCCGCGGCTTCCTGCGCCAGCTTGCCTTGTTCCCGACCCAACTCGCCCTGCTCGCGGCCCAATGCGCCCTGGCGCTTGCCGAGTTCGCCCTGCTGCGCGCCCAGCTTGCCCATCGGCTCGAACAGCGCATCGAAGCGGGCCAACAATGCAGGATCGTGCACTACATAGCGCTTGTCGCCGCGCCGGAACCACAGGCCATCGCCCTGGGTCTCGCGCTTCATGGCGGCGAGATCGTCGCTGCTGCCGCTCATCGTCGAATGGCTGCCCTTGACCCGGACATACGACTGTTCGAGCCGGCCGTTGCGGGTCTTCTGTACCGACCGCGTGCTGATCCGCGAACCGATGGCTGGCGGGACGGCTGGGACGGCCGGTGCCGGCGGCGCAAGCGGCGCGGGTGGCGGCAACGGCGCGACCGGCGCCGACGCACGGCGCGACGGCGTCGCAGAAGTGGCGGAGGTGGCCGTACGCGGCGGCAGCGGCGCACCGGGCACATTGGCGGCACGTGCGGCGGCGCCGTCATCCATGGCCGTGTCGTTGTCCGTGCCGGCCGCATCGGCGGCGTCGGCCGCCTTCTCCGCTGCCTCGGCGGCCGCATCGGCAGCGGCCTCGGCTGCGTCGGCTGCAGCGTCGGCCGCCTCGGCTGCGGTATCGGCCTCGGCGGCGGTCGGCGCCGCTGCACGGGCGGAACCCGACTTGCTGGCAGGCGCGACGGCGTGGCCGGGCTGGGCCACCAGGCGCAGCGGCGTCACGCCGAGCACGGTCACCGCGGTCAGGATCAGGGCCGCGCCCAGGCGCGGAAAAGCGGACGTGGTCTGCAGCATCAGCAATCTCCGTTTCAGGCTCAGGAAGGTCGGCGACGCGCTGGCCAGGCCGGCGCTGGGTCGCGGCGCCACGCCCAGCTGCACCAGCAGCCGCGCGTAGTCGTGGCGGCAATGGCGGTGGCCGGCGACCACGGCCGCATCGCAGGCCGCTTCGCGGGCCAGGGCGTACTCGCGGTTGGCCAGGTGCACCAGCGGATGGAAGAAGAACAGGTGTTGCGCCACCGCCGGCAGCAGCCCCCACCACAGATCGCGACGCTGCAGGTGCACCAGCTCATGGGTCAGCGCCATGTCCAGATCGTCGGCGCGCAGGCTGGCCATGCGCCGCGCCGGCAGCAACAGCACCGGCCGCCACGGCCCGATCAGTTGCGGCGAATCGGTGTGCGCACACAACCGCAACTGCGGTGGCTCGCGCAGGCCGTGTGCCTCGGCCGCCAGGCGCAGCGCGCCGAGCAGGGCGGTGTCGGTGCACGGTGCCGCCTCGCGTGCACGCTGGCGGCTGCGGCGGTAGGCCAGGACGCTGTGCGCGGTGCAGACCAGCACGCCGGCCAGCCACAGCGCCACCAGCGCCTGCGCCCAGGGCAAGCCGACTGCGGATGCCGTTGCCGACGGGGCGGTGATCGCCGCCGCGGTCGCGGCAGTCGCGTTGACGTTGACCTGCATCGGCGCCTGCGCCGATACAGGCACAGGCGGGGTCGCAGGACCTGCCGGCGTCACCGGCACCGTGGCGACCGCCGGTGCCGCCGCCACCGGCGTAGGCGCGGACGGCAGTACGGGCAACTGCAGCGCACCGGCCCACAACAGGCCCAGCACGCTCTGCGCGGCGACCAGCCACCACAGCCGGCAACGCGTCGCCGCCGGCAAGGTCGGCAGCCAGCGGCACAGCGCCCAGATCAGCGCGACCAGCACCACCGTCTGCACGCTCGTCGCCAACAAGCGCGACAACAGGCTCTCGAACACGTCCGTCCCCAACAGGCTGTGCATGGCTCAGTCCTCCCGCCGTTGCGATTGCAGTTTGGCCACCAGGGCCTCCAGTTCGGCCAGTTCCGTATCGCTGACCTCGGCGCGCTGCGACATCCACGCCACGAACGGCGACACCGAGCCCTGCAGCGTCTTCTCGACGAAGCTGCCGACCGCGCTGCGCACCACGTCGTCCTGGCCGCTGGTGGCGGCATAGCGGTACACGCCCTGCACCTGGCGCCGGCGCAGATAGGCCTTGGCACGCAGGCGCTCCATCATGGTCAGCACCGTCGAACGCGCCAGCCCGCGCGCCTCGCCGAACCCGGCGGCAACCTCGCCGACGCTGGCATCGCCCTGTTCGGCGATGTACTGCAGCAGGGCCAGCTCCTGGTCCCCGATCGATTTGCGGCGCATCCGCCCACTCCGATGACTACACGTGTCGGCAAAGCTACCCGTGACGACAAATGTCGTCAATAGGTCGCAGGTCATGGGCTAGCGGTTGGCTGCAGGCTGGCACTGACGTCCGTCCGGGACGCGGCGGTAGCGGCTCATCGCATCCCGGCGGATGCCGCATCGGTCCTGGGCGTTCGATCAGCCATGCCCCGCGCACGTGTGCGGCGCGAGGTCCGCATCCACCGCCCACATGCTCGCATTCGCCGTAGACGTTCGCGGCGAGCCGGTCTTGTTTGCGTAGCGACACCGCTGGCTTATACCCAGGTATCGCATCGCATACGCGCAGCAGGCAGGGCTGTACCAACGCGCAATGGTGCAAGCGCACATGCGATGCAAGAATTCCCTGCATCGCTTCACGCCGCTGTACCCACCTCGGGAAGCGCACTGTCGCAGCTGCGCCGTTCGCCTCCATCGCTCCGGAGCGAACGGCCGCAACTGCCGCGCGCCACCTCTCCTGATCCGCGCCGCACCGCCGGCGCCCTGCCATCGCAAACGCACAGTCAGCCGGGCGCCGCCACCAGGCCGCAACCCTGCGCTGGGTGCGCGCCTGCGCCATCGCTCCCTCACTCCACGCCGGATCCGACCATGCACGCGACTTCCTCCCGCCTCCGCGCCGCCGCCCTGCCGTTGTCCGCACCGCATCGCCCCATGCGCGCGTGCACGCCGTCGTTGTTGTCCGCGGCGCTGGGCGCCTGCCTGGCCGCGTCCTCGGCGCATGCCGCGGAGGCGGCCGCCAGCGCCGATGCCGACACCACGCCGACCACGCTGTCGGCGCTGGACGTGGTGGCCTCGCCGCATGCGGCCGCGGTGGCGCCCACCCAGGTGGTGGGCCCGAACCGCTATGTCATCAATGCCGGCGACATGGACGCCGACATCGCCGGCAGCAACGGCCTGGCGCGGCTGAAGACCGTGCCCGGCGCCAGCTATACCGCCACCGATGAGCTGGGCCTGGACGTCTCCGCCACCAGCCTGTTCGTGCGCGGGTTCCGCATGAACGAAATGGGCATCACCTTCGAAGGCGTGCCGTTGAACGACAGCGGTTTCCTGTCGTTGACCGGGACCAGCGTGGTCAACGTGGCCGTGCCCGATGCCATCGGCACCATCACCGTCAGCCCCGGCGCGGCGCCGGTCGGCGTGTTCTCCAGCAGCGCCAACGGCGGCGCGCTGGAGTATCGCCTGGGCGAACCGAAGGACACGCCCGGCCTGCGCCTCAAGCAGGGCGTGGGCAGCGACGCGACCCGGGTCACCACGGTCTCCGCGCAGAGCGGGCAACTCGGCGACAACGGTCCGAAACTGCAGGTCGACCTGCAGCGGCTGGTCGCGGACAAGTACCAGGGCGGCGGCACCCAGCGCTTCCTGCGCGGCGACCTGAAGGCGACGCAGGACGTGGCCTGGGGCACGTTCACCGTGTTCCTGTCCGCCAGCCATGCGGCGATGTGGGGCTACAACAATCTGTCCTTCGACATGCTCGGCAAGCTCGGCTGGCACGCCGACAGCGTCTATCCCGACTACGCCAGGGCCTATGCCATCGCCCTGCCGCAGAACGCTAGCGCCTCCTGCGGTGCCTACAGCTGCGGCGCGCTGGCCGGGCTGCTGCCGTACGACACCGGCCAGGTCACCGACGACCGCATCGCCTCGCTCGCGCACGATTTCCGCATCTCCGACGCGCTCAGCGGACGGGTGCAGGTCTATAGCGCGCGCAGCCGCACCCACGCCACGCTGAGCGATCCGACCACGCCCTCGCCCGACGGTGCGCCGTTCTCCGAGCAGGTACAGGCGCCGCACCTGCAGCGCACCGGCGGCCTGCTCAGCCTGACCTATGTGGACGGCCGGCACACCCTCAGCGCCGGCGTGTGGCAGGAGCACGGCCGCGCCGACGCGGCGACGTCCTGGTACACCGAGCCGCTGCTGGGGCAAGGCCGGCCGCTGCGCACCATCGGACCGTGGGACGTGTACGGCCCGGCGTTCAAGACCGACAACGTCTCGCAGTGGACCACGCGCACGCGGCAGGCCTACGTGCACGACGACATCGCACTGAACGACACGCTGGTGTTGGGCGTGGGCGCCAAGGCGGTGGATTTTCGCACCAGCGGCGGCGGTGTCGGCGATGCGCCGGACCGGCCCGCATCCGGCACGCTCCGGGCCAAGAGCGCGTTCCTGCCGCACCTGTCGCTGTTCTGGAGCCCGACCGCGCAGACCGATGGCTTCATCGACCTGGGCAGCGCCATGAACGGCTTCCGCGTCGCCCAGCGCGGCAACATCGGCTATACCGCCTCGGCCTGGACCGTGCCCGACCAGGGCGCCTTCGACCGCCTCACCCGCAGCCTGCGCCCCGAACAGGACTGGAACCTCACCGTCGGCGGCACCCATCGCTTCGACCGCGCCACCGTCACCGCGGACGTGTTCTACGGCGACATCCGCCATCGCCTGCTGTCGGCCGCGGTCGGCACCCAGTTCGCGCAGGTCAACACCGTGCAGGTGATGCCGAAGATGCACACGTTCGGCGCCGACCTGGGCGTGACCGTCGACCTGACCCCGCACCTGCAGCTCTACCAGGGCGTGGCGCTGGCGCGTTCGGTCTACGACCGCGATGTCGTCGTCGACGGCGACGTCTACCCGATCCGGGGCAAGGCGCAACCAGGCTATCCGCAGGTGTCGCTGGTCAGCGACCTGTCGGCGCACGTGCGCCACTGGCGTCTTGGCGCCACCAGCACCGAATACCTGCATCAGCCCTTCACCTACGAGAACGACCTGCGCGTGCCGGCGTTCTGGCAGGTCAACGCGTACACGGCCTACACGCTGGGCGCGGACAGCCGGCTGCCGGGCCTGGAACTGCGCCTGGACGTGAGCAACCTGCTCGACCGCCACAACATCGGCACCGCCAATATCGCCGGCTCGTCGTTCGCTGGCGACTACCAGACGCTGCAGCGCAGCGCACCACGGCAACTGTTGTTCAGCACCTCGCTGGCGTTCTGAGCGGGCGGCATGCGCGCCCCACCCCGGCGGGCGCGCATGCATGGGGCAGACACGGCGTTCACGGCGGTGCCACGCCGGCGCGACTAGAAGTTTCCGCACCGGTCCGCCGACGCATGCCGCGTCCGTCGGCCCCCGCCGCCGCGCTGCGGCGTGCGCCCCACGACCGCAGCGGCTTCTGCACAGGACATCGGCATGAGCGACGACACCCGCAACACCGGTTCGCCCGATCGCGACCGCATCAACCTCCACGAAGACTACGAAGTGCGCTACTGGACGCAGGCCCTGGGCGTCTCCGCCGACGAACTCCGCGCCGCGGTGCAGGCGGTGGGCAGCAGCGCCGCGGCGGTCCGCGCGCACCTGCGCAAGTGACGCGGGCCGGACCCGCGCCATGAGCCTTGCCGACTACCGCCGCAAGCGCCGCTTCGACAAGACCCGCGAGCCGGAGCCGGGCAAGCCGGTGCCGGCCGGGCAGCGGCCGATCTTCGTCGTGCAGCTGCACCACGCCAGCCGCCGCCACTACGATTTCCGCCTGCAGGTCGGCGATGCGCTGAAGAGCTGGGCGGTGCCGAAAGGGCCGAGCTACGACCCCAAGGTCAAGCGCATGGCCGTGGAAGTGGAAGACCACCCGCTGGACTACGCCACGTTCGAGGGCGAGATCCCGCAGGGCGAATATGGCGGCGGCCACGTCGCCCAATTCGATCACGGCGTGTGGAGCAGCGCGGACGATCCGGAGGCGCAATTGGCCAAGGGCCATCTGCGCTTCGAACTGTTCGGCGACAAGCTCAAGGGCGGCTGGCACCTGGTGCGCTCGGGCAAGCCGGCGCGGCAACCGCAGTGGCTGCTGTTCAAGGAGGACGACGCCTTCGCCGGCGATCTGGAGGCCGACGATCTGCTGGCCGATGTCACCGCGGCGCCTGCGCAGGACGTGAAGCGCGCCGGCGCCGGCAAACCCGACAAACGCAAGGCCAAGGTCGTCGCGGTCCCGGCGCACAAGGGCCGCCGGACGAACTGGGCCAAGCTCGCCCAGGCGCTGCCTGGCGCGGTGCCGGCCGCGGCACCGGATGGGCCGTTCGCGGCGCAACTGGCCCGGCTTGGCGACGCGCCGCCGCAGGGCGCGCACTGGATCCACGAGATCAAGTGGGACGGCTACCGGATCCTGGCCACCGTCGCCGATGGCGTGGTGCGGCTGTGGTCGCGCAACGCGATCGAGTGGACCGACAAGATCCCCGAGATCCGCGATGCCATCGCCGCGCTGGGCCTGCGTTCGGCGGCGCTGGACGGCGAACTGATCGCCGGCAAGGGGACCAAGGAAGACTTCAACCTGCTGCAGGCGGTGCTGTCCGGCGAGCGCCAGGGCAAGCTGGCGCTGGCCCTGTTCGACCTGCTGCACCTGGACGGCATCGACATCGCCGCCGCACCGCTGTCCGCGCGCAAGGCGCTGCTGCAGCGGCTGCTGCAGGGCGCCGATGCGCACCTGGCCTTCAGCTCGCACATCGACGGCGATGGCGACGCCGCATTCCAGCTCGCCGGCGCGCAGCGTTTCGAAGGCATCGTCTCCAAGCGTGCCGACCGCGGCTACCACGGCGGCCGCAGCGACGACTGGCGCAAGACCAAGCAGTTGCGGTCTGACGAGTTCGCGGTAGTCGGTTACACCGCGCCCAAGGGCAGCCGCAGCGGCTTCGGCTCGCTGCTGCTGGCACGGCCGGATCCCGAGCACGGCTGGCTGTACGCCGGGCGGGTCGGCTCCGGCTTCTCCGACGCCCTGCTGCGCGAGCTGACCGCGCTGATCGGCAAGGCCGGCAGCGCCACGCCCAGCGTGCACGTGCCGACCACCGAGACCGACCTGCGCAGCGCGCGCTGGTTCGCACCGCGCTTCGTAGTGGAGGTGTTCTACCGCGGCATCGGTGGCCAGCAGTTGCTGCGCCAGGCCTCGCTGAAGGCGGTGCGCCCCGACAAGGACATTACCGACCTCGGCGGCGATAGCGCCGCCCCGGCGCCGCGCGCGGCGGCAGCGCGCGCCACGCCGGCCGCCAGAAAGGCCAAAACAGAGAAGCCAGACAAGACGGCCAAAGCGACTAAAGCGACCAAAACGGCTGCGAACGTGGCCAAGGCCGGAAGCGGCAAGCGCGACGTCGCAAGCGCCGACAGCGCACGCACGCCGCCGACGCTGTCCAGCCCGGGCCGCGTGGTCTTCCCCGACATCGGCGCGACCAAGCGCGAGGTCTGGGACTACTACAGCGCGGTGATGGATCACCTGTTGCCGGAGATCGCCGGCCGCCCGTTGTCGATCATCCGCTGCCCGGCCGGTGCCGAGCGCGCGTGCTTCTTCCAGAAACACCACACCGCCGGGCTCGAACTGGTGTCGTCGGTGAAGCTGAAGGAGGAGAGCGGCACCCAGGCCGAGTATCTGGTGGTCGACGACGCGGCCGGGCTGCTGGAACTGGTGCAGTTCAACGCCCTGGAATTCCATCCTTGGGGTGCCAAGGCACAGCGCCCGGACGTGGCCGACCGCGTAGTGTTCGACCTGGACCCAGGCCCGGACGTACCCTTCGCCGAGGTCAAGCGCGCGGCTACCGACATCCGCAAGCTGCTGGCACAACTGGAGCTGGAGTCGTTCCTGCGCGTGTCCGGCGGCAAGGGCCTGCACGTGGTGGTGCCGCTGGCGCCGGGCTGCGACTGGGACCTGACCAAGCGCTTCGCCCACGGCTTCGCCGACGCGATGGCGCAGTCGCAACCGGACCGTTTCCTCGCCACGGCCAGCAAGCGCCTGCGCAACCAGCGCATCTTCGTCGACTACCTGCGCAACGGCCGCGGCGCCACCGCGGTGGCCTCGTACTCGCTACGCGCCCGCGCCGGCGCGCCGGTGGCGATGCCGCTGGCCTGGAGCGACCTGCCCAAGCTGCACCGCGCCGACGCCTTCAAGCTGCGCGACGTCCCGGCCAAGCTGAAGCGGCGACGCAAGGATCCGTGGGCCGGCATCGACACGCTGAAGCAAAACCTGGCGCGCTGGGCCGAAGCGGAGTAAGCGAAGCCCCTCTCCCTCCGGGAGAGGGGTTGGGGTGAGGGTCCGGCGCGAAGCCACGCGCAGTCGGTACGTCATGGCACACGTGCGAAGGCTCAAAGCGACATGAGCGCCCTTACCCTCATCCGCCCCTACGGGGCACCTTCTCCCGGAGGGAGAAGGAAATCAAAGCCCCTCTCCCCTCGGGAGAGGGGTTGGGGTAAGGGTACGGGCGCCAGAACACCCACCGACAGCACCTCACCCCGTCGGCCCACCCATCACCGGCAGGATCGCGCCATTGATGTAGCTGGCGGTGATCGGCGAGGCGAGGAACACATACGCCGGCGACAACTCCTCCGGCTGCGCCGGGCGTCCCATCGGGTTCTGTTTGCCGAACTCGGCCACGTCCTCCGCAGACTTGTCGGCAGGGTTGAGCGGCGTCCACACCGGCCCCGGCGCGACCGCGTTGACGCGGATGCCGCGCGGCTGCAACTGGCTGGCCAGGGCCATGGTGAAGGCATGGATTGCGCCCTTGGTCGCCGAA
The DNA here is from genome assembly GCF_033170385.1 of Xanthomonas rydalmerensis. Taxonomy (NCBI): domain Bacteria; kingdom Pseudomonadati; phylum Pseudomonadota; class Gammaproteobacteria; order Lysobacterales; family Lysobacteraceae; genus Xanthomonas; species Xanthomonas rydalmerensis. The sequence goes on along the minus strand of NZ_CP126170.1, from coordinate 179,039 downwards.
TAGTCCAGCAGCGACTTGCTGCCGAACAGCCCGGTCTCCGAGCCGCTGTTGACGATCGCCGCGCCGCGCTTGAGATGCGGCAACGCCGCGCGCGCCATGTGGAAATAGCCGGCGATGTTGGTCTGCAAGGTTTCCTGCAGGTGCTCTTCGCTCAGGTCCTCCAGCGCATCGCAATGCAACTGGAAGGCGGCGTTGTTGACCAGTACGTCGAGCCCGCCGAAGGCGCGCACGGTCTGCGCCACCGCATCCTCGCAGAACGCCGGATCCTTCACGTCGCCGGCGATGGTGATGCAGCGGCGGCCTTCGTTCTCGACGTGCTGGCGGGTGACCTGCGCATCCTCGTGTTCGTCCAGGTACAGCACCGCCACATCCGCACCCTCGCGCGCGAACAACACCGCCACCGCGCGGCCGATGCCCGAGTCGGCGCCGGTCACGATCGCGCTCATGCCGCGCAGCTTGCCGCTGCCCACGTACTCAGGCGCCTCGAAACGCGGCTGCAGCGCCAGTTCGTACTCGTTTCCGGGCTTGGCCAGGTGCTGCTTGGGCATGCGCTGCGGCTGCTTGCGCGGCCCGGCCTGGCCGGCGTCGCCCGGCTTGGCGCGCTTGGGCTTGGGCTTGGCATCGCCGGCATCGACTGCGCGCTGCAGCGCACGTTGCTGCTGCGCAGTCTTGGCGCTGGACGAGGAGGCGCTGCTGCGCTTGGACGGGGCGGACGGGGTGGCGGCAGGACGCTTGCGGGAGGCCATCGGCAATACTCCGGATGCGGGAGGAGGACACAGACGCGCTGACCTCCTCGAGAGGAAGGAAGGGGCCCGGTCAGGCGCGGTCGGCGAGACCGCTCACGCCGGCGTGCTGGGCACAATGCGCGCAGCAGAACATGCGCTCGCCGGCCTGCACGCCGTGGCCGACGATGCGGCAATCGCAGTGGCTGCAGTGCGGGGCGAAGGCGTGGATCGCGCACTCGAACGAATCGAAGGTGCCGCTGCGCGTGCCCTGGGTCAGGGTGAAGGCCTGGTCGTCGTCGTTTCCGCAGACATCGCAGGTGGCCATGATCGGCTCCGGTTGCTGGGGGAATCCCGAGTCTGGCCCCGCCGGCGGCCACGACCGGTGAAACCCCGGCGCGATCTCTTCATGCGGCGCAAACATGCGCCGCGACAGGCTCGCGCCATCGATCGAAGGAGACGCCCCATGATCCGCCACCCACTCGCCCGCCTCGCCCCGTTCGCCGCCGTGCTGTTGCTCGGCGCCTGCAGTACCACCCAGGTGGCGCAGGTGCAGCCGATCGACGGCGTCATCTCCGGCCAATGCCATATCGACAAGGTCCGCGGCGCGGTCGGCCTGGCCGCCTCGCGCATGACCGTCGAACGCGCCCGCGTCGACAGCGACAGCCTCAAGGTGCAGGTGGTCAGGAGCAGCGTCAGCGACAACGGCGCCACCTCCAGCGGCGTGGACAGCGCCAATCGTGGCGCCCGCGAAACCGGCGGCGACCGCCTCACCATCGAGATCGGCCCGACCAACAACATCACCACCGTGTATTGCGGCTGATCTGCGCCGCCGGGCCCGCCCGCCGCGCGCGGCGGCGCGGTGCTCAGGCGCGCTTGCGTGCCGCGGGCGCGGTCTTGCGCTTGGCGCGGGTGCCGCCGCCCTGCGGGATCGCCGCCGCGCCCTTGCGCGTGGCACGCGTGGCCTTGGGCAGCGACGGCGCCTTGGCCGAGGTGCGCCCGGCGGCCTTGGCCGCCTTGCGCGCCGCGGTGCGCGCCCGCCCCAGGTACTTCAGCGTGATCAGATCCCACTGGCGCTCACCGCGCACGCCCTCGCACAGGCCGTGCAGGCGCCCGCAGCGCCAGCCGTCGAACACGCACGGGTCGATGTAGGCCTTGCGGCACACCGCCGGGGTATTGCCCAGCGCCTCGGCCACCTCGCGGATCACCGCGTTCTGCGCCTGCGCCAGCGCGCGTTCGCCGCCCGTGTCGGGCAGCGGCAACGCCGCCAGCCGCTGCAGCGCGGCGCGGGTACCGCCCCAGGTGCGGAAGTCCTTGGCGGTGAAGCTCTCGCCCATCGCCTCGCGCAGGTAGTCGTTGACCTCGCCCGAATCCACCGGCTGCAGCTGGCCGTCGTCGTCGCGGTACTGGAACAGCGCCTGCCCGGGCAGCTGCTGGCAGCCGCGGATCAGCTTGACCAGATGCGCGTCGTCGACCTCGATGTCGTGCTCCTGGCCGCCCTTGCCGCGGAACTGCAGCCGCGCGCGGCCGCCCTTGACGAAGGCCAGGTGGCGGTTGCGCAATGTGGTCAGGCCATAGGAGCGGTTGCTGCGCGCGTATTCGGCATTGCCCACGCGCACCAGGGTCTCGGCCATCAGCGCCACCACCATCGCCAGTACCTTGTCGCGCGGGTAGCCGGGCAGGGCCATGTCGCGACGCAGGCGCCGGCGCAGCCGCGGCAGCGCCTGGCCGAAGGCGACGATGCGCTCGAACTTGCCATCGCCCCGCACCTGCGCCCAGTCGGCGTGGTAGCGGTATTGCTTGCGCCGACGCGCGTCGCGGCCGGTGGCCTGCAGATGACCGTTGTCGCGCGCGCAAATCCACACCTCGGTATAGGCCGGCGGGATCGCCAGCTGGCGGATGCGCTGCAGGGTGGCCGCGTCGCGCACCGCGCTGCCGTCGGGCATGCGGTAGCCGAAGCCCTTGCCGGCACGGCGACGGGCGATGCCCGGCTCCTGATCGCTGACGTAGACCAGGCCCGCGCTGCTGGCGGCCTGGCGGGACTGGCGGGCACGCGCCGCCTCGGCGGCGGCGGTGGAACGGGACGCGTTGGACATCGGACCTCCGTAAGCCGGAACCGCGGTCCGCGCCGCCGGTTCCACGAGCCCGGATTGTCGGCAGCGCAGCGGCTACGGCGCGTGATGTCGGCAGGGTCGTGCCGCTTAACGTGTGGCGAACGCGGCGTGTCCGATGCTGCCTGGGTTGGAACGTGCGTCGCGCCGGCAGACACCGCAACGGCCGTCGGCGTGTCGGCGGTGCCGTTCGCCGCCGATGGCCCCGGCCGGTCTCAAAGCGCGGCGCACGTTCTATGCTTCACCCCATCTTCCCTCCATCCATAGGAGCCCCGATGAGCACACCCCTTTCCTCCCGTGCGTCCACGCGTGTCGGCCTGCTCGGCACGGCCTGCCTGGCGCTGGCCTTGGCCGCCTGCGGCGCGCCGCCGCCGGACGAGCAGGAACAGGTGACCGCCAAGGCCCAGGCCGCCGCGCAGCAGGCCGCCGCGCCGGACCCGGCCAGTGCCCCGGACGCACCGCCGGTGGGGACCTGCGATGCCTCGCAGGCGCAGGGCCTGGTCGGCCAGACCTTCGCACCGGACCTGCTGGATCAGGCGCGCAGCGACACCGGCGCCAAGATGGCGCGCGTGCTCAAGCCGAACCAGGCGGTGACCATGGAGTTCAACGGCGAACGGCTCAACATCGAGGTCGACGACAAGAACCAGATCACCGGCGTGCGCTGCGGCTGAGCGCTCGGCCAGGACCCCGGTGCGGCAACGGTGGCAGCGTCGCCGCCAGCACTGAAGTTGCAGGTGTAACGGTGTATTGCGGCACCGCACCAACTATGTTTTAGTCGGGATTCCGGTGACCTCAAGAAGCGCTCCAGGACAGAGCGGGGGCGAGTGTCGCCGCGTTCCTTCGGATCGCTTTCAGAGGCAGACATGGCCCCCCGCAACCGCCACGGGCTCTACGACCCCCAAGACGAGCGCGATGCCTGTGGTTTCGGCATGGTCGCGCAGCTCGACGACCAACCTTCGCGGGCGCTGGTGGACACCGCCATCGCCGCGCTGTCGCGCATGACCCACCGCGGCGGCGTCGCCGCCGACGGCCTCACCGGCGACGGCTGCGGCCTGCTGATCCGCAAACCCGAGCCGTTCCTGCGCGCGCTGGCGCGCGAGGCCGGTTTGAGCGTCGGCGCGCGCTTCGCCGCCGGCAACGTGTTCCTGCCGCGCGACGATGCCGATGCCGCGCGCTGCCGCCAGGTGCTGGAGGAGGAACTGCGGCGTGCCGGCGCGCAGCCCTGCGGCTGGCGCCTCACCCCCACCGACGATGCGGTGTGCGGGCAACTGGCCAAGGACACCTTGCCGCGCATCGAGCAGGTGTTCGTCGACGCCGGCGCCGAGCAGGGCGAGGACGCCTTCGCCCTGGCCCTGTTCCTGGCGCGCCGCCGCGCCGAGCAGCGCCTGCGCGAGGTCGCCGATTTCTACGTGACCACGCTCTCGCCCAACGGCATCAGCTACAAGGGCATGGTGCTGCCGGACAAGCTCAGCACCTTCTACCCGGACCTGCAGCGCAACGACCTGGCTTCCAGCGCCATCGTGTTCCACCAGCGCTTCTCCACCAACACGCTGCCGCGCTGGCCGCTGGCGCACCCGTTCCGCCTGCTCGCGCACAACGGCGAGATCAACACCATCGAGGGCAACCGGCACTGGGCGCAGGCGCGCAGCAAGGTGTGGCAGACCCCACGCTTCGACATCGCCGAGTTCGACCCGGTGATCTCGATGCACGGCTCCGATTCGCAGAGCCTGGACAACATGCTCGAGCTGCTGGTCGCCGGCGGCATGGACCTGCTGCAGGCGCTGCGCATCCTGGTGCCGCCGGCCACCCAGTCGCTGGAGTTCAAGGACGCCGACCTGGCCGCGTTCTACGAGTTCTACGGGCTCAACACCGAGCCGTGGGACGGCCCGGCCGGCATCGTCGCCTGCGACGGCCGCTACGCCGCCTGCATGCTCGACCGCAACGGCCTGCGCCCCGCCCGCTGGATGCTGACCTCCGACCGGCATTTCCTGGTCGCCTCCGAAGCCGGCGTGTGGGAACTGCCGGCCGAGCGCGTCACCCGCAAGGGCAAGCTCGGCCCCGGCGAGATGATGGCCATCGACCTCAAGCGCGGCGACCTGCTCGATTCGGACGCCATCGACCGCATCAACCGCGGCCGCGCGCCGTATAAGCAGTGGCTGCAGCAGGGCGTGACCTACCTGCAGACCGAGCTGATCGATCCCTCGCTGGTCGAGGAGCCGTTCGACGAGCGCACCCTGCGCAGCTACCACAAGCTGTTCCAGCTCAGCACCGAGGAAGTGGAGCAGGTGCTGCGGCCGCTGGCCGAGACCGAGCAGGAAGCCACCGGCTCGATGGGCGACGACACGCCGATGGCGGTGCTCAGCCGCCATACCCGGCCGCTGTACGACTACTTCCGCCAGGCGTTCGCGCAGGTCACCAACCCGCCGATCGACCCGTTGCGGGAAGACTGCGTGATGTCGCTGACCACCCAGCTCGGCAAGGAGACCAACATCTTCCATGCCGGCCCGGAGACGGTGAACCACGTCATCCTCAACTCGCCGGTGCTCAGCCAGCGCAAGCTGCGGCAGTTGCTGAAGATGGAGCAGTACCAGACCCGCAACGCGCAGATCGACCTGTCCTACAGCGTCGAGGAAGGCCTGGAGGCCGGGCTCAAGCGCATCTGCGCCGAGGCCGAACAGGCCGCGCGCGACGGCAAGGTCATGCTGCTGCTGACCGACCGCTACCCGGTGCCGGAACGACCGATGGCGCATGCGCTGCTGGCCACCGGCGCGGTGCACCACCACCTCTCGCGGGTCGGCCTGCGCTGCGACGTCAACCTGATCATCGAGACCGGCACCGCGCGCGATCCGCACCACATGGCCTGCCTGCTCGGCTTCGGCGCCACCGCGGTGTATCCGTACCTGGCCTACCAGACCCTGTTCGACCTGGGCCGGCGCGGCATCCTGCTGCTCAAGAGCGGCGGCGAGCAGACCCAGATCGGCCGCAAGTACCGCAAGGGCATCTACAAGGGCCTGTCCAAGATCATCTCCAAGATGGGCATCTGCACCATCGCCAGCTACCGCGGCGCGCAACTGTTCGAGATCGTCGGGCTGGATCCGGACGTGGTGGCGCTGTGCTTCCCAGACACCGCCGCGCGCATCGGCGGGGTGAACCTGGCGCGGCTGGACACCGAGGCGCGGCAACTGGCCGCGCGCGCCTGGAACGACCTGCTCAAGCCGGAAGTGGGCGGCCTGCTCAAGTACGTGCACGGCGGCGAGTACCACATGTACAACCCGGACGTGGTGCTGACCCTGCAGCGCGCCACGCGCAGCGGCCTGCAGGCCGACTGGGACGCCTACGCCGCCGCGGTGCACGGGCGTCCGGCCTCGGCCCTGCGCGACCTGCTGCAACTCAAGCGCGCGGCGACGCCGACACCGCTGGACGAGGTGGCGCCGGCCGAAGACCTGCTGCGCCGCTTCGACACCGCCGCGATCAGCCTCGGCGCGCTGTCGCCGGAGGCGCACGAGGCGCTGGCGATCGCGATGAACCGCCTCGGCGGGCGCAGCAATTCCGGCGAAGGCGGCGAAGACCCGGCGCGCTACGGCACCGAGAAGCGGTCCAAGATCAAGCAGGTGGCCTCCGGCCGCTTCGGCGTCACCCCCGAATACCTGGTCAACGCCGAAGTGCTGCAGATCAAGGTCGCGCAGGGCGCCAAGCCCGGCGAAGGCGGCCAGCTGCCCGGGCACAAGGTCAACGAACTGATCGCGCGGCTGCGCTACGCCAAGCCGGGCATCGGCCTGATCTCGCCGCCGCCGCATCACGACATCTACTCGATCGAAGACCTCGCGCAGTTGATCTACGACCTCAAGCAGGTCAACCCCAGCGCGCTGGTGTCGGTGAAGCTGGTCAGCCATGCCGGCGTGGGCACCATCGCCGCCGGCGTGGTCAAGGCCGGCGCCGACCTGATCACCGTGTCCGGCCACGACGGCGGCACCGGCGCCAGCCCGGTCAGCTCGATCCGCTACGCCGGCGTGCCGTGGGAACTGGGCGTGGCCGAGTCGCACCAGGCGCTGGTCGCCAACGACCTGCGCACGCGCACCATCCTGCAGACCGACGGCGGCCTGAAGACCGGCCTGGACGTGGTCAAGGCGGCGATCCTGGGCGCGGACAGCTTCGGCTTCGGCACCGGGCCGATGATCGTGCTCGGCTGCAAGTACCTGCGCATCTGCCACCTCAACAACTGCGCCACCGGCGTGGCCACCCAGGACGAGCGCCTGCGCGCCAACTATTTCGTCGGCCTGCCCGAGCGCGTGGAGAATTTCTTCCGCCTGCTGGCCGAGGAAGTGCGGCAATGGCTGTCGTACCTGGGCGTGCGCTCGCTGGACGAGATCGTCGGCCGCACCGAACTGCTGCAGCAACTGGACGTGTCGCCGCGCGAAGGCGTGCGCGTGGACCTGTCGCGGCTGCTCAAGGACGTGCGCCACGACGGCGGCCACTGCGCCGCGCAGCGCCTGTACGAATCGCCGGACAGCCTGGCCACGCAGATGGACGGCCTGCTCGCCGACGCGATCGCCAAGAAGACCGGCGGCGATCATCGCTTCCTGATCCACAACACCGACCGCTCGATCGGTGCGCGCCTGTCCGGTGCCATCGCCCGCATCCACGGCAACCATGGCATGGCCGATGCGCCGCTGACCCTGCGCTTCCGCGGCTCGGCCGGGCAGAGCTTCGGCGCGTTCAACGCCGGCGGCCTGCAGCTGGAACTGGAGGGCGAGGCCAACGACTACGTCGGCAAGGGCATGGCCGGCGGCCGGCTGGTGGTGCGCCCGCCGCGCGGGGCGCGCTTCGAGGCGCGCAGCACCGCGATCGTCGGCAACACCTGCCTGTACGGCGCCACCGGCGGCGAGTTGTACGCCGCCGGCCGCGCCGGCGAGCGCTTCGCGGTGCGCAATTCCGGCGCGCTGGCGGTGATCGAGGGTGCCGGCGACCACTGCTGCGAGTACATGACCGACGGCATCGTGCTGGTGCTGGGCAAGGTCGGGCTGAACTTCGGCGCCGGCTTCACCGGCGGCCTGGCCTACGTGCTCGACGTGGACCGCGACTTCGTCGACCGCTACAACCACGAACTGATCGACATCCACCGCATCTCCGCCGAAGGCTTCGAGAGCCACCGCCAGCACCTGCACAAACTGATCAGCCGCCACCGCGAGCTGACCGGCAGCATCTGGGCGCAGCAGATCCTCGACGAATTCCGCGACTACGTCGGCAAGTTCTGGCTGGTCAAACCGAAGGCGGCGAGCATCGAGTCGCTGACGGAATCGCTGCGCCGAGCTGCCTGATGGCGGCGCGCCGCAACGGCCGGGATTGGGCATTGGGGATTCGGGATTCGTCCCACCCCAGCGCCCTCTCCCGGGGTTCGCGAATCCCCAATCCCCAATTACGAATCCCAGCCTTATGAGCCGCAAACACGCCTTCCAGTTCCTCGACCTGCCGCGGCAGATGCCGCAGCGCATTCCGGTGGAACTGCGCACCTCCGGCGACTGGAACGAGCTGTACGGCAAGTTCGACAAGGCCGATGCGCAGTACCAGGCCGGGCGCTGCCTGGATTGCGGCAACCCGTACTGCAGCTGGAAGTGTCCGGTGCACAACGCCATCCCGCAGTGGCTGCAACTGGTGCAGGAAAACCGCATCGAAGAGGCCGCGGCGCTGTGCCACAGCACCAACCCGCTGCCGGAAGTGTGCGGCCGGGTGTGCCCGCAGGATCGCCTGTGCGAAGGCAGCTGCACGCTGGAGGAGTTCGGTGCGGTCACCATCGGTGCGGTCGAGAAGTACATCGTCGACACCGCGCTCAACAACGGCTGGCGCCCGGACCTGAGCCAGGTCGAGCCCACCGGCAAGCGCGTGGCGGTGATCGGCGCCGGCCCGGCCGGGCTGAGCTGCGCCGACCGTCTGGCCCGCGCCGGCATCCAGGCGGTGGTGTACGACCGCTACGAGCAGATCGGCGGATTGCTGCAGTTCGGCATCCCCAGCTTCAAGCTGGACAAGAGCGTGATCGGCAAGCGCCGCGAGGTGCTCGAAGGCATGGGCGTGCAGTTCCGGCTGGGCGTGGAGATCGGCCGCGACGTGAGCCTGGAGCAGCTGCTCGGCGAGTACGACGCGGTGTTCCTGGGCACCGGCGCCTATCGCTACACCGATGGCGGCCTGCCCGGCCAGGATCTGCCCGGCGTGCTGCCGGCGCTGCCGTTCCTGGTGCAGAACAGCCGCATCGTCGGCGGCAACGATCCCTGGGGCCGGCCGATCGCCGGCTGGGAAGACAAGATCGCGCTGCCCGACCTCAGCGGCAAGCGCGTGGTCGTGCTGGGCGGCGGCGATACCGGCATGGACTGCGTGCGCAGCGCGATCCGCCTGGGCGCGGCCAAGGTCACCTGCGCCTACCGGCGCGACGAGGCCAACATGCCCGGCTCGGCGCGCGAGGTGGCCAATGCACGCGAGGAAGGCGTGCGCTTCCTGTTCAATCGCCAGCCTCTGGCGGTGGAAGCCGACGCTGCCGGCAACCTGGTCGGCGTGCGTGTGGTGCAGACCCGTCTGGGCGAGCCGGACGCGCGCGGACGCCAGGCGGCGGTCCCGGTGGAAGGCAGCGAATCGCTGCTGGACGCGGACGTGGTCATCATCGCCTTCGGCTTCTCGCCGAGCGTGCCCGAGTGGCTGGCCGCGCAGGGCGTGGAAGGCACCGTCAACGGTCGCATCCTCGCCGGCGGCAGCGAGCCCGACGGCAGCGGCCGCCTGCCGTACCAGACCACCAACCCGAAACTGTTCGCCGGCGGCGACGCGGTGCGCGGCGCCGATCTGGTGGTCACCGCGGTGGCCGAAGGCCGCGACGCCGCGGCCAGCATCGCCGAATGGATCGGCAACCGTCTGCCGGTGACGACCCAGGCCGCTGCCTGAGCGAACGGCGACAGCGACGACGACGGAAAAACTTGCTCGACTAGGGGATGCGGCCGAAGGCCGCGTCGCCCAACCGCGGTGCCATGCAGTCGCCGAGATACTGTGATGCCTGGATCGGTCGGCCTCCAGCAGCGTCACCAGCGCCTGCGCGCTGGCTGCGGCGTCGGCCACGTCGAGCACCACCGCCTCGTCGCTGCCGCCGGCGGCGACGATCGCCTCCACCGCCGCGGCGCACGCAGCGTCGCTGGCCTAGCGATCATCCCTCCACCGCTCAACCTTCGCTGCGCCCAACTGGCGCGCAGACGGTGGACGCAGTGCCGCGACGGCGGTCACGCGCCGCTGCCGGCTGCACCACGCACGCGCCGTGATGCAGCAAACGTCCGCGCGCGGCGTGTCTGCGCCAGGTGAATGCCGGGCTAACACGGGTGCATGCAGGCTGGCGATCACGGGGGCGATCCTTGCACGCTTGCGCCTGCCGCTCCGCACTCCCCCGACGCGGACGGCGCCTCCCCCTCACTCCAGGAAGCTCCCCCATGTCGCTTTCCTCGTCGTGTTCCCTGCGCTGGCGTTCCCTGCCGCTGGCGCTGCTGCTCGCCACCGTCGCCTGCAACGCCGCCGCCGAAGGCCGCAGCGTGCTCAAGTACGCCGGCGTCAACCTGTCCGGCGCCGAGTTCAACTCCGGCAAGAAACCGGGCGTGCTGTACAAGGACTACACCTACCCGACGGCGACCGACTACAGCTACTTCGCCAGCAAGGGCATGAACACCATCCGCCTGCCGTTCCTGTGGGAGCGCCTGCAGCCCACCGCCAAGGGCGAGTTCGACCCGGCGCAACTGGCGTTGTTGAAGAAGTCGGTGGAGCAGGCCAAGGCCAACCACCTGTACCTGATCCTGGATCCGCACAACTACGCCAAGTACAACGGCGCGCTGGTCGGCAGCGAGGGCGCCCCGGACGCGGTGTTCGCCGATCTGTGGCGGCGCTTGGCCAAAGAGTTCAAGGGCGACGACAACGTCATCTTCGGGCTGATGAACGAGCCCAACGCGGTGTCCTCGACCGACTGGGCCAGCGCGGCGCAGGCGGCGATCGACGCCATCCGCAAGGCCGGCGCCAACAATCTGATCCTGGTGCCGGGCACCGCCTACACCGGCGCGCACAGCTGGCGCAGCACGTCCTACGGCACATCCAACGCAGTGGCGCTGCAGCCGCTCAAGGATCCGCGCAACCGCATGGCGTTCGAAGCGCACCAGTACCTGGACCGCGACAACAGCGGCACCAAGGGCGAGTGCGTCAGCGCCACCGCTGGCGCCGAGAAGCTGGCCGGGTTCGTCAGCTGGCTGCGCGAAAACAAGAAGGTCGGCTTCATCGGCGAGTTCGCCACCGCCAACACGCCCACCTGCAACCAGGCGCTGGAGAACATGCTCAGCTACATGCAGAAGAACGACGACGTGATCCTGGGTTGGACCTGGTGGGCGGCCGGCGCGTGGTGGAAGCCCGACTATCCGTTCAATGTGCAGCCCGGCAAGGACGGCAGCGAAAAGCCGCAGATGGCGATCCTGTCCAAGTACGCCCGCGAGATCACCGGCAAGAAGTGAGCCGCCGTTGCCGGCGCCGCATGCCGGCAACACTTCGCGTATCACCGCAGCACGGCGCACTGGCGTTCGCGCTGCACGCATGGTGCAGCGCGATCCAGTACCGGTTCGCGCTGCCAATAGCCGCACAGATCCATGCATGCGCGCATGCAAGGCATCGCCTCGTCCTCGGCAATGCACTACGGTGTCCGCACACCGTAGTCATCAGCCCGGCCTGGCATCTCCCTCGGCCGGGTTCCCCCTCTGATGCCGAAGGAGACCCACCATGATCGCGCGCACCTTGCGGTGGCGTTCGCGGCACGTATCGCGTGCCGCATTGCTGCTTTGCCTGTCCGTTCCGCTGGCGTCGCTGCACGCACAGGAGGCGCTGCGCTTCGCCGGCGTCAACCTGTCCGGCGCGGAGATCGCGCCGTCGAAGATCCCCGGCATCGTCGGTGTCGACTACACCTATCCGCGCAGCAGCGACTACACCTATTTCGCCGGCAAGGGCATGAACCTGCTGCGCCTGCCGGTGCGCTGGGAACGCCTGCAGCCGCAACCGCGCGGTCCGCTCGACGCCGCGCAACTGGCGCTGATCGACGACGCCGTGCAGCAGGCCAAGGCGCAGGGCATGTACGTGATCGTGGACATCCACAACTACGCGCGCTACGACGGCCGCCTCATCGGCAGCACCGGTCTGCCGGTCGCCGCCTTCGTCGACCTGTGGCAGCGTCTGGCGCGCGCCTACGGCAGCGACAATGCAGTGGTCTTCGGGTTGATGAACGAGCCGCACGGCATCACCCCGGCCGCGTGGGCCACCGTGGCGCAGGCCGCCGTCGATGCGATCCGCGGCACCGGCGCCAGCAACCTGATCCTGGTGCCGGGCGCACTGTGGACCGGCGCGCATAGCTGGTACACGCCGGTGGCCGGCGCCTCCAACGCCGATGCGCTGGCCACGCTGCGCGACCCGCTGCAACGCGTGGCGATCGAAGTGCACCAGTACCTGGACGCCGATTCCAGCGGCACCAGCCCGGTCTGCGTGAGCGCGGGCATCGGCGCCGAACGCCTGCGCGCCTTCACCGGCTGGCTGCAGCAGACCGGTCATCTCGGTTTTCTCGGCGAATTCGCCGCCGCCGACAATCCCGTCTGCCGCCGCGCGCTGGACGGCATGCTCGCCGACATCGCGCAGCATCCGACGCTGTGGCTGGGCTGGAGCTATTGGGCCGGCGGCGCCTGGTGGCGCGCCGACTATCCGTTCAACGTGCAGCCCGACGCCGACGGCCATGACCGTCCGCAGATGACGATCCTCGCGCCCTGGGCGCAGCGCATCACACGCTGAGCGCGGCGCCGGCGCAACGACGAACGCATCCGACGACCCACGCGACAGCGTCGCGCGCACCGGCACATGACGTGCGACGTGCAATGCGTCGCACTTTCCTGATGACCACGATCGCTCTGGCATGGCGGTTGCAGCGGTGTGCGATGGCCGCGCACGCCGCATCGCGGCGGCGCCTGTCGCTCTTCCCCACGAAGGATCCGTCATGCCACGCATCGACCACGTTTCCCGTTCCTCGCAATGGCGGCGTCGCGCCGCGCTATGCCTGCTCATGGCCGCTTGCGTGCCATTCGCCCACGCGCAGCAGACGCTGCGCTATGCCGGCATCAACCTGGCCGGTGCCGAGTTCAATTCGGCGAAGAAGCCCGGCGTGCTGTTCAAGGACTATGTGTATCCCACCGACGCCGACTATGCGTACACCGCCGCGCAGGGCATGAACATCGTGCGCCTGCCGTTCCTGTGGGAGCGGCTGCAGCCGCTGGCCAATGGCCCGCTCGACCCCGTGCAGCTCGACGCCCTGCGCACCGCGGTCGAACGCGCCAAGCGCTACGACCTGCAGCTGATCCTGGACGTGCACAACTACGCCAAGTACGACGGCGTACGCATCGGCGGCGACGCGGTCCCGGCGGCAGCGCTGGCCGATCTGTGGCGGCGCCTGTCGCTGGTCTTCGGCAACGACGCCAGCGTGGTGTTCGGGCTGATGAACGAACCCAACGGCCTCGCTTCGGGCGATTGGGCCGGCATCGCACAGGCGTCGATCGACGCGATCCGCGCCACCGGCGCCGACAATTTGATCCTTGTGCCCGGCACGGCCTTCAGTGGCGCGCACAGTTGGAACAGCACCTGGTACGGCGTGTCCAACGCGCAGGCCTTGCTGGCGGTGCACGACCCCGCCGACAACCTGGCGTTCGAAGTGCACCAGTACCTGGATCCCGACTCCTCCGGCACCAGCGCCGCCTGCGTCGGCAGCAGCATCGGCGCGGACCGTCTGCAGGGGTTCACCCAGTGGTTGCGCGCCAACGGCTATCGCGGGTTCCTCGGCGAGTTCGGCGGCAGCAGCGACGCCACCTGCCTGGCCGCACTCGACACCATGCTCGACTACATCCACGCCAACGGCGACGTATGGCTGGGCTGGACCGCCTGGGCCGGCGGCGCCTGGTGGCGCAGCGACTATGCATTCAACCTGCAGCCGGACAAGAGCGGCGCCGACAAGCCGCAGATGGACGTGCTGGCGGTACGTGCGCAGCAGGTCACGCAATGACACCAGCGGGGCCGCGATCGGCGGCGGCGGCACGGCGATCGCATCGCGATTGAGTCTGCGCCGCGATCGGGCGCAGACTGTCGCACCTTTCCCGCACGGATCGACGCATGCGCCTGGGCCTGGCCGCCAACCGACTGCACCACCAGGGCAAGGATGCCGCGCTGTTCCGCTGGCTGCATGCCAGCGAGGCCGGCATCCGCGAGCTGCAGCTCGGCCTGCATGCGGTCGGCCGCACCCACGAGGCGATCGTGCGTGCCGGGTTGTTGCACGGCTATGCCGGCCTCAAGCGCTACCCGTTCGGCCGCGAGGGCGGACTGATGAAGCTGGTGGCCGAAGTCGTGGGCCTGGAAGGCGCCGAGCGCACCCTCGACGGCGCGATCTACCTGATCGATCCGGTCGACCCGTCCTCGATCTTTCCTGAGGCGATCGCACTCAAACGCCAGTGCGTGATCCACGGCAAGCCGTTCATCTCCACCGTGGCCAGCGCCCGCGACTGGGTGGAGATGGAACGCATCCACGCTGCGCTGGCTCCGGACCGCCGCGCCAACGATCTGTACGCGCTGCAACGGCAGACCCTGGCGCTGATCGCGCACGATGCGATGAAGCCGCAGATGCTGGCCTTCGCCAGCGAACATTTCGATCTGCTGTCGCGCTTCGCCGAGCGCGTGGCCACCGGCACCACCGGACAGCGGCTCAACGAACTGGCCTGGAGCCGCGGCTGGCCGCAGGGCCAGCCCTGGGTGCACCGCTACCAGAGCGGCCCGATGGGCGGCGACGCGCAGATCGCCGATCGCGTGCTGGAACGGCGCTGCCACCGCGCGATCTTCTTCGAGGATCCGCATGTCGCGCGCCAGCACGAAGCCGATATCCAGTTGCTGGAGCGCGCGGTGACCACGGTCACCGACAGCGCCGTGTGCATCACCTCGCCGGCGATCGCCGCACGCTGGGCGCAAGCCGCCGACCGCCGCCTCGCGTCTGCCTGACGTTCCTCCGGTCCCGCGCGATCGCAGCACGCGCGGACCGCCGACAGGTCACGCCGTGACGCCGCGTTGTCGTGCGTGACCGCGCGCACAGTCACCGCGATGTCACGCCGATCGCCAACACTGCCGCGCCTGTCCAGATCCCAGGGGGGATCCCATGTTGCGTTTCACCCTGCGCCTGCTGCTGCTCGGCGCGGCCACGCTGTGCGCGCTTCCATCCGCGTCTGCGCAACCGGCCGAGCGCCTGCGCGTGCACGGCTCCAACAGCCTCGGCGCGCGGCTGATGCCGGCGCTGGTGGAATCCTGGCTGCAGAGCATGGGCTACCGGCAACTGCAACGTCGTCGCGTCGATGCGACCACGCTGGAGATCGCCGCGGTGCGCGACGATGCGCCGCTGGTGGTCGAGATCGCTGGCACCGGCTCGGCCGCCGGCATCGCCGACCTCGTGCATGGTGATGCCGAGCTGGCGATGCTGGCGCGCCAGCCCGACGCGCGCGAGCGCGAGGCCGCCTGGCAGCTCGGCGACCTCGCCTCGCCCGACCAGCAGTTCGTCGTGGCCCTGGACGGTGCGCGGGTCCTGGTCGCCGCCGACAACCCCATCGCCACGCTGAGCGTGGCGCAATTGCGCGACATCCTGAGTGGACGCGCGCCCCGTTGGTCGCAAGTCGGCGGCGCAGACCTGCCGATCGCGCTGCATCGTCGCGCCACGCCCGGCGGGCTCGACGACTTCCTGCGCGAACGTCTGGCGCTGCCCGCGCTGCGCGCGCCGGGAGATGTCGTGCATGCCGACCTGACCGAGGCTGCACGCGCCGTCGTCGGCCATCCCGAGGCACTGGCGATCGTCGGACTGACCACGTCGGTGCCGGCCGGCACGCGAGCGCTGGCCATCGCCGACGGCGGTGCCGCCGTGGCCCCGAGCGCGGCCGCAGTGCGCGGCGAGGACTATCCGCTGGTCCAGCGCTACAGCCTGTATGGCGGCCAGATGATGTCGGCGCTCGGCCGCAGCCTGGCCCTGTATGCGATCGGACCCCAGGCGCAACAGCTGGTGCGTCGGCTCGGCCCGATCTCCCTGGCGATCGACGTGGATCCGGCCACGCTACAAACCGGGACCGCTGCTGCCCGCGCGGACGCTGCCTATGGCCAGGCAAGCACCGGCGCCCGGCGCCTGACCACCACGCTGCGTTTCAGCCTGCAGTCGCTCAATGGGATGTACGAAGCGCGCAGCGCCCAGGACCTGGACCGGCTGGTCGCCTTCATGCAACAGCCGGCAATGCATGGCCGCGCCCTGGCGGTGATCGGCTTCGCCACACCCGACAGCGCCAACCGCCTGTACCCGACCATCGCCAGCAACGACCGCGCCGACGTCGTCGCCGCGTACCTGGTGCAACGTGGCGTCGCGGTAGAACGCGTCCGCGGCCTCGGCGCGCTGCGTCCGCTGGTCGGCGGCGAGGACGCGGAGGCCAAGGCACGCAACGAGCGCGTCGAACTCTGGTTGCTGGATCGGGCCCGGTAGGGCGGTGCGTTGCAGAGGGTGAATGGATGCTGGTGATCGGGCACATCGACGCAACGGAACATCGAACGAGACATCGCCCGCCCCCTCATCCGCCCTTTCGGGGCCTCCCCGAAAAGGGCCGCGGTCCCGGGAAGAGAACGGAACGCGAAAGCCCCTCTCCCATCGGGAGAGGGGTTGGGGTGAGGGTACGGAGCGCGAAGCGCCCTCGCTGGCGGACGATGCGAGGCTTGGCGCCTTGCCAGTCATTCAATGGCCATCGTGCCCATGCGGCGATGCCCCACAAACGACGTGGTGATCCAGCATGACGTCACCTTCTCGGCAGCCGACAGCCGGCAGCCGAGAAGGCGATCAGCACGCCTCATCGGGGCGATCCGGTCATGGAGCGGCTTCGGGCGGGCCTGACAGGGCAGGCACGCCTAGACTGAAGCCACTGCTGCTCCGTGCCCTCACACCGCGTAACGGCACGCATGTCGCCGCCACAACGATTCGGCGCACGCCGCCTCAGATCGGGAGAAAGCAGCCTGGCGCGCATGACGCCGCGCTGGCGCCGATACGCCCAATCGCCATACACGAACCGGCGAGCATGCTGACCACCGTGCTCCCGCACCCGGGCCATCCCCCATTCACCGCACGGCGCCTACAGTCGCCCGACAATGCTCGCGCACCTGGCTCTGGAGATCGCCATGCCTCGCTCATCGCACGCCATGCTCGGCATGGTGCTTGCCGGACTCTCGCTGACGCACAGCACTCCGGCCGCTGCAGTACAGCGGCTTTGGCCGACCACAGCACAATGGCAACAGTTGCATGCGTCAGCAGCAACCGACCCAACCTGGCGCGAGGTCGAGGCGACGCAGACCCGGCTAGCCGATACGGCACGCGCACAGGGCGCGCATCCGCTCGACAACCTGAGCACCGGCGGCCGCCTGCATGGCGATCCGGTGAAGGCGGCGACCGAAGCCAGCCTCGGCGATATGGCACGCATCCAGGCACTGGCCCTGCGCTTCGCCTTGCAGGGCGAGCGCGCAGACGCGCTGGCCGCGGGCGACCAACTTGCGCAATGGGCCGCGCGCAACGTGCCCAACGGCAACCCGATCGACGAGACCGGGCTGGAACCGGCGATCTTCGCCTACCGCATCGTCCGCCCGGCGCTGCCGGACGCGCAACGCCGCGCCATCGACGCGTGGATGCGAAAGATCGCCGACGCCGAAATCGGCTCGCGCGATCTCAAGCGCAAGACCGCCACCAACAACTGGCACAGTCACCGCCTGAAGACCGTAGGCATGATCGGCGCCGCGCTCGACGACACCCGCTTGCTGGACTACGCCCGCACCGGCTTTCGCCAACAGATCGCCGACAATCTGCTGCCCGACGGCCGCAGCATCGATTTCGTCGAGCGCGATGCGCTGTCCTATCACGTCTACGACCTGCGCCCGCTGGTGACGCTGGCGCTGCTGTTCTCCGAACGCGGCGAGGATCTGTACCATTGGCGCGCGCCGAACGGCGCATCGCTGGCGCGCAGCGTCGACTGGCTGCTGCCGTATCTGCGCGGCGAACGCAGCCATGCCGAGTTCGTCGGCAGCCAGGTGCCCTTCGACAAGGCGCGCTCGGACAACGGCGAAGCCGGCCACGTAATCGGTGCGCCGTACGCAGCGGAGGGCGCGGTACCGTTGCTGGTGCTTGCGGCGGCCTACGATCCAGCCTGCGCGCGCCTGGCCCAACAACTCGGCCACGGCACATCGTCCTGGCGTTTGGGGATCAGCCTGTTGCCGGACAAGGCACGGTAGCGCGGCCCCCTCGTGGCGCCGCGGTTGCGCCGGGCGCCGACTCGCTGGGCGCCCGGCTGGACGCGAGACGCCGCCGGATGCAGTGGCGTTCGGACGGGATTGAATGGCGGCTGATCGCACGGGACCTGGTGCCGGGCAGCAAGGCTGTTTAATTGAGCCGGCAGCCTGTCGCGCTGTGCATCCGGGTGGCCCTGGCGATCTGTTCGGTAGGCCGCAGAGCCCCTTGTCGGCACCCGCCACCCAGGATGCCGTCGCATGTCTTGCCGCATCCGTCCCTGCCGGCGCATCCCACTGGTTCAGCGCTTGCCATCGAGGCGAGCCAGCTGCCTTACAACGCCATCAGGGCGATCCGTGAAACGCACGGTGCAGAAGACGACGTGACCGTGGCAGCGACCACGATGGCGGCGGCAGTCGCAGGTATCCGGTGGGTGCAGGTCTGCGTGGCTCCGGCGGTTGGGCCGATTCTACGGCGCGGTCATGCCGTTGCAGCGAGGGAAGCCAGTTGCATGATCGGCGCAGGATCAGGGTCGCAGCAGAGGGCGTGAGGTCGCCGCTGGTGCTGTGGTTTACGGCCGACGCGGCGGCGTTCGCGTGACTGACGCAGCAATCGCATGGATCGAAGTTTTTTTCGCGCAATCGCTTTTTTCTCGCGCAATAAAAAATCCCCGTCCTTTTGGGACGGGGATTTGGGGTAAAGCCCCTGGCGATGACCTACTCTCGCATGGCTTGAGCCACACTACCATCGGCGCAGCTGCGTTTCACTTCCGAGTTCGGGATGGGATCGGGTGGTTCCACAGCGCTAATTTCACCAGGGAGACGGTTGGAGTGT
Organism: Xanthomonas rydalmerensis; assembly: GCF_033170385.1. Classification (NCBI taxonomy): domain Bacteria; kingdom Pseudomonadati; phylum Pseudomonadota; class Gammaproteobacteria; order Lysobacterales; family Lysobacteraceae; genus Xanthomonas; species Xanthomonas rydalmerensis. The sequence continues at coordinate 160,011 of NZ_CP126170.1, read as the reverse complement.
CGCCACGTGCACGGTACTCGGTTGTTGGACCGAGGACGGCATGGGCGCCAGCCTCTCATAGGGTGTGATGTAGCGAGCGAGTGAGAGCGATCGACGTGTGTCGCGCTAAGGGATGCTTAATGAGGAAGCATCTTGAGGTTATATGGTCAAGCCGCACGGATCATTAGTATCAGTTAGCTCAATGCATTGCTGCACTTACACACCTGACCTATCAACCACGTAGTCTACATGGTTCCTTTAGGGGACTTGTGTCCCGGGAGATCTCATCTTGAGGCGCGCTTCCCGCTTAGATGCTTTCAGCGGTTATCGCTTCCGAACATAGCTACCCGGCAATGCCACTGGCGTGACAACCGGAACACCAGAGGTTCGTCCACTCCGGTCCTCTCGTACTAGGAGCAGCCCCTCTCAAATCTCCAACGCCCATGGCAGATAGGGACCGAACTGTCTCACGACGTTCTGAACCCAGCTCGCGTACCACTTTAAATGGCGAACAGCCATACCCTTGGGACCGACTACAGCCCCAGGATGTGATGAGCCGACATCGAGGTGCCAAACACCGCCGTCGATATGAACTCTTGGGCGGTATCAGCCTGTTATCCCCGGAGTACCTTTTATCCGTTGAGCGATGGCCCTTCCATACAGAACCACCGGATCACTAAGACCTACTTTCGTACCTGCTTGATCCGTCGATCTTGCAGTCAAGCACGCTTATGCCTTTGCACACAGTGCGCGATGTCCGACCGCGCTGAGCGTACCTTCGTGCTCCTCCGTTACTCTTTAGGAGGAGACCGCCCCAGTCAAACTACCCACCATACACGGTCCCCGATCCGGATTACGGACCTAGGTTAGAACGTCAAGCACGACAGGGTGGTATTTCAAGGATGGCTCCACTGCAGCTAGCGCCACAGTTTCATAGCCTCCCACCTATCCTACACAGACGAACTCAACGTTCAGTGTAAAGCTATAGTAAAGGTTCACGGGGTCTTTCCGTCTTGCCACGGGAACGCTGCATCTTCACAGCGATTTCAATTTCACTGAGTCTCGGGTGGAGACAGCGCCGCTGTCGTTACGCCATTCGTGCAGGTCGGAACTTACCCGACAAGGAATTTCGCTACCTTAGGACCGTTATAGTTACGGCCGCCGTTTACTGGGGCTTCGATCAAGAGCTTCGCCTTGCGGCTGACCCCATCAATTAACCTTCCAGCACCGGGCAGGCGTCACACCCTATACGTCCACTTTCGTGTTTGCAGAGTGCTGTGTTTTTGATAAACAGTCGCAGCGGCCTGGTTTCTGCGACCCTCTTCAGCTATAGCTCGCACGAGCCACCAAAAAGGGTGCACCTTCTCCCGAAGTTACGGTGCCATGTTGCCTAGTTCCTTCACCCGAGTTCTCTCAAGCGCCTGAGAATTCTCATCCTACCCACCTGTGTCGGTTTACGGTACGGTCTGCGTAAGCTGAAGCTTAGGAGCTTTTCCTGGAAGCGTGGTATCAGTGACTTCGTCTAAAAGACTCGTCTCGGTGCTCGGTCTTAAAGGATCCCGGATTTGCCAAAGATCCAAACCTACCGCCTTTCCCCGGGACAACCAACGCCCGGTACACCTAACCTTCTCCGTCCCTCCATCGCACTTACGCGAGGTGCAGGAATATTAACCTGCTTCCCATCGACTACGGCTTTCGCCCTCGCCTTAGGGGCCGACTCACCCTGCGCCGATTAACGTTGCGCAAGGAAACCTTGGGCTTTCGGCGTGCGGGTTTTTCACCCGCATTGTCGTTACTCATGTCAGCATTCGCACTTCCGATACCTCCAGCGGACTTCTCAATCCACCTTCGCAGGCTTACGGAACGCTCCTCTACCGCGCATCGCTTATCGCGATGCACCCCAAGCTTCGGTTCACTGCTTAGCCCCGTTAAATCTTCCGCGCAGACCGACTCGACCAGTGAGCTATTACGCTTTCTTTAAAGGGTGGCTGCTTCTAAGCCAACCTCCTGGCTGTCTATGCCTTTCCACATCGTTTTCCACTTAGCAGTGAATTTGGGACCTTAGCTGTGGGTCTGGGTTGTTTCCCTTTTCACGACGGACGTTAGCACCCGCCGTGTGTCTCCCATACAGTCCGTCTCGGTATTCGGAGTTTGCAATGGTTTGGTAAGTCGCGATGACCCCCTAGCCATAACAGTGCTCTACCCCCGAGAGGATACATATGAGGCGCTACCTAAATAGCTTTCGAGGAGAACCAGCTATCTCCGGGTTCGATTAGCTTTTCACTCCTAATCACACCTCATCCCCTACCTTTGCAACGGGAGTGGGTTCGGGCCTCCAGTCAGTGTTACCTGACCTTCACCCTGGGCATGACTAGATCACCCGGTTTCGGGTCTACTGCCCGCGACTATGCGCCCTTATCAGACTCGGTTTCCCTTCGCCTCCCCTATACGGTTAAGCTTGCCACGAACAGTAAGTCGCTGACCCATTATACAAAAGGTACGCAGTCACTCTTGCGAGCTCCTACTGCTTGT